>CAMEIH010000015.1 GCA_945917985.1 uncultured Clostridium sp. | reverse complement strand
ACCCATTGGAAACGTGCGCCGCCAGGCGCACAATAAAGAGGGTATCCTTTCAGATTCTCTTATCTGAAAGGATACCCTCCTGTATTTTATTCATCTGACTTTAATCTAGCTTGAAGACTGAAATTTCCGTCTTCAGTCCATTCATATCTTCATCAAGATTCTTGGCAGTCTCATTTAATTTTTCCACACTGCTGAGCAGCTGCATTGCCATTTCATGAACCAGTTCAGAGCCGCTTGCGGTTTCCTCAATGATTGCCGAAATATTTTCCACTGCATCCAAAGTTTCATTTCTTTCTTTGTTTGCTGATTCGGTACTCTCTGCAATTTTCTTCAAGCTTGAGAAAAGATCCGCCATCTGCTTATTCATATTTTTAAATACAGTGACAACCTCATCCACTGCTTCTGTCTGCAGTGCAACCATGGCCTCCGCCTCTTTCGCACTGTTCACACTGCTCAAGGTCTGGGCGCTGATATTCGCTACATTGTTGCGTATTTCTTCTGCAGCCTTATTAGAATCATCGGCCAGCTTACGGATTTCCTCTGCAACCACAGCAAATCCACGCCCTGCAGCGCCTGCTCTTGCCGCCTCTATGGAGGCATTCAGTGAAAGTAAATTTGTCTGTTTGGAAATATCACTTATTGTCTGTACAAAGCCGTTGATAATATCGGATTCTGTCTTTAACACTTCAATGCTGCTTCCCACTCTTGACGTGATATCCGATGTCTCTCTCGCCCGCTCACCCAGAGCATTTACAATTTCAGTTCCATGGTCAATCATCTTCTCTGTTTTATCTACCAGGGTTTCCACTTCCACTACCATATCGCTGATGCCCTTCATCTTCTCGGATAAAGAGTTAGTCATAACCACACATTCCTCGGCGTGCTCCGCCTGCTTGGACATTCCCTGACTGATCTCATCAATTGCCCTTGTAATATCAGCGGAACAACTGTTGATATCACCGGAAGCATTGTTTACTTCATTGGTGGAATTTTCCAGCTGCTGAACGGTTCCCGAAAGCTTCTGCACCAGTTTCTTATTATTGTAAATCATATTAGTGGCTGATGTTGCCAGCGACTGGAGCTCATCTCTTCCGTGAGCCTTCACACTGACTGTCAAATCTCCTTTGGCAACCTCATCCAGTTTCTTTGATATTCTCTTCATATTTCTCTGGATTCCAAAGGTAATGAACAACCCTATGATCACTGATATGATAGCTGCCAGTATCACAAGAGTTATTGTGATATTCTTTATCTTTTCAGCCTGACCTGTCACAACATTAACAGGAATAAGCTCACACAGCGTCACGTCACAGATTTCACTCTTTGCATAAATATACAGATATTTTTCTCCATGCCAGGTCACATCCATGGCACCTGTAGTATCCTCGGACTCAAGACTTTGCAAATAAAACTCCTGATCCGCAAATACTTTTTCGCCCTCCGCAATACTGCTCTGCTCTCCCTCTGCAGTATTTTCACGGAACAATTCTTTGCCACCTGTCGTTACAAATCCAGTAATACTGCCATCTCCAAGATCCATCTCGTCCAAAATGCCAAGCAATGCATCCGTTTTTATATCGATGACAACATATGCGAATTTCTTGCTGGTCTGGGTCTGAAAAGCGATAAAGTAATCGTCCCCCGAAAGTCCCAGATTCTCATCCAAAAGGGGATGTTCCTCCACCCATTTGGAAAGTGTACGGCCATCCTCGGAATAGTTCAACATTTCCTCGCAGTAGCTGTCATAGAATCCGTCATATTTATTGGAACTAACAGTAGAAATAACCATATTCCCGGTTTTCGGAATAATATGTATATTACTTACAAACGGGTTAGAGGTTTGGGATGCCATCAGCGTCACACGCGTATCATTTTGAAAATTTGCCTTTTCTACAACACTTTTTCCCGGCATTCCAAGTGTATAATTTTCAATATTACTATCAAAAGCATATTTCATACCGTCTGCCTGAATGTAAGTGCAGCTGGTATCCAGATACTGAATTGCCATATTGGCAGTCTGTCCGGAAGCTTCCTTAAATTTCTCACTGAGGCCCTCAGCAGAATAATAGTAGGAAATAAACCCGACTGCTATCATGAAAACAATAGGCACAATAAAACAGATAAATATTTTATTCTGCAAACCAAACAGTTTGCTTGGCTTTTTGTTTCCGGGTTCTTTTTCCTTCCTGTCTTCCTTTATCGTTTTCGTACCTTTCAACGACTTAAGTTTCTCTGCTCCAGCTTCTTTCAAAGCTTTCAATTTTCCTTGATTTTTCAGCGTTTTTGGTATTTTTTCTCTCTTTACCTTTGGCTCCTTTGCGTCCTTTGTCGGCTTAAGCTGTCTTGCCGGTAACTTCATAATGTTCCCTCCCAAAAGATCATCATTTGTATCTGTGCTTCTAGTATATTATATTTTAAGCAAAATTGACAGTGATTTTTTAGATTTTATAATATTTTTTATTCAGATTACACATATTAGGTAATTACTCAATCGTTTAAGTTAAAAAAAGTAAAAAAATAATCCTTTTTTTAGCTAAAGAATTATTTTCAGTCAAACAACAACTCATCCACCGTAACAAACTCATATCCTTCTTTCGTCAGTTCGTCCACAATTGTAAGGGCTGCTGTCACTGTCGTTTTGTATTGATCATGCATGAGAATGATATCATTCTCCCCTGCCTTTGAGCAGACTGTGTTTACAATGCAGGAAACATTGCTGCTGCACCAGTCAAGTGGATCGATCGTCCACAGCACAGGGAACATATTCAGTTCTTTTTCAAATTCCTTGTTCCAACTGCCGTAGGGCGGGCGCACATAAATCGTGTCCTCACCTGTCACTTCCCTGATCGCTTCGTTTGTTTTAATAAGCTCCTGTTTAAAAGCATCCTCATTTCTGGCAGTCAGCTGAGTATGACTATAAGTATGGTTGCCGATCAGATGTCCGTCGTCATAGATTTCCTTCACAATCTCAGGATAGGCTTCCACATTCTGTCCGGTGATAAAGAATGTAGCTTTTACACCCCGTTCTCTTAGCCCCTTCAGCAGTTGCTCCGTATAATAGGGATGGGGACCGTCGTCAAAAGTGAGGGCTATTTTCTTGTTGCCTTCCTCCGTAACCGCTTTACCCATAACCGGTCTTGGTTCTGACTTTCGATAACCGACCAGACAGATTAGCGCAAGAAAAATCATCAATATAATACAGGATAAAATCCTTTTTTTCATATTACATGGCTTCTTTGCTGTAAAAGAGATCTTATTCTATTTATATGCCCGTATTTCTCCCGCATACCAGGCAACCTTTCTTATTTTTTGCTACTTTACTGTTCTTCAGGCAGGTCCGCACTGTCATTTTCGGTAGAAAACTGCTTATACAGAACAACATGATCATAAATACATCTCCAGCTGCTGGTAGAATCAGCGGTCACACAAATATATCCTTTGCCCGCATTGTCAATTCCATAGCTTGCCGCACAATTTCCGGACTGTACTACATATCCTGTCTTTCCACAGACAACTTCTCCGCCTGTATCCTTGTCCTCAATCCTTCTGAGGAACCAGTTGGAGATCGTGATTCCCTCCGGATGCTGCTGTGTCTCTGAGGTAGTGTAAGTATGTGCAGATAAGACTTCCCTGCACAATTTATTGTCAAGAGCTGCCTCCAGAATCATTGCCATATCATAAACTGTACAGTAATGCTCCTCGTCATAAAGTCCAATGCAGTTGGTAAAATGAGCCGTTTTTGAAAGTCCCAGTTCTTCAAGCTTTTCGTTCATCATAGCAACGAAGGCTTCCTGACTTCCGGCAACATAGGTTGCAAGTCCCAGTGCAGCATCACCACCGGAAGGCAAAATCGTTCCATAAAGCAGATCTCGAACTGTAACCGTTTCTCCGACGTCAAATCCTACATTACTGCAGTCATTTCTGTAACTGTAATCCGTAATATCAATCGTTATGGTAAAAGTATCCTCAAGATTTTCTTCACCTATATTCTCTGCCGCAACCAAAACCGTTAATATTTTTGTCATGGAAGCAGGATTGATAATGGCAGAAGCATCTCTCTGGGCAAGAATCGTATTATTTTCCAAATCAATCAAAATCGCATGCTTACTGATGACATCCTCGCCCGGTTGTACTGTATCCTCCGTAGCCTTTGCAGTGTAAACCTTCTGCACTTTGTTTTCCGTTGGGAACTCCGCCTTTTGATCACCTTGGTCAATATTTTCATCTTCCCCATTCGTAACCTGAAGGCTCACTGTCTCATCAGCGACACTATTGTCAGTTTGCTCTGTTTTCGTTTTATTTTCCTTATATTGATCCAGTCCAAAGGTTTTCCTGAAAATTTTATAACCTGTAAAGACAATGATACAAAAAAGAAGAATTCCGCCCACCAGAGGTGCATACGTACGAATTGCCTTTCTCATCTGCATCTGCCTTTTTTTCTGCCGCTGCATTTCCCGCATCTTCTGTCTGCGTCTTTCTCTTATTATTTCCTCATTATCCAATTGCCGATCCACAAAAAAGCTCCTTTAAAACCATATTTCTATTTTTGCACGCACCTGCTTTTATGCAAAACGCACGTGTTAAGTATATTCCAAAAAGACAGTTTCTTCAATCATTTATTTCCTGCAAAAGACGTCAAAAAGCTGTGCTCCTGTTTTGAGCACAGCTTCTCTGAAGTAAAAGTATCAATATTTAGAAAATACCCAATATCCGCTGCATGAAAATACTCACGCATGCAATTCCGATCCAGCAGCATAATCCCATAAAAATAGGTTTTCCTCCGGTTTTCACCAGTTTGACGATATTTGTATTTAATCCGATTGCCGCCATTGCCATCACAATAAAGAACTTTGACAATTCTTTAAAAGGCTTGAAAAATGATGCATCCACACCTGCCATGACAGAAACAGTAGTAATCACGGATGCCAGCACAAAAAACAGAATGAAGAAAGGGAATACTTTTTTCAGACTGAAAGTGCTTTCGCCTCCCTTACCTGCTTTTTTCATCTTTGCCGTACGCCAGAAAGCGAGCACCAGCGTAATGGGAATGATTGCCAGAGTACGTGTCAGCTTTACGATGGTCGCCGTGTCCAGCGCATTGGAGCCCGGATGCATACCATCCCAGGCGGAAGCAGCTGCCGTCACGGAAGATGTATCGTTAACTGCCGTACCTGCAAAAAGTCCGAATCCCTCATTCGTCATGCCCAGCATCCCTCCAAGAGAGGGGAAGATCAGGGCCGCAATCACATTGAACAGAAAGATAACGGAAATAGACTGTGCAATTTCTTCATCATCCGCTCCAATGACAGGAGCTGTTGCCGCAATCGCGGAACCGCCACAGATGGAAGATCCCACGCCAACCAGCGTAGAGATGTTAGAAGGCATCTTCATCAATTTCTGCAATAAGAAGGCAATGACAAGTGATGTGGTGATTGTTGAAAGAATAATCGGCAGAGACTGCATCCCTACCTTGGCAATTTCTGACAGATTCATGCCAAACCCAAGCAATATCACCGCATACTGCAAAATCTTCTTGGAAGTAAAGGTAATCCCTCCCTGAAGCTTTGACTTATCCTTCAGAAGCAATGTGATAACCATTCCTGCAAGGATGGCAAACACAGGCCCTCCAATCACCGGAAACTGCTTGCCGAGAAACCAGCAAGGCAATGCGATCACAATGCACAGAGCAAGTCCATAACCATTCTTCTTAATAAAATTCATCTTTTGTACCCCTCATTCTTTCGGATTCTGTTTTATTTTACGACAAATTGATTTTTCTCTCCGTCATAAAAATAACCGATCCCGCCCAGCTTTTCCTCAATTTCGCTTTTGCTGACATCCATGTCGTCGCAAAGTACATCCAGACTTCCATAGAAATCCCGAAGTTTCAGGTTGATAAAGCTAAGCAACATTACAGGGTCCTGTGGTATCATATCTTCGGTTAACTCCTTTTCGCCTCGGCGGTCAGTTCGCCATTCTTCACATCAATCCAGATGGTATCTCCCTCATCCACCTTATCGGCAAGAATCAGTTTTGCAGAAAGGGTCTCCACATATTTCTGGATATAACGTTTTAACGGTCTTGCACCATAGACAGGATCATAGGCATTTTCAACGATAAAGGCTTCTGCTGCCTCAGAAAGTTCCACGGTAAGCTCCTTATCGGAAAGTCTCCTGTTCAGATCCGCTATGATCAGTTTTATAATACCACCAATATTTTCCTTGGACAATGGTTTAAATAAAATAGTTTCGTCCAAACGGTTCAGAAATTCCGGTCTGAAATGAGCTCTCAGATCCTCCATTACCAGTTTCTGTGCCTCTTCACTGATGTTACCGCTTTGGTCAATACCATCAAGCAGATAGGAAGCTCCAATGTTGGAGGTCATGATCAGTATGGTATTTTTAAAGTCCACGGTACGTCCCTGGGAATCCGTGATACGTCCGTCGTCAAGTACCTGTAAAAGTACATTGAACACATCGGGATGGGCTTTTTCAATCTCATCAAAAAGCACTACAGAGTACGGTTTTCTTCTGACTGCTTCGGTCAGTTGTCCGCCTTCCTCATATCCCACATATCCGGGAGGCGCCCCGATTAGTCTTGACACGGAATATTTCTCCATATACTCACTCATATCGATACGCACCATATTATTCTCATCATCAAACAGAGCTGCCGCCAGTGACTTGGCAAGTTCTGTCTTACCTACACCGGTGGGGCCGAGGAACAGGAAAGAACCGATGGGCTTTGTGGGATCCTTGATTCCTGCCTTGGAACGGATAATTGCTTCTGTCACTTTAGTAACGCCTTCATCCTGCCCAACCACACGTTTATGCAGTTCCTCATCCAGATGTAAGGTCTTGTTTCTCTCACTCTCTGTCAGCTTGGCAACAGGAATTCCTGTCCATCTGGATATGATTCTTGCAATTTCTTCCTCAGATACACTTTCATGTACCAGGGACAGATCCTTGTTCTTCACCTGTTCTTCTTCAATTTCGAGTTGTTTCTTTAAGGAAGGGAGCTTACTGTAATTTAATTCGCTGGCCTTTGCATAATCGCCTTCCCGCTGTGCAATTTCAATCTGACTGTTGACAGAATCGATTTCTTCACGCAGTTTTGAAAGCTTTTCTACAGATGCCTTTTCATTCTCCCATTGCGCCTTTCGGTTGCTGAATTCATCACGCAGTTCAGCAAGCTCCTTCTGCAAAGCCTCCAGTCTTTCTTGACTCAAACGGTCATCTTCTTTTTTCAGAGCAATTTCCTCAATTTCCAACTGCATAATCTTACGGTTCAGTTCATCCAGCTCTGTGGGCATAGAGTCAAGTTCTGTTTTGATCAGAGCGCATGCCTCATCCACCAGATCGATTGCCTTATCCGGAAGGAACCTGTCGGAGATATACCGGTTGGAAAGCACCGCAGCGCTTACCAATGCATTATCCATGATCTTAACACCATGATATACCTCATACCGCTCCTTCAGCCCACGCAGAATGGAAATGGTATCCTCCACCGTAGGCTCCTCCACCATAACAGGCTGGAAACGTCTTTCCAGAGCGGCATCCTTTTCGATATACTGTCTGTATTCATCCAGGGTTGTGGCACCGATACAATGCAGTTCCCCTCTCGCCAGCATAGGCTTTAGCATGTTGCCGGCATCAAGAGCACCGTCCGTCTTTCCTGCACCCACAATGGTATGCAGCTCATCGATAAACAGGATGATTTGCCCGTCACTGTTCTTTACATCCTCAAGTACCGCTTTCAGACGCTCCTCAAACTCACCACGGTACTTGGCGCCTGCAACAAGAGCACCCATATCCAGTGCAAAAATCTTCTTGTCCTTTAAGCCCTGAGGTACATCCCCCTTTACAATACGCTGTGCAAGTCCCTCGACCACAGCTGTTTTTCCCACACCGGGTTCACCGATCAGCACAGGGTTATTTTTTGTCTTTCTAGACAGACTCCGGATCCCATTTCTGATTTCATTGTCTCTGCCGATTACCGGATCCAGCTTCTGGTCTCTTGCCTTTTCCACCAGATCCTGTCCGTATTTGGCAAGAGTATCATAGGTTGCCTCCGGGTTGTCAGAGGTTACCCGCTGATTTCCTCTTACAGTGGAAAGGGCCTGCAGGAACCTTTCTCTGGTAATGCCGAACTCTTTAAATAATTCTTTGATCGCTCTGTTTGGGTATTTGATCATAGCGAGGAACAGATGCTCTACAGACACATATTCATCGCCAAAGACCTTCAGTTCATCCTCTGCGGAGATCAGAACCTTGTTCAGATCCTGGCCCACATAAGGCTGACCGCCCTGTACCTTCGTTCTCTTACTGATGGCTTCCTCCACCTTATTTACAAAGTACTGAGGGTTGATTTCCATCTTTTCTATTAATTTCAAAATCAAGCTGTCTTCCATGGTAAGGAGGCTGTAAAGCAGATGCTCCTGCTCAATTTCCTGATTGCCATACTCATAAGCAAGCTTTTGGCAGCCTTCCACTGCTTCCATGGACTTCTGTGTGAATTTATTGATATTCATAAGCACTCCTCACTTTCCTTTTGTTCTAGCTAGACTATAGCACCATTGTTAGCACTCGTCAATGGCGAGTGCTAATGTTTTTATTAAAAATTTATAAACTATACTTTTGTCATTTTATGCTACTCTCACAGCATCTCCAAACTCCTTCAGTTTTCTTTTTGCCTCAGGATTCAGATGTCTCGGCACCAGTATCTGTACGATCACATAATGATCCCCCTTTACAGAAGGATTTTTCATGGAGACAATTCCTTTGCCGCGAAGTCGTATCTTTGTTCCCGACTGTGTGCCTTCCTTAATCTTACAGCTGACTTTTCCGTAAAGAGTGTCCACAATCACTTCGCCTCCAAGGGTCGCCGTGATAAAGGGCACGTTGACGGTAGAATAGACGTCCATACCTTTTCTTTCATAAGTTGCGCTTTCTTTAATCTTCACTTCAAGAAGAAGATTACCGTTTTCTCCGCCATTTCTGCCGGGCATTCCTTTTCCTTTCAGTCTTACCTTTTGTCCGGAATCTATTCCGGCCGGTATATGCACCTGCAAAGACTCCGTGGAACCATCCGGATTGCGAAAATGGATCAGCTTATCACATCCAAGTGCTGCTTCTTCAAAACTGACCTCCACCGAAGCTTCTGCGTCCTGCCCTTTTTTCCCGTAGCAGCCTTGCCATGAGCCGCCACTAAAATGACTATTTCCAAAGCCACGTTCACTGCCGAAGCGACTGCCGCCAAAACCTCCTCTATGCCCAAATATATCGCCAAATAAATCATCCAGATCAACATCGTTTCCGTTAAAGTGAAACTCCTGATAACCTCCCTGCGCATTTTCATGGAAATGCGGATCGCCGGCGCCTTCTTCAAAAGCTGCATGTCCAAACTGATCATAAAGTTTTTTCTTTTCTTTATCGCTCAGTACATTATAAGCTTCCGTTACTTCTTTAAATTTTTCTTCCGCCTCAGGATCCCCTGCATTGGTATCAGGATGATATTTTTTGGCAAGTTTTCTGTAAGCCTTTTTTATCGCTGCTTCATCCGCTCTTTTATCAATGCCAAGGACATCATAATAATCTCTTTTCCCGCTCATTACCATCACCCTGCTTTCTCATGAGAGCAAACGTCCAGAACTTCCTACAAACTTAAAAATTGCCCCGGGATAACTCCCGGGGCAGGAAATACATATTAGCCTTCAATTGCTATATGCTTTTTCTGTTCTACTTTCTTAGCTTCAACCTTAGGAATATCCAGCTTCAGAATACCGTTTTCAAACTTACCGTGAATGTCTTCTTCCGTGATATCCTCGCCTACATAGAAACTTCTGCTCATGGAACCTGCATAACGCTCCTGACGAAGGTATTTGCCCTGCTTATCAGTCTCATCCTTGTCAAGTCCTTTTGCAGCGGATATTGTCAGATATCCGTTTTCCAGCTGAACCTCAATTTCGTCTTTCTTAAATCCGGGCAGATCAATTACAACCTCATAGCTGTCATCCATTTCCCTGATATCAGTTTTCATTACATTCTTTGCGTGTTTCCCGTAAAGCTTCTTATCAATATCAGGAAATGAAAAATCCATCCAATCATCAAATACGTTTTCTCCAAAAATACTAGGCATTAACATAAGTCATTCCTCCATTCTTTTTATTGACATAAATGCCATTGATAACTATTTTATCCGGGATCCGAATTGATTATTTCTCTTCTTCTCCCTTGTTCTAGTTGTAATATAACACGTATTGTTAGCACTGTCAATAGGTGAGTGCTAATTATTTTGTGAAAATTCTGTGAACACTTTACATCATCATGATGGAGCAGAGTCCCGGGAAACTCCACATCTTTCTGTGCCTTGACAGTTTCCATTCTAACGTACATAATATTACTAAAGACTGTAGTGAGTTGGAAGCATGGCTGACCTTTCTAAGCGCCACTGATCCTGTAGTAATCGGTGCGCTGATAGAAGCGTTTCCCTGCTTTGCTCCCATCTATCAGGAGATCATGGAGTTTGCAAAGGATCCAAAGGAGCTGATCGGTATGTTATCGAAAGAACTGTATATCATGGATAAGAACATGGAGCGACTGATGGTGTCCCAGCTGCAGGAAGAGGTGACTGCAGCAAAAGCCGAGCGGGATAAAGTTGTTGCTGAACGGGATGAGGCTGTAGCAAAAGTCCACGAGGCAGAAGCTGAGAGAGATATCTTTAAATTGCACTGTAAAGGCAAGAGGCCTGAAGAAATTTCCAACGAGCTTAAACTATCTATTGATTATGTCATTTCAATTTTGAATAACAATTAAGATGCTGACACAATATTCATCCCTATGATTAACGTCTATAATCCTCTCTGATAAAAGGTTCCTGAATCTCCTCAGCAAGCAGCAACTTATACTTCTTCGGATGCCTGTAAGCATTGCCGTGCACTTCCCGGCTTCTGTACTCTCTGATTTCCTCAAGCGGGAAGTCTGCCATATAGATTCCTTCCCTCTCCCCTGCCTCAATAACCAGTGTATCCCGGGAAGTAAAGTCTTCCGGTCTGTAAGCGATACCGTCAAAGGCGGAGGAATGGCCGTTGCAATCAGGCTGCCCGTAAGGATAATTTACGGTTGCAATCCCTACCATATTTTCATAGGCACGGGCGCGCAACTGAGAAAGCCGGTTGATCTCCATAGGGCAGGCATTGGGCACCAGAATAATCTCCGCACCCTTTAACATTAAGATTCTTGCACTCTCCGGAAACTCTCTGTCATAGCAGATCATGGCGCCTACTTTCACATTGCCCTGCGCAGTATCGAGCTCTGTCACGTAGAAATCGTCACCCGGAGTCAATCTGCATTCTTCGCCAAAGTCACAGGTATGTACCTTTGCATAGACAAGCTTCCTTTCCCCAAATCGGTCAAACAGGCAGATTGTATTTCTCGGTAAGGGTTCATATTCTTCCAAAAAGGTAATACCGATGGCCATCTGAAGTTCCCTTGCAAGCTCTCCGAAGGAATTCACAAATACACTGTCCGCAGAGACGGCACTCGCTTTCAATTCTTTCAAATCCTCCGGAATGCAGTATCCCACACTCCACATTTCCGGAAACAGTGCGATATCCGCTCCCATTTCCTTTGCCTTTTTACAATATGTAAAGCCTTTCTGCCTGTTTTGCTCCAACGTTTTTTCCGGCAAAATCTGTAATAACGCTACTTTTAAGCTGTTCATAAAAGACTCCCTTCTCACTCACTTGTTCTCCAAAATTATGGCATAAATATAAACGATGTTATATCCACTGTATAAACGCCGTCTTATCCTTTCTGTTGTACCCCGCCTGCTCATAAAATTTAAGAGTACTCTCCTCTTTGGAACCGGTGAGCAGCATCATTTTGTAGCAGTTTTCCCTGACTGCAATTTCTCTTGCATAGTTAAGACAGGCTGTCGCCAGTCCTCTCTTTCTGAATGCCTCGTCGGTGATCACATTCTCGATCAAAGCATAGGATCTCTGACCATGTGTCAGATTCGGAATAATCACGCAGACACAGGAGGCAGCGATTTTCCCGTCTTCTACGGCTACAATAATGTGATGATCCTTATCCTCCAAAATTCTGTTCCACAGTGCTTCCATTTTGTTGTCTTTTTCAGGAAAAGGATTGTCATGAAGCTGCATATACAGTTTCATCAGTCCTTCATAATCTTCCTGTATTATTTCTCTGACCATGTTCTGTTTCCTCCCTTTCTCTCAAAAACATATTCCGTCTCTGATGACAAATCCTCTCTAAAGACATATCCGAGCCTGTCAAATGTCTTAATATCCTCCGGATCCTTACTATGCATTTCTGCCATATAGCGAACCATTTCACCTCTTGCCATCTTGGCATAGGTTCCTTTCGTAAGAAGCTTGTCTCCTGATTTTTCAACAAAAGATATGGTTATGAATTTGTCGTCTTTCTCCAGGTATTTCTCCACGCATTTAGAATATTCCTTTGAAGCAAGATTAATTATGATACCATCATCATCTCTGACTGCATCATAGATGCTTCTTCCCCAAAATGCATACAAATCTTTGCAGCCACAGACAGATGCTTTTGCCTGCATTTCCAGTCTGTATGGGGTAACTCCGTCCATTGCGCTAAGCACACCGTAAAATGCCGAAAGAATCCGCAAATGTTCCTGAACATACACAAAATGGCCATCCTCAAATACAGCCGGTGCCATATACTGATAGGCAAGGCCTTCATAAGCAAGTACGGCGGGGGTTAAGCCATGATATAGATCCATATGCCGGATTCTGTCATAATTAACTTTCGCTATCTTCTCGTTGCATCCCCACAGTTTCTTAAGTTCCGCCTCGCTCTTTGCCTTCATCCATGAAAGGATTTGCTCTGTCTTATCGATATACTTCGGCATTCCGAGCGGTGCCATGATGTCCTTACTAATATTCATTTTCTTTGCCGGTGACAATATTATTTTCATTGAATTTCCCCCGAAAGAAAAGCTTCCCAGAAGCTTTTGGAACCTGCAAACTTCAAATCAGCATCTTTATCAAATTCTGCTAAAAAATCCCATACTTTTTTAGCATCTTCGGAATTCATATATTTAAGCGCCCATTGACTAATTATTATACCATCCTGACACTTTTTACTTATAATTCCTTGTTCAGTAAAGGCTGTAATAGTCCAAGTTTTTTTACCATTTTCATCCTCTTGTACCGAAGCGCACTCAGTAACGCCTTCAGCCCTTTCTACACCCACAGTTGTTTCATCGGTTAGTGCTACTTCCTGAAATTTTGACATAGCCATCTTCTCCATGTCCTGAGCTGCCTTTGCGCTGCGAAGAATGGTCTGGTCATCAGTTTTTAGTTTCTTAGTCCAGTTCTTTTCATGATCAGCTCCGTCAGCCGTTGATAGTCCATCTTCTTCCTCGCCTTCAGCACCTGAACCGCCATCAAAACCGTTTGCTGCCACATTTAGAGCTGCTGTGGATGCAGCAACTGTCTTCCTATCTGAAGGAGCTTCAAGAGCTGCCTTTCTTGCAGCCTCTTCCTGCATTTCTCTCATCTGCTTAAGTCTTTCCTTAAATGCATCAATATACTTATCAATTCCCTCAAGCATCTTATCCCATTCATCATCTGACATATCACGCCAGTCTTCCGATTCTTTCAATCCCCGGGCAGACAGCTTATGAGATTCTTTAAACATTTTAAGAAGGTCTGCAGCACTTAATTTCTCACCTGTTCTTTCCTTTTCAAGAATAGTCTTGGACTTTGCTAAAGCTCCGGTCCAGTTCATCTTCTCGTTCATAATGCTATCGAGGGAACCAAAGTCTATACCGTCTGTTGGAGAAATAACAGACTTCATTGCATTCCAGCTTCCCCATTTACTGTTTATGCCCTCGCCACAAACGTCCTTGTACTGGCAGTATGCAAACATTTCTACTGCTGTTGCGTTCTTAGGATCAAATTTTGAAAGATTAACCTCAACTGACTCGCTGCCATTCCCGGTAGCTATTTTTACTCTGACAATGGCATCATCACATCCCGGTTTTTCTACAAGTGATGCTGACATTCCGTAACCCATGTTGCCTGCATTGGCAAAACCAATTCCCAGTGGAGTGATACGCTCATCTTCCTCTGTTTCCTCTTTAAGTTTCTCACTTGATAGAACTTCACTGATATTATCAGCTACATCCGGCATATGATACTCTTCCATTTCCTCGATATTCATTGTCAAAAACTGCAAGCGGAATGGTTCAAAAAATAAATTGATATCATTCTTGAGATTCATAATGCGATACATCTCATCAAAAAGTCTGTTTGCGCAATCAATCATAGACTTGGTTTTTGCACAGAAATCATCATTTCCGAAACCACGCAGCTGTCCCAAATAGTTTTTCTTTTCCATGATATCATCCGATGCAAAATAGTCATTTGCCAGCATATCCGCTGTCTCATCAGTCTGCTGAATGTACATACAAAGAGCTGAAAATTCAGGAAAATCAGCATATTCCGGATCCACATTATAAGGATCAATTTCTTTTTCAAAAGGATTTCCATCCTTATCGATTCCATTAACAGTGTATGATTTATTTTCCCCATCAGACTTGATGAATATCTGGAATCTCTGCTCCGTAGCCTGATATGAATAAATCATCTCCCCATTATCCGACCAAGAAGCATACATCTCCTCCGTCTTAATATTAGCTGTGATACATCTGGTGTAAGGCGATGTACGAACAGCCTGCTTTGCGGCTTCTCTAAGCCCATACTGCTCCTCACCATTTTGAGTAGACTGGTTTTCAAAGAATTCTGCTCCGTTTGAAAGACCCTTACTTCTGCTTTTTGATAAAGAAGCGTAGTAAAAACTTTTACTACTGTAAGTTCCTAAACCTGCGATTGACATACTGTCTCCTTTCTGCAGCCGATCTGTCAGTCACGACTGTACCGCTCCCCCAAAAATAAAAAGCGCATCCTTCACTGAATTCAATCCATTGAAAAATGCGCCATCCTTGCTTGTAATCTATATCGTCACAAGTGTATGAGTAGTTAACCTTAATATCAAATTTTATCCTAATCTTTTTGCCCTCAAACTTCCATATCCGCGGAAACCTCAGCTCCTTCCGCCGGCTCTACAGGCGGAATCTCCGGAAGATCTCCGACAGCTTCCGTATTATCTGCCACTTCTTCAGGATCATACTCTCCACCCTCTTCATCCCATAAAGAGTCGTACTCCTTCTGCTTTTTCTTCATGGTAGCCACGGTCATCTGTGCCTGCTTAACCCTTGCATACAGGTCATTGTCATATTCCATGACTTTCTTTTCATCCAGATAAGGAACCTTGTCTCCGGCACACATTCTTGCAACCGTCGTCATGATTTTACCGAGAGTTGCCGCCATCCCGGTCTCCGGATCAGCAAGTGCTCTGTTCACTTCACTGTTCCATGCCAAAGTATGCTGCTCCACAAGACCATCCAGCACCTCCTGGTTTTTGTTAAATTCCTCATTAGATGCGAGTACGGAAAGCCGAAGGGAAGCAGCCTCTTCTTCCCACGCCTTATCACCGGTTGCTTCAAACTTTTTCTGTGCCGCATCTCTCTGCTTCACAAGAGCCCTGGTCTGGTCCACCAGTCTCTGACGATATCCCTGATACATTGGAATTGCTTCTTTCAGTTTCATGATGCACTCCTCTCCAAAGACAGTTATCCTTTAAAGTCAAAGTTCTGACCAAGTTTACTCTCTTCCTCAGTCAAAGTATTTCCATATGAGTTCTCATACGCATACCTGGAAACCTTGTTGACTAACTCTTCCACCGAATCAGCTTTAAATTCAATATATTCCTTTTGCTTTTCCAGCCTGTCAGCCTGTGCTTTCTTTTCTGCCTGCTTCTTTTCCTCTGCCTTTTCCGCCTTCTTTTTAGCCTGCCTCTTTTCCAATGCCTTGGTCTGCGCTTTGTTTGCTTTTTCCACAGTTGCAAAGAACGATGCGCGTCCATCAGAGGCAATGGACATTCCGAAATTTTTTACATTTGCTCCGGTGCTGACCAGAGAGTTCTTTGCTTCCTGCAGCTTGGTTTGCGACATTGCAATAATTCCTTCATACTTCTTTCTGAAAGATTCATCCGTCGCCATTCTCTCCAGTTTTTCCTCATCGATCAGCACTACCGGTTTCATTGCATTTCCGTAGGAAACCGCATTTGCAGCAACCTGTAACTTCATATCCTTACTCACAAGGATAAAATCCATTCCATGAAATTTGGATTTCAGCTTGTCATAATAATTCTTTGCCTTATCCGAAAGTTCCACATCTCCGATCACTGTTCCGTAACCCTCCCTGGAAATAGGTACCAGCGGACTTTTATCTGAAATCGGCTTCCACTCGGAAAACTTAACCTCGCTTCCGATTTTTTCCGTTGCTTCCCTATTATCCGAAGAAGTATTTTTTTCTGCTTTTGATGCTGAATTGTTTTTCCATGCCTGATTTGTCTGCTGATAACTTGATACGCCGTAAACATTACCTGCCATGTCTGTCACTCTCCCTCTTTCGTTTTCTCGCATAGTGGGAAACAGGATAAAATGATCATCTGATAACAAGCAAAACAGACTGCTCATAAATGGGCAGTTAGATAAGTTTTATGTGTGAGTTGTCACTTCATCCTTGAAGTATATATTCCCCAAATCCTTTTGAGAATCTTTCTATATATGTATATCGGTAAAAAGTGAAAATACTTTACTGTTTTCACAAACTCTTCTGTTGTTCCAACTGTAATTCAACAAAAAATAGACAGCCATCACTCTGACTGTCTACCCGCTAATGAGATATTTGGATTCGGGCATTACCCTTGCCTCTCTACGGCCACAAATAGTATATGCGTTATACTATTTTAAAATTCAACTATTTTATCATAAATTTCTTCCCAATTACTTGGAAGAATTCCCAGTAAATATACATCTACCGGAGTTTTATTGATTAACTTTTTGATATCCTTCTTCATATTATCTGTGTCGTCAATCGGAATCAATTTCTTTAGTGCATATATTCTAGAAAACAAATCATTATCTGCCTGCAACAAAGTTACATCATCATTAGAATCCATTAATACAACTGACGATGTCATACCTACTAACATTGAATTGTGTGCACAGTAATTTCTAAGATTTCTTACGGCATCCAACCATGTATCCATAACCTCTGTATCTCTCTTTGCATAAGCTGTTTTGGCAAAAGAATATGTCAAGATTGCTTTTCGTAAGTCACCACGCAAGTAATTATACATCATCGTTACTGTTCCCAATTCAAAATAACTAAACGCAACCCATACCGGCAATTTATTCTTTTGCCGATTTCCACCTTTTCTATATTCCTTCAGTTCAGGATATTTTCTCACATCTTTGCGCAACTTTTCCTCTTTATCGAGTATATCTTTATACAGATGATTGTTAAAGAAAGCTATGTTTTGTTTTCTTTTCTTGGCATCCTTTTCACCTTGCGAAGGTGTATATGACTGCTTATCCAAATAAAAAGTACCATTATTCAATTTTATTGAACAGGCATTAGATAATGCGCTTTTAAAACGAACCTCTGCCCTATTGCAATAAAAATTCAATATCCTCCTAAGCCCCACATCGAACTTATACAATGCAAACAGTGTATCCTGTTTCGATTTTGCACCAGTTATTCCGACTCTTGACAACAAAAACTTTCCATATCTACTCGTTCGAAAATATCCAGCATAATTTAGAAAATCTCTCATCCTCTTACGCTGTCTGAAAGAAACATATTTTTTCATTTGTATTACTTGTTCTTCAAGTGTTATTGGCGGTTCTGTATTTGCCATCACATCACCTCTTTTCGGTAAAAAAAAAGAATGGATATACCATTCTTAATCCCGCTAATAGGATATTTGGATTAGGGCACTACCCTTGCCTCCCTACGGCCTACATAAACTCTATCATTTCTCTAAAAAAAAATCAATTCATTTTCCATATTTTCTTCAAATTATTTTTTGTAAAACCCCTGATATATGGCTGATAGAGCTTCATATGTGAACCCCACATTATCATAGAAATTAAGCAAAAGTTGAGGTTTACGCTAGACCGTGGGCAAACCTCAACTCTTTAAATCCATTCTTGAATTTACTTTTTACCAATAGCAACTACCATCTCCACCTAGTCCGGTCTTCGATACAGATCCTTTTTCGTAAGACCGTTCTTCCTGACATTCCGTCCCCAGCTCATGTCTGCCGCAAGCATATAAAGTCTTCTGGGGAAACCGGAAGGCTCCACATAAATATCCTCTGTCACTGTTCCCTCCGTGATGGCTTGTGCAAGCTTTCTCATGCCCGCACCCATCTGCTTATTGGGTCCCTGATGTATCTGTCTGCTCTCATATATCGCTACAGATACTCAATCATCTCTTTCACCGAATCAAAGATCAGATCCGGCATTACATCAGATTCTTCCACATCCTGCATTGTGGCCTCACCGCTCAGCACCAGGATTCCGGTATAACCATTATTAACGCCTGCTGCCACATCGGTATAGAGCCTGTCCCCCACCATGGCAGTCTGCTTCCTGGTAACGCCTGCTCTTCTCGCCAGATAGTCCATAATATCACCGCTCGGCTTTCCGATCACGTGATCCGGATACCGGAAAGCGGAAGCGTGAATAAAAGCATGGATGGCTCCCGCATCCGGGATAAAGCCGGTTTCTGTAGGACAGTTGTAATCGGGATGTGTCGCGATATAGGGAAGACCGCTCCTCACAAAATCGCACACCTTGCACATTTTTGCGTAAGTGAGGGAGGTGTCAAAGCCTGTCACCACAACCTCCGGATTCACATCATCCAGCGCAATTCCTTCCTCTGCAAATTCCCGCGTCAAAAGCTCATTTCCAAGGAGAAAGACCCTTTTTCCCGGATGATTGCGTTTCAAATAATCTATGGTCGCCTGACCCGATGTCACAATCTTGCTGCTGTCCACAAAAAGCCCCATGCGTGCCAGCTTCTCCACATAATTTTCCGGTCCTTTTGAGGAATTGTTGGTCAGGAAAATATACTGCTTTCCCGCTTTTTCCACTGCAGCAAGAAATTCCCGTGCTCCATCGATCCACTGTTCGCCAAGATAGATGGTTCCATCCATGTCCAAAGCAAAACAGGTGATTTCTCTTAATCTACTATTCACATCCTTATTTATCTCGGGAACGATTTTCATCACTTTCCTCTTTTCTTCTTTCTTATCAGTATTTATCCTTGTCGCATTCCTTTTCTTTCACTATCATACCACTATCACAGAATTCTTTCACTAAATTTTCCAAACGATTCTTCAAAATAAATTAGTATATCATTAATTCTGATTTATGCTATAATTCTCTATATATGATTACGGAGGCATTACAATGAAAACATCAACGGAAATAATATCTGCTGCTGACCTGATCGGAGAGCAGAAAGCCATAGAGTACATCGCAAAGGCAGGATTTGATGCATGGGATTTTTCCATGTTTTCCATGTGTGACTATGATTGGGATAAAAAAACTGCCATTTTGACAAACCACCCTCTTTCCTCACCAAATTACCTTGCTTTTGCCAGAAAGCTAAAACAGACTGGTCTCGACAATGGCATTGTATGCAACCAGTCTCATGCCCCATTTCCAAGTTGTTGTGCGAAGGTCCGCTCCTACTTTAAGCGAGCCATCGAATGTACTGCAGAGGCCGGCGGTTCTATCTGTGTCATTCACCCGGATAACGGAAAATCTGCACAGGAAAATGCAGAAATGTATCTGGAATTACTTCCCTTTGCAAAAGAATGTGGTGTAAGGATTGCCGCAGAAAATATGTGGGACTGGAATAAAGAAAAAAATTGCTCTGTTTTTGCAGCCTGCGCTACCTCAGAAAGCTTTCTGGAGCATTTGAATCTCGTTCATGATGACTATCTCGTAGCTTGTCTTGACATCGGTCATGCAGAAATGAGGGGTTCCGGCTCCGGTGCCGTCCAAATGATACATAGTCTCGGAAGCCATCTGGCCGCGCTCCATATACATGATAATGACAGACTTCATGACTCCCACCAGATTCCCTTCTCCATGGACATTGATTTTTCGTCTGTTGTAAAGGCACTTAAGGAAACCGGATATCAAGGTTACTTCACGCTTGAAGCAGATCAATATCTAAGTCAATATACAGCAGATACCGTTTTCTCAGGCATAAAGAAGCTCTCTGAAAGTGCCAGAAAACTGGCAGAAATGTTTGAAGCCGATTAAATATTATTTGATAATACCGACAAAGGGATCAGTCCTTTTTCCCCAGTAAAAAAGCCGGACAAGCGTCCGGCTTTTAAAAATTCTCTATTCGATATTTAATATCTTACTAAACCTCAAAATTCACACCGGTATCGGAAGGTTCTTCCTCATCAAAATTATAATCCTTGCCGGGCAGAACTGCATTTAAGATGATACCTGTAAGGGCACCGACTGCAAGACCGGAAAGGCTGATATTGATAGAACCGATGCTGAATGCGATGGCACCTGCGGCACTGTAATTGATACCGATGGACAGTACCAGAATGAGTGCTGCAATGATAACGTTACGGCTCTTGGAAAAGTCTACCTTATTCTCCACTACGTTACGAACACCGACTGCAGAAATCATACCGTAAAGTACCAGTGAAACACCGCCCAGTGTTGCTGTAGGCATGCAGGAGATGACTGCTGCAATCTTAGGTGAGAAAGAGAAAAGAATTGCAAATACTGCTGCAATTCTGATTACCAGCGGATCAAATACCTTGGTAAGTGAAAGCACACCGGTGTTCTCTCCGTAAGTTGTATTGGCAGGTGCTCCGAAAAGGGATGCTACTGTGGTTGCAAGACCGTCTCCTGTCAGTGTTCTGTGAAGTCCGGGATCCTTGATAAAGTTTTTGCCAACAGTAGAAGAAATTGCAGAGATATCACCGATATGCTCTACCATAGTTGCAAGTGCAATAGGCATGATCGTGATCACCGACGTGATCAACAGAGAAATATCTGCTTTTCCGATCAGAGAAAATACCGTGCGATCCCAATGAATGGGAAGGCCAATCCATGCTGCTTCCTTCACGGGAGTAAAATCTACATTTCCTGTGATTGCTGCGATCAGGTATGAACCAACCACACCCATGATAATCGGAATAATCTTGATCATTCCCTTACCCCAGATGTTACAGATAATTACAATCACAATGGCAATGATGGCAATCCACCAGTTTGCCGCACAATTGTTGATAGCTGACTGGGAAAGGTTAAGACCGATAGCAATAATGATAGGTCCGGTAACAATGGGCGGGAAAAATCTCATAACCTTATTAATACCAAATGCCTTGATCAGTGCTGCAAGCACCAGATACAAAAGACCTGCACACGCTACACCGAAGCATGCATAAGGTAAAAGTTCCTGTTCCCCGTTTGGTGCGATTGCCCAGTAGCCTGCAAGGAATGCAAAGGAAGAACCGAGGAATGCCGGTACCTTTCCTTTAGATAAAAAATGGAACAACAATGTGCCGAGTCCTGCAAATAACAGTGTAGTGGAAACATCCAAACCTGTCAGTGCGGGAACGACAACTGTTGCTCCAAACATTGCGAACATATGCTGTAATCCGAGAACCAGCATTTTGGGTACACCGAGTTGTTTTGCGTCGAAGATGCCTTCTTCGCCGACCATGGCTTTTTCTTTACTCATCTCTATCTCCTCCATATGTACTTTTATTTTCAGCGCTGCCGCCAAAAATCCTTTAAGCAATAACATATCAAAAAATGGTATATCCGTCAAGCAGATATACCATTTCTTTTTCTGATAAATTTGTACTAATTTTTACCATCTTATAAAGACCAAATCAGTCAATTATATTTCTCTTGTGGCATTCTTTAACCATTCAAGTTCTTCGCCGTCAAAAAACGGTGCCAGCTTCTCGTAAACTGTCCTGTGATACCTGTTCAGAACCTGAATTTCACTGTTTTCCATGGCAGAAACATCAAGACCGTCAAGGTCAATGGGCACATAGGTAAGATCTTCAAATTCCATAAACTGTCCATATTCATTCTTTTCCCCTTTACGGCAGAGAAGTTCATTTTCGATTCTTACCCCATGACTTCCTTCTATATAAATGCCGGGTTCATCAGTGGTGACCATACCCTCTTCAAAAATCCAGTCATTATCACTTCCGGGCAAAACCTTATAACGGAAGCTGTTCGGTCCCTCATGTACATTTAAAAGGTAGCCGACCCCGTGTCCTGTCCCGTGTTTATAGTCAAGCCCTTTCTCCCAGAACACTTCTCTGGCAGCCAGATCTAAGTTTACGCCCTTGCATCCATAGAGGAATTTGGTACTCTTTAACCTGAGTACCGCTCTTGCCACCAGAGTAAAATGCTGTCGCATTTCCTCTGTAATCTCGCCGAGGACAAAGGTTCTTGTGATATCCGTGCTTCCTTCATAATAATGTCCGCCGCTGTCCACCATCAGCATTCCTTTTGCCTGAATCTCACTGTATAATTCCGGTGTTGCCGTATAGTGAATGATGGCTCCGTTAGCCCCGTATGCGCAGATAGTAGCAAAACTGGGCTCAATGTAAGTCGGATTTTCCGCACGAAGACTCTCCAGATAATCGGAAGCACTCACCTCTGTCATAGGGATTTTTCCTACATTTGTCTTCAGCCAATACATAAATCTGGTGACAGCAACTGCATCCATCAGATGTGCTGTTCTCAAATTATCCTGTTCTGTCTTATTCTTAACCGCTTTCATAAGTGTCGTGGGATTTGCCCTGTCAACGATAACAGCATCACCCAGTTCTTTTTTGAGCCGGTAATTAATCCTGTTTTCACATACAAGCAGTTTTTCCTTGGGTCCTGTCTTTACCAGATCCGCCACATATGTATAAAAATCATCATAGGGCTTTAGCGTAATATGATGTTCTGCAAGATACTTTCTTACCGTTTCATCAAAAGCGCTCTCTCCTGCAAAAAGAACTGCCTCCTCCCTCGTGATTACCGCATAAGAAAGTAACACCGGACAGCTCTCCACGTCTTTTGCCCGGAGATTAAAAAGCCATGCAATATCGTCAAGGGTTGTGAGAAGATGGACAGCTGCGCCCTCCTCTTTCATCTTTTCCCGAAGTCTCTTTAGTTTGTCATCGCAGCTCTCACCGCAGTACTCTTCTTTAAGGACGAACACAGGCGTAAATAAAAGTGCCGGGCGATCCTTCCAGATTTTCTCTGCAAGGTCCAGATGAAAAATCACTTTTCCGCCCTTTTCCGCCGCCGTTTTTTCAAAGGCAAGACCATCTCCGGCAGTGATCACCCTGCCGTCAAAGCCAATATTTTCTCCCTCTTTCAGTTCCTGCCTTACATATTCCTCCAGTGTCGGCACTTTGGGTTCTCCCATTTTCATCAGTGTGATGTCGCTTCCCTGCAATTGTTTTGCCGCCTGAATAAAATAACGGCCATCCGTAAACAGTGCCGCTTTGTCCTTCAGTACCACCAGCGTTCCCGCAGAACCTGTAAATCCGCTGAAATATTTGCGAACCATAAAATATTCGCTCACGTACTCACTGTTGTGATAATCCGATGTGGGGATGATATAACAGTCAATATCAGCCTCTTTCATGGCGGCTCTGAGTGCCGCCAGTCTCTCTTTTATCATGTTTGTTCCTCCTAGTGTTTCATTTTGGGTTTAAAGATCAGGCTTGCCAGATACCCGAAGATCAGTGCCGCCGAGGTTCCCACAGCTCCTGCCTTAAAACCACCCGAAAACAGTCCCATAAAACCATCCTGGTCTACCGCTTCCTTCACGCCCTTCATGAGCACATTGCCAAATCCCAGAAGAGGGACGGAAGCCCCTGCTCCTGCAAATTCCATAAAGGGATCATACCATCCGAAGAAACCGATCACAGCGCCAAGACATACCAGAAGCACCATGATCCTTCCCGGCATCATTTTTGTCTTTTCCATTAAGATCTGCACCAGTGCACAGATCAGACCGCCTACCCAGAACGCATTGAAATATTCCATAACAACCTCCGTAATTGTAACTATTCTTTGCTTATGGAATATAGCATGTCCTTATTTTGCGATTTTATGCTTTTTTTCAGGAAGCTGAACAAGAATGACAGCCGTAAACACAAGTGCACAGCCAAAAAGCTCCCGTCCGCTCAGTTTCTGGTGTAAGATCACCCAGCCTGCCAGTGCGGAAAACACAGATTCCATACTGAGGATCAAAGATGCCACAGTGGGATCCATATCCTTCTGTCCGATCACCTGCAGCGTGTATGCCACCCCGCTTGACAGGATACCTGCATAGGCAAGAGGAATCATGCCGTCTATCAGGCACTGAAGCGTTGGCTGCTCGAACAGAATTGCCCCCATACTTCCTATAATCCCTGCCGTCAGAAACTGGATGCAGGATAATTCCACTCCGTCTGCCATGGGGGAGAAATGGTCGATGACCAAAATATGCACGGAAAAAAGAATGGCACAGATAAATACAAGGGTATCTCCCCTGGAAAGGGCCAGCCTTTCGCTCATACAGAGCAGATACATTCCTGCCGCCGCAATCACTGCGCCGATCCATACCTTTCCCGGAATTCTTTTCTTAAGGAAAATTCCGAAGAAAGGAACCAGAATAATGTACAACGTTGTGATAAACCCTGCTTTCCCCACTGTCGTATACATGATACCGTACTGCTGAAAAAGAGCCGCACTGCAGAGAGCAAGGCCGCAGCACACTCCTCCTGTGATCGTCGTTTTCAGACTTGCAGGCGCTCTTCCTGCTTTTTTGTTCTGTTTTCTCCTCAAAAGGACAAATGGTAAAAGCACCAGAGAGCCCATCAAAAACCTTGCTCCGTTAAAGGTTAACGGCCCCATGTAATCCATGCCCACACTCTGGGCTACAAAGGCAACGCCCCAGATAAAGGCTGCCAGAAACAAAAGGAGACTGCTCTTTAGTGAAAACTTCTTCATGGTCTATTGCTCCTTATATTTTTTACTGATCTCTTCCACAATTTCTCTGATCTGTTTACCGCTGCAGTCAACAGTGATATCCGCATACTTCTCATAGAGGGGGCTTCTCTCCTCAAACAGATCATAAAGCGTAAAGCCCTCTTTCAGTACCACGCCGCGCTCCCTGAGATCCCCGAGCCGCTCCTGCAGTTCCTCATAGGGAAGCTTCAGATAAACCATACAGCCTGTCTTTCCGAGATGCGTCATGGCTTCTTTTCCGTAAACGGCACTTCCGCCTGTAGCAATCACATGATGATCCATCGAAAGGGAGGCGTTGATCTCGTTTTCAAGCATAAGAAAACCTGCTTCACCCTTTTCCTCTATGAGCTGATGAAGCAGCTTTCCGGTTTCCTGCTGAATGACCAGGTCAGAGTCCGTAAAACTGTAACCAAGCTTCTTGGCAAGCACAACTCCCACAGTACTCTTCCCCACACCCGGCATTCCTATTAATATCACATTACTCATAGCAAAACGTTATCCCTTACTCCGTCATGCAGGCAATGATCTCCACTTCACAGAGAACATTCTTGGGAAGCTGTTTTACCGCCACACAGCTTCTGGCCGGTTTGCCTGTAAAATATTTCTCATATACGCCGTTAAATGCTCCGAAGTCTGCCATATCTGCCAGAAAACATGTGGTCTTTACCACATGCTCGTAATCGGTTCCCGCTTCCTTCAGTATCTCACCGATATTTTCCATCACCTGCTTTGCCTGGACCGTGATATCACCTTCCGCGATGGCTCCTGTTGCCGGAATGATCGGGATCTGTCCCGATGCAAACAAAAAGCCGTTTGCGATGATGCCCTGGGAATAAGGTCCGATTGCTGCCGGTGCCTTGTCTGTTGCCACTTTTTTTAACATAATACTTCTCCTCCTTATCTGAATTTATGCAGAGCCAAACTATTCATCAAACTCCGCTGTCACATAGAATCCGCTTTCATTCTGGATCACACTGGTCACTCTGCCGCTTCTGGATTTCAGTCTTTCCCGGAAAGGAATATTGCCGGACATGGCCAGCGACGGGTCAATGGTATAGTAATAATTACTGGGCAGAACACCTTCTGTTACCGTAATCTCATCCCCCTCATGAAGGAGCCCCGGCCGCTCCATCTTAAATTCCATAGAACGCATTTCAAACCTCCTCCGGAGGATTTATCCTCCCCCTTTATCCATGCCTTCTATTGTAATCGGATTTCCACCATTTTTCAACACCTTCTACATTCCCGACAGAAAAATTCCTTTTGCAAAATAAAAAAGGCTTCCAAGAAGCTTCCCGAATGCCGCTGCCGTAACAGCCACGGAAAGTCCATGCCGAAATCCGATACGGCGCGCAAAAATCGGAATGGAATTAAGCATCTCCGCAATGGCAAAGGCGAGACAGCCGATAAAAATACCGGCAAAAATCCCAAATATACTTAAGAAACAGTTTCCAATCACCTTCCAGATCCTGGCTGTCCAAACTCCAAATAACTGCTCTGCAATCACAAAAGTCCCTATCTGCCCGTAATCGGAAAATACACTGGCAAGCCCTCCTCCTATGGTTCCAAAAATAACTGCTTCCTCCAGAGCAAACACTTTCTTTGCCACATGCATTTTCCCTGCAAACCTTGGAATCAGACCAACGGAAGCCAGCACGGTAAACACACCTGCCGAAGAGAGAAGTCCAAAGGAGGCACCGCAAAGGATCAAAAACATCTGTTTATGAAGGATCAATGGTCTTCCCCTCCCTGTCTGCAGTCTCTATTAATGCCTTGTTTACTTCGGTCTCATAAACCCGCATTTCCACCTCAATGGGAGTGGGATCCTTTGTCAATCTTCTGCCTCCCACATGGTTAAAGAAAAGCACGATTCCAAGAGCAAGACCTATCGAATAAGATACCTCCAGAACACTGTACCCGTCAGAGGGATATCCCATTACCATCTCATACACACCGGCAAACAGTTTATTGATACTGATATCATTGTGAAATGCCATAATGGTAAAACCTGTTCCAAAAAAACTGATCAGCGCCACAAAGACCAGCTTCATCATCTGTACAGGTCCTTTATATTTATTTACATTGACCAATTCGATCAATGTTGCATTTTCCCCCATATTGAAGACTATCACTTCCGGACATTCTATTTCGATCAGCTCTATTATCTTTAAGACACTGATCACCTGTCGTTTTCTCTCTCCCTCACGGAAATGATAGATTTTCAGTTCCTTTGCTTTCCTTCTGACATTATTGTCGGAACAGTAAACGGAGGCAATGTCCTTTACGTAAACGTCTTTCTCCATTACCTCCGCATTCTGCTCTGCTTTTAAATATAAAATTACCTCTGACACTTTTGCGCTTCTCCCATCCCGGAAAGTCAGATGCTTTCCCCTATGGAACTATTATGCGCACAGAATTTTTTTCTATTCCAGTCTGAACTGCATGATCACGGGATCATGGTCGGAAAATTCATATCCCCAGTCCATATTGGTATAATAATTTACCGTCACGTTATCAGAGACAATAAAGCCGTCCAGCGTAACGGTATAAGATGACTCCTCATCGTAAGGTTTGTCCGTATTTCGGCAGCTGTTATGGACAATATCCTCAGGCTTGGCACTGTCCATCGCCATACGAAAGCCATCAGGAAGGCTTTCCCTCGGAAACGGATATGCCCACTCCGGCACGTTTCCATCACCGTCTGCCTTCAGATTATGATTAAAATCACCGCCGCAGATTACATAATTTCCTTTTCTGTAATCAGCCTCCATATCTTCATAAAGCATGGAGAGCTGGCCTTCTCTGATCTCATCGCTACTGCCATAGGCAGACATATGAATATTGTAGAGGCAAAGGCTTTTTCCCTCCTCCATGGGAATTCTGGCTATCGAATAGCACCTGTCGAGGTCCACCAGCTTACTGAAGGTTTCGGAAACAGGAAGACTCCTTCTCATGGCATCAGCGATGCCGTTCCTGGAATAAGTCACAATTCCTGACTTGTTGGTACCAATAGGTTGCCATGGCGGGAAAAACAGAAACGGCGAATCGTAATTCTGGGCATAGGTATAGTAATATCCCTTCACAAACTGATTCATCAGTGCAAGCTCATCTACATGATAAGACCTGGTGCCGTCCACATCCACTTCCTGCATAAGCACAAAATCCGGATTGACATTGTTAATGATCTCTCCCATACCGCAGATTCCGGCCATCACACTCTCTTCATCCTCTGCCCACGCAGATTTGCCTCCGTCCATAAAAAAGCTGTAGTCTTTTCGAAAAGCGCCGTAGCCTATATTATAGGTCATAATCCAGTAATATTTGCCGGTTTCAACCTTCTTTTCATTTTCAAAATAGGAATTGGAGCCATTGCGCGTCACCTCCAATGTCAGCTTATCCGGCAATCTGTAATAGGTGCCGAATACATACGCCACATAAACAAAAAAAGCAATAAGCAAAACGGCAACAGCAATTCCGATTCGTTTCAGTGTTTTTTTCAAGTTTTGATCACTCCCGACTGTTCGTTCCTTAACTATAACACATTTTCCCGGAATATTCCATCTTACTTATTGCTTTCCATATGATTCTGTTTTTATACAGGGGACTACTCCTCTTCAGGTGCCTCCATCTGTGCCTTCTGTACATCCTCAAAAGCGGAATACATAGGTTCTTCCTTTGAGCCGTGGAAAGAACGGTCCACATAATTCTTTGTGATCTTTGCAACGGTTCCTGAAAGAGCCAGCACACCGATCAGGTTGGGGATCATCATCAAGCCGTTGAAGGTATCGGACAAATCCCATGCGAGGCTGAGGCTCATAGTACATCCAAAGAATGTTACAACAATGAATACAGCCTTATATACCACCATTGCTTTCGTGCCAAACAAAAATTCGAAAGCCTTGGATCCGTAATGGCTCCAGCCAAGCACTGTTGAGTAAGCAAAAAGCAGAATGGCAATCGCGATAAATTTAGGACCGATAGAACCAAAAACAGTTGCAAAAGCTTCACCCACAAGACCTGATCCTGCATTTTCGGAAATCATCTGACCTGTTTCCAGATCAACAAGACCGGAAGAAAGAATTGCAAATGCTGTCAAGGAGCAAACAATGATGGTGTCTGCAAATACCTCGAAGATACCCCACATACCCTGGCGAACCGGCTCCTTTACGTTGGAATTTGAGTGAACCATAACTGAGGAACCAAGACCGGCTTCATTTGAGAAAGCGCCTCTCTTAAAGCCCCAGGTGATAGCCATATTGATACCATATCCGAGGACGCCGCCGCCTACAGCCTTCATACCGAAAGCGCCCTTAAAGATTGCGACAAATACTTCACCAAACATACCGATGTGGGAAATACAGACAACCAGTGCGCCGATCACATAAAGAACTGCCATAAAAGGTACCAGTTTCTCCGTTACGGCAGCCACTCTCTTTAATCCGCCCAGAATCACAAGTGCTGAAAGGATTACAATAAAGATACCTGTCACCCAGGTAGGGATACCAAACGCAGAATTCATATTACCGGCGATGGAATTAGTCTGGCTCATATTGCCGATACCAAAGCTTGCCAGTACACAGAAGCAGCTGAAAAGCACAGCCAGAACCGCACCGATCTTCTTACAGCCCTTTTTCGCTCCAAGACCGTCTCTCAGGTAATACATGGCGCCGCCGCACCATTCGCCTTTGTCATTTTTGCGGCGATAAAAAATACCGAGTACATTTTCGGAATAGTTGGTCATCATTCCGAAGATTGCCATGATCCACATCCAGAAAATAGCACCGGGACCACCGGCAATGATAGCGGTTGCAATACCTACAATATTTCCTGTTCCGATGGTAGCCGCAAGTGCCGTGCAAAGACTCTGGAACTGGGAAATTGCTCTGTCATCCTTCCCTGTATGCTTTGTAATGTGTTTGTCTGAAAAAATAGCTCCGATGGTGGATTTCATCCAATGTCCGATATGTCCGAACTGAAATCCTTTGTTTACGATCGTCATTACAATACCCGCAATGAACAGAAGGGAAATTCCAAAGACTCCCCATACGACGCCGTTGACGGCACTGTTGATACTGGTGATAGCTTCTATCATTTGTACTCCTCCTTCATATAAAAAGCAGATAACCCGAAGATTACCTGCCTATTTTCCCTTAGTCCCACGCACGAAGTCATAAGCCTCTCCGGTATCACTTCTTCGTGAACACTGCTTCATTTTATTAAATGTTAACATTTCGTTAAAATAATTGCAAGCATTTTTTATTTTAGTCTTTTTGTTTCAGTAATTCATGTTATAATGTATTTACAAACTGACCATATACCGTAGATTTTATAAGATACAAAACCGAAGAAAGCAGAATAATCAATATGAGAAAACGACTGGCAATTTTAGCAAACGGATGGGGCACAGAATATTTAAAGGAAATTGTAGACGGCATCTCTGGTATTTGTAAGGACGCCGATATCGATATCTTCACATTCGTGGGTTTTTCCTTTGTAAATTATACATCCTCCAATACTTACAATAAGATCAATATCAGTGAATCCAATATCTTTCATCTCCCTGACTTCAAGGACTTTGATTTTGCAATTCTCCTGACAAATTCCTTTAACACGCCGGAAGAAATCGACTATGTATATCACGCTGTCCTGGAAGCAGGAATTCCTGCCGTAAGTCTTGAGTATAACTTAAACGGAATTTCCTCCATCCATACCGATAACTATAACAGTATGTATGCGTTAACCAGGCATTTGATACAAGAGCATGGTGTAAAGCATATTGTTTATGTCAGCGGTCCTAAGGAACACGCAGAAAATGCCATTCGCTTACAGGCTGTTCGTGACGCTGCTTCTAAAAACGGCCTTTCCGTACAGGAGGAAGATATCCTATTCGGGAACTGGTCCAGAGAACCGGCCGCGATGCAGGTGCGTCAGTGGATAACAGCGCACCATTGTCTTCCCGATGCCTTTATCTGTGCAAACGACATCATGGCTGCAGGTGTATATGATGCCATAGCAGATATGGGCTACCTGATTCCTGATGATGTATTGGTCACCGGATATGACTATACAAAAACAGGCCAGGAACTTAATCCTCCTCTCGCCACCGTAAGCCATGACTGGAAAACCATGGGAATCAAAGCTATGGAGCTTTTGTTTGATCAGTCAGCCGGCAAAGCTGCTGAAATACACACTACCACCGAGACGCAGTTTATCACTAACGGAAGCTGCGGCTGCCCATCCATAAACGAAGGGATTTACAGAGAGCATCCTTTTGACGCTCTTTTGTGTGATTCTCATTTCAGGCACATCCATCTGGCTATCAGAAAGGCAGAGACTGCAGAAGATCTATACCAGAGTCTCAAATCCCTCTTTGAAGAGGAATGCTGGATGGAGGGCAACCATTTCATGCTCTGTCTTGAAAAAGAGTTTTTCCGCATTGCGGAAAACGATGAAAACCTGCTCTCCACCGGCTACCATGATGATATTGATATTATCTGTGACATCAACAACGGCGTCTCAGGCGAGCACAGGTGCATGAACCGCAGGGAAGCGATGTTTTCCGTCTCCAATACCAAGAACGAACCCGGCATTTACCTGTTTGTACCTCTCTACTCCGAAGACAAGACATACGGATTTGCCATGATGGAAAGAAGCATAGATATCATTTTGGAAAACTATCTTTACGTTTGGACACGCCATACAAATATGTATCTGGAACAGGTACGTCGTAATATTACCATAGCAGATCTGACAAAAAAACTTACCCTGCTTTCTGTTACAGATGTTCTCACCGGTCTGTACAACCGCGCCGGATGTGAACAAATTGCATATCCTTTGATTGAAGAACGTCTAAAACAGGGTAAATCCTGTGCTATCATGCTCGCAGATATTGACCACATGAAAACGATCAATGATCAGTTCGGTCATGCCAGCGGAGACCTGGCACTGCGGACTGCTGCCTCCATCTTAAAAAAGCTGCTGCCCGATGAATGGATTATCTCCCGATTTGGCGGAGACGAATTCTTTGCGGGCGGAGAACTGAAAGAAGGCATGCAGATGGAAACGCTGATAGCTTCCATTTCAAAGGAGCTTTCGGCAGAAGTGAAAAAAAGAAATATCTCCTTCCATCTGGGTCTGAGCATCGGCTATGTAAAAATAGAACCAGACGAAGAAATCAATCTGGAAAATGATCTTCGTCTGGCAGATCAACTGATGTATTCCATCAAAAAAATACATCACACAGAAATTGATTCAGAGCAGTAAGAAACCCGTTATTTACAGCTCACAAGCTCCACTCCGTGGGCGATTCCGGGTATGCTCTGGCCTTCATTGAAGCTCGTCTTGCTGAGCAGCGCACCGGTAGGTACAAACAACACCCTTTTCCATGTTCCTTCCTCAAGCTGCTTTAGGATATAGGCAGACAGCGTGACCGCGCTGCACCCGCAGCCGGAGCCACCCGCATGGGCATCCTGGCTCTGATCGTAAATCTCGATTCCGCAGTCCATATGTTGTTTCTCGATGTCCATTCCTTTTTCCTGCAGCATATCAAGTAGCGCCTTACGCCCTACACTTCCTAAATCTCCTGTGATGATCTTATCATAATCAGAAGGTTTTCTGCCAAAATCCATGAGATGATTATAAATGGTATCAGCTGCCGCAGGGGCCATGCAGGCTCCCATATTCATGGAATCCTTCAATCCGAAATCCATGATCTTCCCAACAGTAAGCCCTGCAATCATGGCTCTGTCATGTTCACTTTTTACACTGCTTACAACAAAAGCGCCGCTTCCCGTCACCGTCCAGGTGGCAGAGAGAGGTCTCTGGTTGCCATAGGCAAGGGGAAAGCGGAATTCCTTTTCTGCACTGGCAAAATGACTGGAGGTCACACAGGCCGCATACTGTGCCATTCCTCCGGCGATCACGATTGCCGCTGCCGAGAGGGTAAGTCCACAGGTGGAGCAGGCCCCATACATTCCCATCAGCGGTATCTGAAAAGAGCCAAGCCCAAAGTTGCTGGCAATGCACTGACCAAGAAGGTCGCCTGCAAACAAAAATCGAATATCTTCATTCAAAAGTCCCGCTTTTCCGATAGCAAGCTGAAGAGCCTCCTTCTGCAAAGTACTCTCCGCCTTTTCCCAGGAATCACAGCCGAACTTATCGTCCACTCCCACCATATCAAACAGATCTCCAAAGGGTCCCTGACCTTCTTTGCTTCCGACCACACTGGCACTTGCCCTTATATAAACCGGTACCGGTATTTTAATACTCTGCTTTCCCTGCTCAAAAATTGCCCCATTATTACTGTCCATAAAAAACCTCCAGACGAATTTACTTTTGGTTAGTTTTTCCCGTCCGGAGGTATTTATGCAAGGTTTTAAAGTATTTTAATTCTATTTTTTCTTTTCTCTCCCATACCCTGTGATGATACTGACAACCAGAATCACCAACATACAGATGGAATAATAATTCACCAGTGGAATGGAGGCCGGAGCCACAGTAAATTCCTCGCCGAATTGTGCCGAAAGCTGGGCAGGAATCACACAGTGCACTGTCCATGGAGCAAGAAAACAGAACACACAGCCTGTGCAATCAAGAAGGTTTGCTCTACGGTAGCGGTCTACGCCTGCCTTCTGCCCCACTTCATTGACCAGATCACCGAGAGCCACGATGGCAACGGAAATCACTCCCGTAATCATACTCAAAATTCCCGTGGAAAGCACGATTGCAGTTTCTGCTCCGGCTTCACTTTTTGCTATTTTATGAAGAAGCTTCCGGACATCCTCAAACAGCCCTCCTGCTTCCAGGACCCCAAGCAGGGCAAAGGCAGCGATCAGCATTGCTACCGTTCCCGCCGTTCCCAGGATCCCATCCACCAAAAGTCCTGATACCGAAAATCCACCGGGAAAGGCAAGCAGATCTGCAGGCCGATAAATTCCGAAAACAAGCCCTGTGACGATGCCCGCCAAAATACCATAGGACAATGCGGTAATCAGGTGTTTTCTGAGAAGACACAGCACGATAATGGTAACCGGAACGACCAGCATGACAAGGCTTAAGGGTTTCATCTCTGTACCGCCAGTTGCCGAAATAGATGCTCCGCTCTCCCTTGTCTTTGAAAAGAGCAAAAACAGGAGCATCGCGCCCGCCGCTGCCGGAAGACTGTATCTGGTTCTTGTTTTTACCACCCGTCCAAGCTCTGCCTCCTGTGTGCTTGAGGATGCGATCGTGGTATCGGAAATCGGACCCAGATTATCCCCAAACGCTGCTCCCGACACAATGGCGCCGATCATAAACCTTGGTTCCACTCCTGCCATCACTCCCACCGGAAATAAAATAGGGATCACCACAAAGTATGTTCCTACCGAGGTTCCCGTTGAGAAAGCCAGAAGACAGGTAATCAGGAAGGTTGCCGCCACAAACAGTTTCCCCGTAAATCCTGCAGCCACTACATACGCAGCCAACGTCTGTACCAGACCACTTCCGGAAATCAGTTTTCCTGAAATTGCAGCCAGTATCACTGCAAGCACAATCACGCCAAACATGGGCTTGCCAAGTCCTTTCACGATTGCCTCGCCATATGCCTTATCATCTTTTACAAAGATCACTCCTGTGATCAGCGCAGCAAAGAATGCAGCCACGTATCCGTTCACATTAGACTGATGAAATGCCGCAAAAAGAATGATTCCTGCCGCCGTAAGGAGCGGCATCAGCCTTCCCGGTCTTCCCAGTCTGAATTCCAAATATTCCTTTTCATTGTCCATGATCTGTCATCCCCTTTACCCTATGCCATGCGATAACAGGAACTGTTTCCAAAGATCGTCATAGACACCCAGCAGATGAATCTGGTCAAAGGTGTAGTCCCCGTTCAGATTTCCTTCCTCGTCACATACCACTTCATTCACATCAATATAAAAGATTGTTTCATTGTCTGCCAGCGTAGCAATCGCGCGATTTCTTGCATTGATATTGCTGTTGTTGAAAATCGCATCGCTTTCACTCTTTTCGCCGGAGACCCTCATAATACCCTGAATTATGATCTTTGCTTCCGGTTCCAGCTCATGAAGCCGGTCCACCACTTCCGTATACTTTGCCATAAAGTCTTCCGTGGTGCCTCGCCCCAGCTCATTGATTCCGACCATGATGTATATTTTCCCGTAATCCTTTGCCCCAAGGGCTTCCTCAATGGTGCCAAGCCCCTTAAAATTTTCCTCCATCACCTTATAAATGGTAAGTGAGGTCTCGCAGTAAAAATCCGCATGTTCCGAAAGATCCGTGTAATCACGAAGTCCCACTGTTCTGGAATCACCGATAAAAAGAGCATCATCAAAGTAGCTCTCATCCACCGTGGCAAAATCATAGGTTGCGGCTTTCAGAATACCCACATCCCCGTAAATATCAGCTGAAATGTGGTTCAGGTATTCCTCCTCCGTGCTCTCCCTAAGGGGAGCAGGTCTTTCTTCTCCGTAAGGAACCGGTGTAGGATCGGGTGCCTTCGTCGGGACCGCCGCCGGAGAAGAGGACGGCGCTGCAGATGGTTTCAGAGAGGCTTCCGGTGACGGCTCAAGTGACGCCTCCGGTTCTATTTCTGCCATGTCCCCTGTCTCCTTCTTACTCTGAAGTAACTGCCATGGATATAAATTCTCATTGATACCGGTAAAGACCACAGAAAGGAGCGGCGCTTTTAACGGATCATACTCCTGCTCATCATATATATTATCTTTTCCCACGATTGCAATCAGGGTCAGCAAAAAACCTGAAAGAAGCAAAAGCAGAAAAAGCGGACTCTGTTTGATAAACTTCATTTTTTCACCTCTCCCCTTATCAGAATTTAAGGTACATAAAGGGATTCCCCTCACTGCAGGACAGAAAATAAACACTGCACCAAAATACAATAAAAAGCAAAAGAATCACCAGCGGGTTTTTTCTGTGCTTTTCCAAAAAGTCAAACACAGCCGGAATGCAGAGCAGAATTCCTGCCGCAAAAAAGATTCCGTAATCCTGCAAATATTTCACGATATCCTGTGCATTGACTGCAACGCCTGCTCCTCCGACAAAAGGGAACAGCCTGCCGAAATAGATTCCCAGCTGCTTTAAATCCGTAATGGCAAACACCACCCAGGAAAGTGGAATCAAAAGAAGTACATATAAATTTCCCAGCACCGGAATACTGCTCAATTTTTTGCCGTAAAAAAGCTTTTCCAGGATGATCAGGATCCCCAGAATAAGTCCCCAGAGCACAAAATTGAAACCATTGCCGTGCCAAATCCCCGTAAGGACCCACACCACGGCCAGATTAAACATCAGCCTGCTCTTACGGCATCTGCTGCCTCCCATAGGAATATAGACATAATCCCTGAAAAAGCTTCCCAACGTCATATGCCATCTTCTGTAAAATTCTCCGATGCTTCTGGACGCGTAAGGATGATGAAAATTTTCTATAAAATCAAATCCCAGCATAACAAGCAGTCCCGAGGACATCAGGGAATATCCCCAAAAATCAAAATAAAGCTGCAGAGAATACCCCGCTGCGCCAAGCCATGCAAGGGGCGTTGAAATGCTCCGGAACCCAATCATCTGCAGATCATTCCACAAAATGGCCAGCCTGTCTGCAAGAAGCACCTTCATCCCCAGGCCTGCAACAAAATACTTGAGTCCGTCTTCAAACTGTTCCGGCGAATAGCTTCTTTTTTCTCCGCATTCTCCCTCGTTATAACGCATAATAGGACCGGAAACCACCTGCGGAAACAGGGAAAAATAGAGCGCCGTTTCTTTAAAATCCGGCTTCTCCCAAATTTCTCCCCGGTACAGGTCCGCCTGATAAGAAATCATCTTAAATATATAAAAGCTGATTCCCAGCGGGAGAAGAGAATTGTCCACAAAAGTGCTGAGTCCTTTAAAAAGAACAAGCACGGATATGTCCATGACAACGATTGCGATCAACAGTTTTTTTTGTTTTATTTTCTGCCAATCATGAATCTCGAAGCCTTCCGCCAGCCCTTTCATTTTTTTGCCCACAAAATAGTTGAGCAAAGTCAGCAAAATCAATAACACAATAAAATAAGGGTCCCCAACCGCATAAAAGATATAGCTTCCAAAAAGGAGTACCATATCTTTGTATCTGGAAGGAACCACATAATATATGATCAGAAAAATCGGGAGAAACCGAAAAATAAATGTAAGGCCTGCAAAACTCACCATAACGATCCAACTTTCATTTGTATGATTCTATTTTATTGTATCATTCCCCTCTGCATTTCACAAGAAGAGGGTCTTTGAAAAAGGCTTAATTTAAACTTAATTTTCAAATTGAAATCCTGCATAAAATCGAAGGATTCGGAAACACTCTTCTCTATAAATCACGCTCATAAAAAAAGAAAGGAAAACATTATGGAAGAAAAGAAATCACCGGAACAGCTTTCACTGGAAAAAGATTACGCAGAATATGTGAAAAAGGTCACTCCCACCCACAACCTTTGGATGCAGATGCTTCGCGCCTTCCTTGTAGGCGGCATCATCTGCGTGATCGGTCAGTTTCTGCTGAATTTTGCAAAAAATACACTGTCCATGGACAAGGAGATGTCCGGAAGCTTCTGCTCCCTTATTCTGGTCCTTTTAAGTGTTCTTCTGACCGGCTTTAATATTTATCCCTCTATCGTAAAATTCGGAGGCGCCGGTGCTCTCGTCCCCATTACCGGGTTTGCCAATTCCGTTGCCTCACCTGCCATCGAATACCAAAAAGAAGGACAGGTCTTTGGCATCGGTTGCAAAATCTTTACCATTGCCGGGCCTGTCATTCTGTATGGTATCTTCACCAGCTGGGTGCTTGGCTTTATTTATTATTTGTTCATCTTGTACACAGGGTCTGCAGGATAACCTCCCTTAAGCTTCTGCATACCTCTCTGGACGGCATCCTTTGAATTTTTCCAGTCTGCGTCCTTATTCCGGTAATCAAACTTCTCTACCAGCCAGTCCACATCCTCCTGAAGGCGGGCCATATTTTTTTCCATCAGCTCAAACATGGCTGCATAGAATTCCTTCTTCTCCTTGTCATTCAGTCTTGTCTCGGAGGCCTCACAAAGGTCTCCGAAATGATGCAGGCAGAAGCCCTTACTGTTTTTGATGCGGTTTCTGAAATCGTCATCTTTTTTATACATAAAGAAAAAGGTATCCATATATCTCTCATAAGTATCCGCAAAACGATTACAGATATAGCAGGATTTTTCTTTTTCCTCCACCCACATACTGATCTGATTGCGATGTCCTGCAGGCTTTTTCATCTTATCCATAAAGGAAGATTTGTTCGGAGTAAAGTTTTTGAACTGCTCTGTCATCTCCCGGTTCATTTTCCGATAATGGGTTTTCAGGATCCATGCGTTGCCAAGAGTGTTTCCATAGTCAAACATCTTTTTAAAATGCTCTCTGCAAAACCCGGCTTTGTCCGTTGCATCCCTGATATCGCTCTCCATATAAGAAGAGCCGCTTCCCAGCACAAAATCAAGAAGATCCTGTTCCACTTCCCGTTCAATAAAACAGAAAGGGCATTCATCATTTGCATTTACCGCATCATTCAGCGGAATCGTATATAAAGTCTCCTTCATCATTTCCTCCCATGAATCAAAAATTTTTTCATTCCCGATAGGACATCTTTTTCAGCATGGACAAATATTTCTCAATTTCCTTCACAAACAATTCCGGCTGAAAAGCTTCACAGATAAACTGCTCTGTCATGAGACCGCTTACTGTCAGTTCAATTATTTTGGTCAGCTTATCAATCTCTACCTCCGGCTTGAATCTGCCAAGATCGGCCCGCTCCATGATCTGATTAAAATGCTGCGGCAGCACACTTCTCTTTTCCTCTGTTGCCACCAGCGCCTCACTCACATCTTCCTTTTTGCTCTCATTCAAAAATTGTAACATATAGGGATAATTGCGCATCACCTGCAGCTCACAGTTTTTCATCTGAAGAATCAGTTCAAAATAATCGGTCTCTTCCTTGGAAATGCCTGTAGAATATTCCAGCATCAAATACTTCACACTGTAATCATACACAAACGCATACAATCCGATCTTGCTGATAAAATAGTGAAACAAAAGCCCCTTGCTGATACCGGCTTCCCGCACAATGTCATCTGTACTGGCATGCTCGTAGCCCTTTAAGGCAAATATCTTGAGCGCTGCGTTGATCATACGATCCTGTTTTTCCTTTTTCAGGTCAAAAAATTTCTCATTCATCGTTTCCCCATCTCCCATAAATCTGCAAAATTAATTCTGCTATCTTCCCATTGACTTTTTTAGTCGAAAAATAATATAACATACTTTTTTATCCTGTTCAATAAAAATTAATAGTTTTTTTATACATATTCTCTTTTCATTTTCGCAAAATAGTATTAAGATATTATTATTATGAAATGAAATCTGAAAGGAGTATCCACATGTCTAAAAGTTTTGGCAAATTTTTACTTTTTACCGCTGTAGCAGGTGCTGCTGCTTATGGCGCATATTCCTATTTGCAGAAGAAGGAACAGACAGCCTCTCCTGCTCCCAGTGACGAAAATGACGACGATTTTGATGATTTCAGTGAAGATCTTGATGAGGATATCAATACCGGTAAGGAACGTTCTTATGTTTCTTTAAATCTTGACAAGGCTGAAGCGATTGCCACAGAGGCCATTCAGAAAGCCAAGGAAGCCATTGGAGATTCAGGTGCCCTGCAGAAAGCCAAGGAAGTGATCACAGACTCCGTACATCAGGTAAAAGAGACCGTGAAGTCCGTTGCCGAATCTCAGAGTTCCCACACTTCTTTCACTGATCTTTCCGACACTTTAAAAGAAAAAGCACAGGAGGCTGCCGACACTGCTTCAGAAGCTGCCGAGCAGGTAAAAGAAGAAGCCGCAGAAGCTGCTGAGGATATCAAAGAAGCTGCTTCCGAAAAAGCATCCGAGTCTACAGAGCAGGTAGAAGAATTCTTTGACGACGATGACTCTTCCCTGTAAGTCTTTCAGAACATAGCATGAGCCCGCACAAAAGCGGGCTCTTTTTACTATATAGGGCGACTCACAAATATTCTCTGAAAGCTTTTTTCAAAAGAGCGGTTCCCTCTTCTATTTCCCCCAGGGAAAGTGCTCCGTAGCCGAGAAGAATAGTGGCATTTTGCTGATTTTTAAGGTCCGGTGCCCCAGAAAGGGTATCCGACAGTCCATAAAGTCTGATGCCCCATTCTCGCGCGGCAAAAAGAAGTTCCTGCTCTTTCACATTCTTTTTGCTGGTGAGAAGAACATGAAGCCCTGCATTCTCTCCCGAAATGCGAAACCCACTCTCAAAGCCTTTCAGCTGCTCCATCAGAAAATCATGCTTTTCCTTATATATTTTACGCATCTTGTTCAAATATCTTTCAAAATAACCGTCTCTGATAAATTCATTTAAAATGCGCTGGTCAATTCTGGACACTGTGGACGCATAAAATCCGCAATTCTCTTCATATTTTTTCAGAAGAGGCATGGGAAGTACCATGTACCCCACACGGATGGCAGGTGCAATGGACTTGGAAAAGGTCCCCATATAGATCACTTTTCCCGTTCTGTCGGAAGCCTGCAGAGCCGGTATGGGTTTCCCTTTATAACGGAATTCACTGTCATAATCATCCTCGATCAGAAATCTGTCTTCTGCCTGTTCTGCCCATTTGAGCAGTTCCAGTCTTCTGCCGATGGGCATCACCACGCCGGTAGGATACTGATGGGAAGGCATCACGTAAGCCACCCGTGCCCCGGACTTATTCAACTCTTTCACGCTCATGCCGTTCTCGTCCATGGGAATCGTTTTTATCTCATAGGCAAAGGACCTGAATACCCGGTAAGCACGACCATAAGTGGGATTTTCCATGGCAATGGGAACATGTCTTCCCAAAATCTTCTCCAGCAGCATCAAAAGGAAATCCGTTCCGGCTCCTATAATGATCTGTTCCGGTCTGCAGCTGACACCTCTTGCCGAGTGAAGGTATCTGCTGATGGTAGTTCGCAGTTCCGGATCTCCTCTGGCATCCCCCAGTGCAAACATCTCGCTGTTGGCATCCACCAGGATTTCTCTGGTGATCCTTTTCCAGGTAGCGTAGGGAAAATACTTCATGCTGATTCCATGGGGCGAAAAATCATACTGCACTGCAGAATCCTCTTTTTTTGCCTCTTCGCTGCCAAACTGCTCCGAAGGAACCTCGGAAGGAGCTTTCTGCCCCGCAGCCTTTTGCATTTCTTCCCCGCGGGAAAAATCAAAAAGCTCTTCCACGCCGGACACAAAATATCCCCTGCAGGGTTTCGACACAATGTATCCTTCCGCCAGAAGCTGACTGTATGCAGAATCCACCGTACTCCTGGCAATCTGCAAATATTCTGCCAGAGAACGCGTTGAGGGAAGCTTCTCATCTCTTTGAAGCTTCCCTTCCCTGATCTCATTTCTGATATATTCATAAATCTGCTGATACATGCACTTACCTGTATCAGGCTTAAGTTCAATCGCTAAATCATTCATGACCGGAAGCCTTTTTCTCTCTGATCTTTACCAAAAGCTCCTCCTTGATCTCCCTCGCTCTGTCTTTGGTTCTGTGATTGGCTGAAGGAGAGACCAGAACATTGGCAATCAATTTTGATGCAACCTCATACTGTTCAAATTCCATGGCAAGTACAGCGATCAGATATTCCAGTGTGATCTCGTCCATGCCGCAGATCGGATAGCTTTCTGACTGTCTGGCAGTGATAAAGCCCTCAAGTGCGTTCTTTAAAAATTCCCTTTCCTGCTCCCTGATGCTTTGAAGTTTTTTATCGTAACCGGGTTCTTCCGCATCAAGCTCCTCTCCCATACTCCGAAGAAGCCACCCCGCTTTCAGACAGATATAGGCTTTTTCACTTGCCTTTCCCCGCTTTACAATGGTGCTTGCGAGGCAGAGCTTATATCTGTTTAACGCTTCCTCGTAAGTATAAATATCCCCGGCAGGCTCCGGCGCATGAAAAGAGGATGAAATATTATCCCTCACTGATTTGATCTGGCCGGCTGTCAAACCGCCAAAATATCTGGTAAGGGTAGCATATCCACAGTGGGGGCAAAGAATCACATCATACTTAAGAGGTTCCATCTGCTCATACAGAGGTCTCAAATCTTTGTCTGTACCCATCAGGCGAAGTTTACCGGAACGCACGGTCTTTTCCTTAAAAGCCTCGTAGCAGACCGGGCATTCATATTTTTTATCAAACAGGAAATCTTTTTCCTGATATTTCATTTTCTGCGGTTTCTCCGGTATTTTGTCCTCCGCGGATTTCTCTTCCGGTTCCGTATATAGGTCAATATTTTCCATATTGCCAAGACCAAGCTCTGAGAGCCCGGACAACAATCCTGACATGTCAATTCCTCCTAAGCCTTCGGTAACACATAAGAACTCTTCAGGGAAACGATCCTGTTAAAGACAGGTGCTCCCTCCTTTGAATCCTTTGCATCCACACAGAAATATCCCTGTCTCACAAACTGGAAGCTTTCATAAGGCTTTGCATCCTTCAGTGACGGCTCCAGATAGCAATCCTTCAGAACCGTAAGGGAATTGGGATTTAAATTAAGACTTCCGTCCTCGTTATAAACTCCCTTTTCCTCGTCTATGATATTCTCATACAGTCTCACTTCTGCCTTTACTGCTTCCTTTGCAGGCACCCAGTGTATGGTTCCCTTCACCTTTCGTCCGGTAAATCCGGTACCACACTTCGTCTCAGGATCATAGGTACAGTGTACTTCGATCACCTTTCCGTTCTCGTCCTTTACGCAGCCGGTACACGTCACAAAATAAGCGTTCATCAGACGCACTTCATTGCCCGGGAATAAGCGGAAGTACTTCTTGGGAGGTTCCTCCATAAAGTCTTCCCTGTCTATATAAAGCTCCCTTCCGAAAGGAACCTGTCTTGTTCCCATTTCCTCATTTTCCAGATTGTTGGCAACCGTAAGCATCTCCGTCTGATCTTCCGGATAATTGTCAATAATCAGCTTGACCGGGTCAAGAGCAGCCATCATTCTGGGCCTCTTTAGCTTCAGATCCTCGCGGATACAGTACTCAAGCATCGCATAATCCACAGAGGAATTGCTCTTGGAGATTCCGCAGAGATCCACAAACATCTTAATGGACTCCGGTGTAAAGCCTCTTCTTCGAAGTGCTGCTATGGAGACAAGTCTGGGATCATCCCAGCCGTCCACAATTCCTTCCTCAACCAGCTTCTTGATATATCTCTTACCCGTTACCACATTGGTAAGATACATCTTCGCAAACTCGATCTGCTTGGGAGGATGGGGATACTCCAGTTCTCTCACCACCCAGTCATACAGCGGTCTGTGATCCTCAAACTCCAGCGTACAGATGGAATGAGTGATTCCCTCGATGGCATCCTCAATGGGATGTGCAAAGTCATACATGGGATAGATACACCACTTATCACCTGTGTTGTGGTGAGTCATATGAGCGACACGGTATATGATGGGATCTCTCATATTGATGTTGGGAGATGCCATATCGATCTTTGCCCGAAGGGTTTTCTCACCGTCTGCAAATTCACCGTTCTTCATTCTCTCAAATAAGTCCAGATTTTCTTCTATACTCCTGTCCCTGTTCGGATCATTCTTTCCCGGCTCTGTCAGCGTTCCTCTGTACTCTCTCATTTCCTCCGCTGTCAGATCAGACACATAAGCTTTTCCCTTTTTGATCAGCTTTACTGCTCCTTCATACATCTGATCAAAATAATTGGAGGCAAAGAAAAGCCTGTCTTCCCAGTCAGCACCAAGCCACTTGATATCCGCCAGAATAGATTCCACGAATTCCGTCTTCTCTTTTGTGGGATTGGTGTCATCAAATCTCATATTGAACTTACCGCCATATTCTTTGGCAAGTCCATAGTTTAAAAGAATACTCTTGGCATGTCCGATATGAAGATATCCGTTGGGTTCCGGAGGAAATCTTGTGTGTACCGTATCATAGACACCTTCTGCCAGATCTTTATCAATGATCTGCTCAATGAAATTTTTGGAAACAGTTTCTTTTTCTTCCGTTTCCTCTGTTTCTAATCTTACATTCACTTCTTTTTCGCTCATCTTGTCAGATACCATGATACCGTGACCACGGTCATGGCTTTACCTCCTGCAGCTTTTAACGTCAATCTAAAAATCATAATAGCACAGATTTTTCCCATGTGCTATCACATTTCCTCTATTTCCTCTGTTTCTTCGTATGATTTATAAAAAATATCGCGTTCCACCACATAGATATCATGTCTGTCATCACAACGCACCGCAAGGAAATCTCCCGGTTTTCCAAGCATATACTTTTCCCTGTCCCAGGAAGTGAATACCTTTACCATCCCTGTCAGCATTTTGGCATGAATATGTGTTTCCCCCGTAGGCATACATACTTTTGCAAACTGGATGATCTCCTTGGAACTGCCGTCCATTCTGTTTCTGATCGTGGGAATATAATCGGCCTGCAGCGTATGCTCTTTCAGATCATACTGCTCATCAGTGGTTCGATAACTTTTTTCAAATTTTTCTCTTGTGACAGGATAAACCTCACCTTTGATTCCTATCATAAAAACAGTATTGTCTTCCACTGTCATATCCACATCCCCCTCAAGGGTACGAATGGTTATGGGAGTGCCTACCGGCACGATCTCCTTGGCGATAACAAACCCCTGTGGCAGTTTACGTTTGACATATGCCTTCATGGATGAAATATCAATATCATAATTTACAGCATCAATAATCTGACAGTGATCAAAATAATCATTCATCCTCTCACTGAAATAGGCCTCGCTATGCAATGTGGGATGTTTTTCTTCATATTTGCTTCTGCTGATGAAACCTCCGGCTTTTTCCCTGTGACCCCCACCGGAGCCGATATCCTCCGCAAGGAAAGATGCCAGTTCATCTGCCCGTACTTCCTTTACACAGCTGCGAACGGAGAATTTGATGCCATCCTTCAATTCATTATAGACAATGCAGGTATCTATCTCTTCCACCTGCAGCAGGAAATCACTGATAAGACCCAGAATATTAGGATCGCAGGGGTTCGCTTTAACGATGGCATAACGGTAATCATCATTATAGATATGCTTGATCAGGGCAAGCCCTGCTATTTCCAGTTCACGGAGTGACAGATTGGAATTTCTGAAAAGATTGATCAGGCTTTTCTCACAGGGAAGCGCATCCCGCATATCCATATCCAACGGATTATAGATTTCGGAAAACTGATTGGTATCCGAAAACAGACCGTAATACAAAGCGGTTCCCAGCTCATATTTCCCCGCAAAGGAAAATCCTTCCTCCTTCATCATCTGCCACACCAGGGTGGAACAGCTTCCCAGATTGGATCGTATTTCCGACATGGGAACATTGGTAATTTCTATCTGATGATGGTCAATAATCGCCACGTTCTCTGCTGACAGATGTGTCACATTTCCTGCACCATACTGACAATCAACCGTAATCAGCAGGCCTTTTATGGGGATATCCGTATCATGCAAATAAATGACAGGGATATTCAGTTTATCGACCATGAGAGTCAAATTCTTTTTCTGTACCTGATTCTTTCCGGCGTAAACGAGCCGCACATCCTTATTTTTCTCTTTAAAATAAGTATATAACCCAAATCCTGATGCCAGCGCATCGGCATCAGGATTGTCATGACATTGTATTGTGATCGGATCAAATTGCTCAAGCTGTGCTAATCTCATCTTCTCTTTTTCCTCAGTTTCCTCTCAGTTTCGGTGTGTACTTCTTTTCAAATTCTACCTGTTTCATGGGTTTATCAAAATAGTATCCCTGTACCAGACTCACATGCATATCGGCGATGATTTCAAACTGTCCTTTCGTCTCCACACCTTCCACACAGAGATTCACTCCGATTGCCTCAGCCAACTCTGCCACCATTCTGATAAAGGATTTTGCATAGACATCTTTTTCCAGATTTCTGATAAAGCTCTGATCTACCTTAATCACATCAAAGGGAAGTTCCCTGATATGATTCAGAGAGGAATATCCGGTTCCAAAATCGTCCAAAGCAATCCTGACTCCAAGTGCTTTGATTTTCCCGATAATTCCCTTCATTCTGTCCATATCATTGATGGCCAGACTCTCCGTCACCTCAAGTGTCAGGTTGTGAGGCTCTATTCCCGTATCGGCAATGGCTTTTCTGATATTTTCCACGATATCATTTTGAAGGAGCTGGACAACGGAAAGATTTACATTGATCTTATATTCCGGATAACCGTTATCATTCCACTTCTTACAACATTTGCAGGCTTCTCTGAGAACATAATCACCGATAGGATTGATAAGACCCAGATACTCGGCAAGGGGGATAAATTCTCCCGGAGAGATAAACCCAAGCTCTGTGCTGTTCCATCTGATCAATGCTTCGGCTCCCGTACAGGGAAAGCCCTTTTTCTGTACATCAATGATAGGCTGATAGTATACCTCAAACTCACTATATCCGCTTGCCGTGGCTTCACGCATATTTTTCTCCATATCAAGGCGCCTGCCTGATCCGGAGCCAATCTCATTGGAATATCTGGCAACACGGTTTTTGCCACCTTTCTTTGCCTCATACATGGCTATATCAGCCTTTTTAATCAGTTCATGTACCGCTTCCCCACAATCCGGGAATTCAACGATTCCCATACTCATGGTACAATAATAATCGGAATTTTTGAGGAACCACGGTTTCATGAATATTTTCTTGATTGCATCTACAATCTCTTCAAGTCTTTCATAACTGCCGGGTGGAATGATGATAACAAACTCATCCCCGCCCATGCGGTAACAGGTCTCCTCTATTCCGGATATCCTCTGAAAACTGTGTGCAATAGATTTCAGTAAAACGTCCCCGTACTGATGACCCAAACCGTCATTAATATGTTTAAAATCATCCAGGTCAAGATAAAGCAGCGCACCCTTTGTACAGGTCCTGTTCGCTTCATCCACATATCTTGCCAGATCCTTTTCACAACACATGCGATTGTACAAGCCAGTCAGAAAATCTGTGTAAGCCTGCTGCTCTATTTTTCTCTGGTAAATTTTCTTTTCTGTTTCATCATACATGGCAAAAAGAAGTACCGGCCTTCCGTCTACCCATTTCATCTTGGTATAATACAGTTCATACCATTTTTCGCAGCTTGGCAGAAATATCTCACTGATACCGCCATCCCCCTTGACTTCTTTTTCAAGAATTCTGTGGATGCTGCCATCCTTCAGTTCCTGTTCAAAATTATGCCTCATATTCCTGTTGGCAAACAGACCCGTCCCGGTAGCAAGATCCCTGACATAAACAGCGCCTCCCACATTGTCAAGAATCGTTTCAAGAGACGCATAAGAACTTGCCAGTGAATTTTTTTGAATTCGTTTGGTCAGAATACTCTGCAGAATTTTTACGGAATCACTTAAAAACTTTATTTCATCAACCTGCCACTCTCTTTCCCTGCCTTTTTGTGTAAAACAGGCATACATCGTTGCACTGCCGGTTTTGATGATGGGAATTACCACAATTGCCTTCACATCGTGTGAGTTAAGTTCTTCTTTTTCCTCCGGTTTCAAATGAGAAATATCAGAAACAATAAGCGTTTTTTCTGTTTCAAGAAAAAACGAAATTCCCTTTTTCTCGTCATCGTCATAATCAAAGCTCCAGATCTCACCCTTGTTACACCAGTGAGTCATAACGTCCATATTGTCGGCATCCTTTGATATACGGTAGATAAATGCGGAACTGACGCCAAGGAAACCGCCCACAATTTCCAGCACTTTCTGCATGATTTCCTCTATGGATGAATCACTCTCAAGCAGCTGAATCACCCCGGTAAGGGCTTCCGTCCTCTTTAAGGTCATTTTCATTTCCTTTTCCGAATAACGGCTTCTTCTGCTCTCCGCTTCCGCTGTCGCAGCTGCGATCTTATAGCCAAAAAGCTCCGCAGTGATATACCTGATTCCATCTATTGTCCGGAAAAAATTCTTTTCCGTAATGGTACTTGAAAAGCCCTGTAAAGGAGGATTCGGATATTCCTCCGTCTCCCCAACGTCAGAAAGCACACCGCAGATCAGCCAACTGAATACGGGCTTTCCGCCCGCCTTGGCAGTGACAACTGCAAGGCGCAGGTTTGGATATGCCGTTTCTTCAATTGCCTGATCCTCCAGTGTGCTTTCGGATACTCTGAATAACATATTCTGCAATTGTTCTTTATCAATTGCCTTTAATACTCTGGCGGATTCATCCGGATTGCCGCCAAAAGGCGTAAGAAGAGCCCCATTTGCATCAACACAACAGCCAAAGACATGTGTCAATCCACAAACATATTTCTGCCACTTCTCCAGTTTCTTTTTTTCAATCATTTCCCGGAGCAGGTACGATTCTTCTGATTCACTTCCAATTCTGTCCAAATTGCCTGTTGTTGTCACCTGCTTTTCTCTCCCAATGTTTATTCGTCTACACTATAATTCGGTGCTTCCTTGGTAATATGAATGTCATGAGGATGACTTTCTTTTAAGGAAGCCGCTGAAATTTTAACGAATCTGCCGTTTTGCTTCAGTTCTTCAATATTTTTTGTTCCGCAGTAGCCCATTCCGGAACGCAAGCCACCCATAAGCTGGAATACAGTATCTTCTACCGTTCCCTTGTAAGCCACACGTCCCTCTACTCCTTCCGGCACCAGTTTCTTGGCATTTTCCTGGAAATAGCGGTCCTTGCTGCCGTTTTCCATAGCGGCAATGGAACCCATTCCACGATATACTTTATATTTACGTCCCTGATAGAGTTCGAAGGTTCCGGGGCTCTCATCACAGCCTGCAAAGATGCTGCCCATCATACAAACGTTACCGCCTGCTGCAATGGCCTTCGTCATATCTCCCGAATACTTGATACCGCCATCGGCAATAATCGGGATTCCATACTCTTTAGCTACCGAGTATGCATCCATGATAGCGGAAATCTGAGGTACACCGATACCTGCCACGATACGAGTGGTGCAGATAGAACCGGGACCGATACCTACCTTCACCGCATCAGCACCGGCCTCAATCAGTGCCCTTGTACCCTCACCTGTTGCCACATTGCCGGCCACAATCTGAAGATCAGGGAATTTTTCTTTTACCATTCTTACACAGTTCAGCACATTCTGGGAGTGACCGTGTGCACTGTCAAGCACAATGACATCCACCTTAGCATCCACAAGAGCTGCCACTCTGTCAAGAACATTTGCAGTGATACCGACACCTGCACCGCAGAGGAGTCTTCCCTGCGCGTCCTTGGCAGCCAGAGGATACTTAATTGTCTTTTCAATATCTTTAATGGTGATAAGTCCCACCAGATTATAGTCATCATCTACAATGGGCAGTTTTTCTTTCCTGGCCTTTGCAAGGATTTTCTTTGCTTCCTCGAGGGTAATGCCTGCCTTTGCAGTGATCAGACCTTCACTGGTCATAGACTCTTTGATCTTCTTGGAAAAATCAGTTTCAAATTTAAGGTCTCGGTTGGTAATGATACCTACCAGTTTTCTTCCTTCCGTAATAGGTACACCGGAAATTCTGAACTTTGCCATCAGTGCATCCGCATCTGCCAGCGTGTGATCAGGAGATAGCGAAAAGGGATCTGTGATAACACCATTCTCGGAACGCTTTACTTTGTCTACTTCTTCCGCTTGAGCTTCAATCGACATATTTTTGTGGATGATACCGATACCACCCTGCCTTGCCATGGCAATTGCCATTCTGTGCTCTGTTACCGTGTCCATTCCCGCACTCATCATAGGAATGTTGAGCTTAATCTTTTTTGTTAACCATGTTGTCAAATCCACTTCATTAGGAATTACATTGGAATAGGATGGCACCAAAAGCACATCATCAAAGGTAATTCCTTCGCCAATAATCTGACCCATCTTCTCTCCTCCTGCATTGATTAATATTATACAATAGAATCTACACTTCGCAGTGATTTTATTGTCATGAATTAAATAACTGCCTAATCCTTATACACCTTGCGAGGTGCCGCAAACTGCATGGCTTTGATCATTTCCTCATTTGGCTCAAAAATAATCTTTTTCTGTCCATCATAAAAGAAAACAAAACGTCTGTCCGGCTGCTTCTCTTCACCTGAGCTGTAATCCACAGCCTTGTCCGTTCTGTTCTTATAATTATCAAGATGCCATGATTTTATGGGCGCTACGATTTCCATTTTGTTTAAATCAAAAGTAGCGACTCTTTTCCTTCTGCTCTTTGCCATGACTTTATCTATAGTGAGTTCTTTATCCACATAGAGATATTCATATTCAAGATCCGCATTCTGATAGACAAAATACGCTATCACCGCAAAAATGATTCCGAGCAGTAATCCGATCAGAAAAACAAAGCCGATCAGGATAAAGCACACTGCCAGCATGATTGTCAGTATTTTAAGGAATTTCATATAGGTCGGAGTTTTCTTTTTGACCAGGCATTCCACATAAGTTTCGTTCATGATATCATTCCTTTCCTTCCACGTAAAAATTAAAGTACAACACTATAATGATAGTATATTTCATTTCAACTTTCAAGAGATATCGAGATACAGATTGTCCATTTAAAATTTTTATAAAAATTTCATTTATTTTTTAGAGACAGAACATTTTGTATCATTGACAGCCCTTTTTAATATAGGTATGATAAATTAGATAATTGCAAAAATAAATATTGTGAGTATTTTAATATACTCCTCAGAGAAAAGCAAGTCATAAAAATAAATATAAGAGGAATATAGTTATGTTCAAAAAAGGTTGGCAGCCGAAAGAATATAAAGGTGTACATGATGAGATCCATCAACAGCACCTGAAGGCAAAGGATATGAGTTTCAAAGGAAAACTCAGCTATTTTTGGTATTACTACAAAATACATACCATCGCAGTCATCCTGATCATTATCTTTGGTGTTTCTTTTATCCACAATATTGTAACTGCTAAAGATTATAACTTTTACGGGATTATGCTGAATGCTCCCTCGCTTGACGGAGATGCCATGGAAGCATCCTTTGGCGAGTATGCCGGACTTGACATGGAAAATTATGACTGCTTTATCGATACACTTTCCACCCTTTCTTATCAGAACCAGACACAATATGACATTGCAACGTTCCAGAAACTGGTGGCTCTGGTACAATCAAAGGATCTTGATGTTCTCGTTACGGATGCTCCGGTTTTTATTAATTTTTCTTTTAACGGCATGATGATGGATCTTCGGGATGTCATGACCGAGGAAGAGCTTGCCCGGTTCGAAGGTCAGATTTACTATCTGGATAACGCAGAGGTCCGCAAAGCCGAGGAGGAGGAAGAAGCGCAAAGTGATGAAGACATTATGGAAGCACAGCAGAAACGGAATCAGGCATCTGTGGAAGACATTACAGCAGAAGCGGAAACTCACAGGCACCCGGAAACTATGGAGGATCCTATTCCTGTCGGTATCTTTCTGGATGAATCTCCCCTGGTTCAAAAGACAGGTTGCTATGGTGAGCCGGTTCCCATCTACGGCATTTCCGTTACCAGCCAGCGAACGGATACTGCAAAGAAGTATCTTGACTATTTGTGGGATGAAACCATTCCCTTTGACACCATGATAACCTCAAATTAACAATTCATTTTCTGTACTAATCAGAACGGCAGCTTCCAAAACACCTTGGAAGCTGCCGATATTTTTTACGCATAAGCTTTAAATCCGGGCAATCACAAAAATATCATAAATTGCTTTGATCGCCGTCTCAAAATCATTATTGGCAACGCCGATGATAATGTTCAGCTCGCTGGAGCCCTGATCGATCATCTTTACATTCACATTTGCATGGGCAAGCGCTGAGAAGATACGCCCTGCAGTACCTCTTGTGGATTTCATACCGCGTCCCACAACCGCGATCAGTGCAAGGTCCGCTTCGATATCGATGGCATCCGGATCAGCCAGCCTGTGAATGGCCGATACCACCTTCTGTTCCTTATCAATAAACTCATCCTGATGCACAAAGACTGTCATGGTATCAATGCCGGAAGGAACGTGTTCAAAGGAAATGCCGTAATCCTCAAAAGCCTGAAGTACCTTTCTTCCAAATCCGATCTCAGAGTTCATCATGGCTTTTTCAATGTTGACAGAGCAGAATCCCTTCTTGCCGGCCACACCTGTGATCACGTATTTTGATTTCTGGCAGGTGCTCTCCACAATCCAAGTGCCTTCGTCTTCCGGTTTATTGGTATTGCGGATATTGATCGGGATACCCTCTCTTCTCACTGGGAAGATAGCATCCTCATGGAGCACACTTGCTCCCATATAAGAAAGCTCACGAAGTTCTCTGTAGGTAATGGTCTCAATGGCTTCCGGATTTTCGATAATTCTCGGATCAGCAACAAGAAATCCGGAAACATCTGTCCAATTCTCATAGACGTCGGCTTTGACTGCTCTTGCCACAATAGAACCTGTCACGTCTGAGCCGCCCCTTGAGAAGGTCTTGACTTTTCCGTCAGCGTAGGAACCGTAAAAACCGGGAATGACAGCTCTCTCAATTCCAGCAAGGCGCTGTCCCAAAATTTCATTGGTAACCTCCGCATCAAAATCTCCGTTGTCTTTAAAGCGGATCACTTCAGCGGCATCCACAAACTCATAGCCAAGGTAAGCTGCCATAATGATACCGTTCAAGTATTCTCCTCTGGAAGCGGCATAGTTTTCTCCCGCTTTTTCTTTAAAGTTCTTCTCAATCGTCTTAAACTCATCTTTTAAGGAAAGGGTAAGAGAAAGCCCGTCGATGATCTCCTGATAACGCTCTGCAATGGCTGACAGCTCTTTCTTGAAATCCTTGTCGGCCTCTGCCAGATGGTAACAGGCATAGAGCATATCCGTCACCTTGGTATCATCTGAAAATCTTTTGCCCGGTGCGGAGGGTACCACATACCTTCTGTTATCATCACTGTGGATGATATTCGCCACCTTCTGAAACTGCTCTGCACTGGCAAGCGAGCTTCCACCAAATTTCACTACTTTTTTCATAATTTCTTTCTCCTCACAATTTGTTTATCTTATAGGCGTTTGCGAAACGCCACACGCCGCATAAATACGGCATATTTTCTTCCTGA
>CAMEIH010000014.1 GCA_945917985.1 uncultured Clostridium sp. | reverse complement strand
ATCAAGGTTTTAAAGGATTTTAGAACAAAAAAAGAAGGTAGTATTTGACACTACCTCAAATTTTAAGGAGGAGACATTATGAAGAAAAAAATGTTAAAGAAATTATTGGCTCTGACAAGTGTGGCAGCTCTTGCAGTTTCATCACTGGCAGGCTGCAGCGGCGGTTCCACAGCACCTGCGGAAAGTACAGAAGCTTCTACAGAAAGCGCTGCTGAAACAACAGAAACAGCTGATGCGGAAGAAGCACCTGCCGCAGCTACAGGTGATACCATTACAATCGGTACCATCTCACCTAACACAGGAAATCTGGCAGCTTACGGTGAATCCGTAGTAAATGCCATCAATCTTGCGGTGGAAGAGATCAACGCAGACGGCGGTGTACTTGGCAAGCAGCTTGCAGTGATTTCTTACGATGATAAAGGGGATTCCACCGAGGGTGCAAATGCATTTAACAAGCTGGTAGGAGAGGATGTATGTGCCATCATCGGTTCCGTTACTTCCGGTGTTACCGCAGGTCTGGCACCTCTTGCAGATGAGAGCCAGATCGTTCTCTTAACTCCTACAGCAACAGCCGATACGATCACAGAATCTGACAACTATGTATTCAGAGCATGCTTTAAGGATTCTTATCAGGGCAAGATGGCTGCCAAGTTTGCAGCAGAGGAACTGGGCGTTACCAAGGTTGCTATCCTGTATGCATCAGGCGATGCTTATTCAGCAGGTCTTAGAGAAGCCTTTGTAGCATCAGCAGAAGAACTTGGACTTGAGATCGTGGCTGAGGAAAGCTCCTCTTCCACAGATGATACGGAATTCTCATCACAGCTCACCAACATTGCAGCAAGCGGTGCCGAGTTCCTGTTCGCACCTTATTATTACAATGCGGTAGGACCTTACATTGTACCCCAGGCAAGAGCAGCAGGATACGAAGGTGTGATCATGGGTGCTGACGGTTGGGATGGTACAATCGGTACCATGGTGGATGATAAGACACTTTACAATGACTGCTACTTCACCAACCATTATTCACCGGATGATACCGCTGAAGCAGTACAGACATTCGTAAAGGCATACACCGACAAATATGGCTCAGAAAGCCTGAATGCTCTTGGTGCTCTGGCATACGATTCCGTATACATGCTGGCAGATGCCATTGAAAAAGCCGGAACCACTGACAGAACTGCTGTCCGTGATGCGATGTCAGGTATGAGCTTTGAAGGTGTAACAGGAAGCTTTGTTCTTGATACAACAGGTACTCCTGAAAAGTCTGTAGCAATCATTGAATTTAAAGACGGTGCAGCTGTTTGGAAGACTACACTGGCCGGTTAACTAATAGGAAAGAAATAAGCGGCGGCACAGATGTCACTCTGTGCCGTCAGCTGTAAGGAGAAGTTGTCTATGGGAACACAGGTAAGTATATTTATTCAACAGATTATCAATGGATTGAAAATAGGAAGTGTATACGCGCTGGTAGCCCTTGGTTATACCATGGTTTATGGAATTATCCGCCTGATCAATTTTGCCCATGGAGATTTTATCATGGTAGGAAGCTATGTGCTGCTTTATACCATACCGATTATGGTGGCATGCGGGCTGCCTGCTTGGACGGCAATCATATTGGCAGTGGCTGCCTGCGCCGCAGTAGGCGTGACAGTTGAAAAAGTTGCATATAAGCCGGTGAGAGAGAAGGGAACTAAGATGTCAGCTCTGATCACGGCAATTGCAATGAGCCTTTTTCTGGAGAATCTGGCTCAGACGGTTTTCGGTGCATCACCGAACCTGTGGGAACGATCTTTTCTTTCCCCAATCTGGAACTTGCAGGTATTAAACTAAACGGGAATACAATGCTTACCATTGCAATCGGTGTTGTGATGATGATAGCACTTCAGTTATTTGTAAAGAAGACTAAAATGGGTAAGGCCATGCGTGCTGTTTCCGAGGATGGAGAGGCAGCCATCCTGATGGGTATCAACAAAAACAGAACCATAAGCATTACCTTTGCTATAGGATCGGCACTTGCCGCTGTTGCATCTTTGATGTACTGCGCTTCTTATCCTCAGGCGACACCTACCTTAGGTTCCATGCTTGGATTAAAAGCCTTTATCGCGGCTGTGCTCGGAGGAATCGGAATTATTCCCGGAGCTATGCTTGGCGGTATTGTGGTAGGACTGGTGGAAAGCCTTACCAAGGCATATATCGGAACACTGACGGGCGGCGTGATCACATCAGCCTTTTCCGATGCAATCGTATTCGGCATATTGATCGTTGTACTGATCGTAAAGCCATCAGGTATTCTTGGAAAAAATGTAGGAGAGAAAGTGTAGGTGATAGATGTGAAGATACCAAAGGAAAAAAAGAAGGGTATGATCATAAATCTGGCAGGGGTGCTGCTTTTGTTTGGAGTGCTGGTAGTCCTGTGCGAAACCGGGACACTCTCCAATTATATCAAAGGTATCCTGATGGTATGTGGAATCTCGGTAATTATGGCATGCTCGCTTAATATTACAGTAGGTTATATGGGACAGATCGCACTTGGTGACTGCGGTTTTATGGCGATAGGAGCCTATACGGCTGCACTGATCACAAAAGCCATGGAAAGCGGCGGTATCCTGGTAGGTGCCGGTGCACCCAATACGCTTCGGTTTTTGATCGGCACATTCGCAGGAGGTATTCTGGCAGCGATATTCGGTATCCTTGTAGGTATTCCGGCTCTGAGACTTCGGGGCGATTATCTTGCGATCATCACGCTGGGATTTGGCGAAATCATCCGTGTTATCATTCAGAATCTGAAATTTGCGGGTGGTAAAGGATTTTCGGAAGGTCAGGCAGGTCAGGCGCTGATCGGTATCAACAGACTGGCAGATTTATACGTAGTATTCTGGCTGGTAGTACTGACCGTGGTGATTTTGTTTACCTTTGTGAGATCTAAATATGGCAGAGCAATCATTGCCATAAGAAATGATGATATTGCAGCAAGCGCCTCCGGCTTAAACACTACTTTTTATAAGGTAATGGCATTTACCGTATCTGCATTCTTTGCGGGAATTGCGGGAGGTATCTTTGCCCACTATATCGGCTCTTTAAATGCAGCAAGCTTCGGCTGGCTGAAATCCACGGAATACGTGATCATGGTTGTTTTCGGCGGCATGGGTTCCCTTACCGGTTCCATTATTGCTGCAGTTGTTCTTTCCGCATTGCCGGAGGCTCTTCGAAGCTTTTCGGAATACAGAATGCTGGTATATTCCGTAGCACTTGTGCTTGTTATGATTTTTAAGCCTACAGGTCTTCTAGGTACATACGAGTTTTCTCTTTTGAGGCTTTTTAACAGAATTACCGGAAAATCCGGAAAAAAGCTTGCGGATAAGAAGCAGGAGGTGAAATAGCTATGGGAGAATTGATTTTACAGGCAAAACATCTGGGCATCTCCTTTGGAGGTCTTAAGGCTGTAGATGACTTTAATATTGAAATCAATGCAGGAGAACTGGTTGGCCTCATCGGTCCTAACGGAGCAGGAAAGACCACCGTATTCAATCTGCTGACCGGAGTTTATGCACCCACGGAAGGCGCTTTCTTCCTTTGCGGTGAAAAAATGAACGGAAAGAAAACCCATCAGGTGGTACAGTCGGGAATTGCCAGAACCTTCCAGAATATCAGGCTCTTCAAGTCCATGACGGTACTGGAAAATGTTATGGTGGCTTACGGAATGAGCATCAAATACAAGATTCCGGGTGCCATTTTCCGGATGGGAAGCTATTTTAAAGAGGAGGCTGAGTACAGGGAAAAGGCACTGGATCTTTTAAAAATTTTTGATCTGGATGACAAAGCGGACTATATTGCCGATAATCTTCCCTACGGACAGCAGCGTAAACTGGAAATTGCAAGAGCGCTGGCAACAGGCATGAAGCTTCTGCTTCTGGATGAGCCGGCAGCAGGTATGAACCCTACAGAGACGGCAGACCTTCTTCGCTGTATCAATATCATCAGAGAACGTTTCGGAATTGCGATTCTGCTGATTGAACACGATATGAGTCTTGTCATGAAAATTTGCGAGAGAATTGTGGTCATTGACTATGGAGTGACCATTGCCCAGGGACTGCCTGAGGAGATTGCATCCAATCAGCGCGTGATTGCCGCTTATCTTGGAACGGATGAGGAAGAGGAGGATGTGCCATGTTAAAAGTAGAAAATTTGAATGTTGCCTACGGTTCCATTCATGCTCTTCATGATATCAGCCTGGAGGTAAATGACGGAGAAGTAGTTTCCCTGATCGGGGCTAACGGAGCGGGAAAAACCACTACATTACATACAATTACAGGTCTTAAGAGTGCTATGTCCGGAACCATTGAGTATGACGGAACAGATCTTCGTAAGATAGAGCCGAGCCACATCATTAAAATCGGGATGGCTCACGTGCCGGAGGGACGTCACGTATTTACCAGAATGAGTGTACAGGAAAATCTGGAGATGGGTGCCTTTATCATGAATGATAAGGCTGAAATCAAAAAAAACATGGATATGGTATACGAATATTTCCCCAGACTAAAAGAGAGGAAGAAACAGCTTGCGGGAACACTCTCAGGAGGAGAACAGCAGATGCTGGCCATGGGAAGAGCGCTTATGAGCAATCCAAAGATCGTGCTGATGGACGAACCCTCTATGGGTCTGTCACCCCTCCTTGTAAAAGAGATATTCCATATTATTAAAACACTTCACGACAATGGAATTACGGTCCTTTTGGTGGAACAGAATGCTAAGATGGCATTAGCTGTTTCAGACAGAGCCTATGTCCTTGAGACGGGAACCATCAGCATGAGCGGTAAGGCTTCCGATCTTCTTAAGGATGATAAGGTGAAGAAGGCATATCTCGGTGCCTAAGAAATGAAACAAACAGAAAGGCAGGCGTTTACAGATGATTTCACCGAAATTTCGGGAAATGTTAAAGGGCGAGTCCGTAATCAGAAAAATGAGCGGTAAAGGGAATGCGCTCGCCGAGAAAATCGGAAAGGAGAATGTCTTTGACTATTCTATAGGAAATCCCAGTGTTCCGGCACCGGAAAATTTGAATGATATTTTTAAGAAACTCCTTGACACGAAGGATCCGCTGACGCTTCACGGCTACAGCGAGAGTCATGGTATTCTTGAAGTGCGAAAGCAGATAGCAGACTCCCTCAAAAGAAGATTTCATCTTCCCTATACTTATGAGGATATTTTTATGACAAGCGGTGCTGCGGGAGCTATGGCTCATGCACTTCGTGCAGTGGTCTGTCCCGGCGAGGAAGTAATCACTTTTGCACCTTATTTTCCGGAATATGTACCATATACGGAAGGTGCAGGAGCGGTTCTTAAGGTGATCCCGCCGGATATTCCGGCTTTTCAGATCAATTTTGACATGCTGGAAAAAGAGATCAATGAAAAGACGGCGGCTGTACTGATCAATACACCCAACAATCCCTCCGGTGTGGTTTATTCCACAGACACGATTATACGGCTTTCGGAGCTTCTGCGTGCGAAATCAAAGGAATTTGGACATACCATTTATCTGTTGTCTGACGAGCCTTATCGGGAGATTGTGTTTGAAGGAGTGGATGCTCCTTTTGTCTCCTCCTTCTATGAAAATACGATTATCTGTTATTCGTTCAGCAAGTCTCTCTCTTTACCCGGAGAACGTATCGGCTATGTGGCAGTGAATCCGGCATGTGAGGATGCGGCCATGATCGTGGATATGTGTGCACAGATTTCGAGATTTACGGGACATAATTGTCCTTCCTCCATTATTCAGTATGTGGCAGGGGAGATGATCGATGAGACCTCAGATCTGTCTGTGTATGAAAAGAACAGCAAGATACTGTATCAGGAACTGACCAGACTTGGGTTCTCCTGTCAGGAGCCGGGCGGAACCTTCTATATGTTCCCCAAGGCACCCATAGAGGATGCCATAGCCTTCTGTGAGGAGGCACTGAAATATCATCTGGTGTTTGTTCCCGGAGACAGTTTTGGCTGTCCGGGATATTTCAGAATCTCCTACTGTGTGCAGACGGAAAAGCTGGAGCGGTCATTGCCTGCGTTTGGAGAGCTGGCAAAGGCGTATGGTCTTTCGGGCAAATGATAACAGATGGAGTGACGGAATATGAAAACACTGATTATCGGAAATGAGGACAGATATAGAAAGTATCTGCCTGCAGATATTCCTTTTGCACAGAATACGGAAATGATTTTTTTAAACAGAGGCGCCTCGGATGAGGAAATCCTGGCGGCAGCATCGGATGCGGAGTATATGGCGGCAGATCCCATGACCAGGGTGAGCGGAAATGTGATCTGCAATATGCCAAACTTAAAAATGATCCACTCGGAAGGGGTAGGCTACAACGGAATCGATGTGGCAGCCGCCACCGAGAGGGGCATCTGTGTCTGCAACTGTAAAGGAGCCAATGCGGGAGCGGTGGCAGAGCAGACAGTGCTTTTGATCCTTGGTTTTCTTCGCCATGTGATCGAAGGTGACCGCATCGAGCGGGAAGGAAACCAAATCAAGATGAAGGAACGGATGATGGTGGAAGGGATTCGGGAGGTGTCCGACTGCAGAGTAGGTCTTGTGGGCTTTGGGGATATCGCCAAGGCAACGGCTGAAAGGCTTTATCCCTTTGGCTGCGAGCTTTACTATTACTCTCTGCACCGGAAGGATACGCAGACGGAAGAAAAATATCATGTGAAATATCTGCCTCTTCGTGAGCTTGCCTCCACCTGCGAGATCATCAGTCTGCATGCGGCAGTGACTGACGAGACGAGAGGTATGGTTAATGAGGAATTCCTACGCCTGATGAAAGAGGACGCCTTTCTCGTGAATACGGCAAGAGGCGATTTGGTGGACAATGAGGCGCTGAAAAATGCCATCATAAACGGAACTATTCTGGGAGCAGCGCTTGATACCGTGTATCCGGAGCCCACCACAAAGGACAATCCGCTTTTGAATCTTCCTCCGGAATACGCAGACCGCATTGCTTTTTCTCCTCACATAGGAGGCATTACCACAAGCTCCATGAGAAGATCCCACCGCATGCTCTGGCAGGGGTTTGAGGATATGGCGAACGGAAAGAAGCCTGCGAATATAGTGAATGGACTGTAAAATGTGATGTGATAGGACGAACATAGCCCGACATACACTGTAATAACAGTTATGCCGGGTGTTTTTTACCCGCGGGAGTATGACACTGTTTATTTGGGATCCACCGCATGCGTAGGTTTTTTACGATAACCGGCAGGAGAAACCCCTACTCTTGCCTTAAATGCGTTGATAAAGCAGCTACTGGAGCTGTATCCCAGCAGTTCGCCAATCTGATTGATCCGGTTATTGGTGTAAAGCAGCATGTTTTTTGCCAGACTGATTTTCAGATTGGACATATAAGTGATGGGTGATACCCCTACATATTCCTTGAACAGATGGGCAAAATAATAGGGGCTCATGCTTGCCATATCTGCCAGCTCGTTGATGGTAAAGTTGCGTTCGGGGTGAGAGCGCATATAGATCAAAACATCTTCTATCATGTTGCTGTTCTCAGATGTCCCGGGGCGGGATGAGGAAAAGGAACTCTGGAGGGTGCAGAGAATTCGATAGACAGCAACAGACTGTTCCTGTTCGGGAACGTTGTTTACAAAGTACATTTTAGAGATCAAAGGCTCCATAATATTGCGGATTTCTCTGTGGGTTTCCGACTGAAACAGAAATCCGCCGTTTGAAAGGATCAGATTGTCCGTAATTTCACGGCAATTTTTCCCTCCGATATGAAAAAAGTGAAATTCGCAGTGCTTTCCTGAACGGTAGGCGTGCGGATAGTCACAGTTTAACAGAACAAGATCATTCTTTTGGGCAATTCTTTCCTGTCCGTCATAGTTCACATACAGTTCCCCACCATCAATTAACAAAATCAGTGGTCCCAAATGGGAGTTGCGGCGAATGGAGTAGGTCTCATTACAGAAAAAGTGGCCGCATACCAGAATATAATAAAAATAGGATTCAAACATTTCTGTGGGGGTAAAGAAAAAATATTCAGAGCCCTTCAACACCCCTTTTTCTTCACAGATCATAAACTTTCCCTTTTCCTTTCCTGATTTTAGAACATTATAATAGAACCTTTTGCAGAAAGCAAGATGAATAAATTTCTCGACAAGGTTAAGTATTGAACTGTACGGAGAGGGATGGTAACATGACAGATGATGAAGCATTTGCCGGAATGACGGGAGGGTATATATGGGAACAGTCAGATTTGGTATTATCGGAAGTAATTTTATTACAGACCGCTTTTTTGAGGCGGCAAAATTATGTGAAAATGTTGAAATCAGAGCTATCTATTCCAGAGATATAAATAAGGCCAGGAGACTTGCAGATGAGAAAGGCATTCCGCTTTTTTTTGATAATTTGAAAGCATTTTCCGAGTGTAATGAAATTGATGCGGTGTATATTGCATCACCAAATAGTTGTCATTTTGAACAGACGATGATGATGCTTAAGGCAAAGAAACACGTAATATGTGAGAAACCATTGGCGTCAAATTATGCAGAAGGCAGTGTAATGTTTCAGTGTGCCAAAGACAATGGCGTGTTTCTGATGGAGGCAATGAGGCCTGTATTTCATCCGGCTTATCAGGTGATACGGGAGAAACTGAAGGAGATCGGTCCGATCAGACAGGTGACCTTGTCCTATTGTCAGTATTCATCAAGATATAATAAATTCAAACGGGGAATTATAGAAAATGCATTTGATCCGTCACTTTCCAATGGAAGTATTATGGATATAGGCTGCTATCCGATTCATGTAATGGTAATGCTGTTTGGACTTCCAGGGGAGATCATGTCCATGGGAATCAGGATTCCTGAGAGTATAGACGGGAACGGAAACATAATAGCACACTACGGGGAGTTCCTAGCGAATATCAGCTATTCCAAAATAACCGATTCTTATCTTGAAAATGAAATACAGGGAGAAAACGGATCCGTTTGTTTTTATGATATAGCAAGTCCGAAAAATATCTGCTGCAGGATAGGTGGTAATGTGCAAAATATAGAAGTGCCTGGTTCTGAACCGGATATGCAGTATGAGATTCGGGAATTTGCGAATATAATTCAAGGGACTGAATATCCGGATACCTATCAGAATTACTCTCTGGATACATTACACTTGATCGATGAGGCCAGAGCGCAGATGAATATTGTTTTTCCTGCGGATACGCTTGTAAGAGGTGATTTTTTTTACTAATTGAATGATTCTTGAAAAAAACAAAAAACAAAAAATTTTCTATAAAAATGTTGATTAATATGAATATTTTTACTATAATTTGTATAGAGATAAATTGTAATGTCATTACAATTTTGGTCTGGGTGAAAACTCTTTGGACCACCGTAGGCGGGAGAATTTCCCGCCATTTTTTTCTTTAAAAATACTGAAACTTAGGGGAATTACATGAGTGAATTGAGTATATTTATTGATGAATCAGGAGATTTTGGCGAGGTAAAAGAAAGACCCGCTTACTACCTGGTAACGATGGTATTTCATGATCAAGCAGTGGATATATCTGAAGAAATAGCAAAATTAGAAGAGAGTATGAGAGCGTCAGGATTTGAATTAGAATATATTCACACTGGACCTGTAATACGGCGGGAGCAAATCTTTTCGTCATATTCTATGGAAGAACGCAGAAAATTATTATATAAAATGCTGTACTTTTATAATAAATGTAACATCCATCATGATACTGTTGTGGTAAATCGAAAAGAAGCGTTGGACAAGATAGCATTGTCGGGACGTTTATCAAAAGAAATTGCAAGGATGATAGCAAGGCATTCTACATATTTTGAACAATTTGATAAAGTCATTGTATATTATGATAATGGACAAGCTGAACTTAGCGCTATTCTCAATGCGGTATTGTCAGTACTATTTAACGAGGTGGAATTTAGAAAGGCAGAACCACAAAAATATCGATTGTTGCAAGTGGCTGATTTTGTGTGTTCTATGGAACTTTTAAGAATAAAGAAAGAAGAAAAACGACTTAGTAAATCGGAAAATAAATTTTTTTATAAACCACAGGAATTAAAGAAACCATTTTTGAAAAGTTTGGAAGAAAAAAGGCTGAAATAAAAAAATAGATACGAGAATGGAAATCAAGATAGGAGCAGTCCGTCTTGGTTTCTTTTTTCTTTGCCCGAAACAGTACGGCCGCATTTTGAATAAAAGCAAGATAAATAAACTTTATAGCAGTCTCAAGCATGGAAAATTAAAATGTATGATGATAGAATGGCAGTATAAAAAGGAAATATAAATATAGAATAGAAATACGGTAAGTTAAGTGAAATAATGCAAAATCAGTAATTTTTTTCGCGGAAGGACAGGTGTAATGTGAGCTACCATATAGGGATAGATTTGGGAGGTACCAATATAGCGGTTGGTATCGTGGATGAGAACAATCGAATTTGCGCGCGGCAGAACCGGAAAACAAATGCACAACAGCCATTTGAACAGCTGGTAAAGGATATTGCAATGACAGCCCTGGAAGCGGTTAGAAATGCCGGTTTGAAGGCGGATATGATTGACTCGGTGGGAATGGGAACTCCGAGTTGCATCAATCCAAAGACGGGAAGACTGGTAAATGCCAATAATCTCGGGTGGATCAATGTGCCGCTGCAGGAAGAAATACAGAAATATTTCAGCCGGAAAGTAAAAATCGCAAATGATGCGGACTGCGCAGCCCTCGGTGAAGTGACTGCAGGGGCTGCTTCCGGTTACCGGAATGCGATCATGGTTACTCTGGGAACCGGTGTCGGTGGCGGCATTATCCAGAATGGAAAGATTTACAGCGGAGCCGATGGGATGGGCTCCGAGATCGGGCATATGAAACTGGTTTACGGAGGAGAAAGATGCTCCTGCGGACAAAAAGGATGTCTGGAAGCATATGCGTCGGCAACTGCATTGATCAGACAGGCAAAGGAAGCTGTGGCAAAAGATGCGGAAAGCAGAATGAATGCACTGACCGGTGGAGAGATAGAGCGCATGGAGGCTAAGACAGTATTTGACGCAGCTCATGCGATGGACAGAACCGCAATAGAGGTGCTGGACCGGTATTATGGATATCTGGCAGGCGGTATTTCCACCCTGATCACTTTATACAGGCCGGAGGTGATCATAATCGGCGGTGGTATCAGCAGTCAGGGCAATTATCTGCTTAAACCGCTAAGAAAGAAAATTTTTGAAGAGACCTTTGCTGCAAATGAAATTGGAATTCCTGAACTGATTGCGGCATCTTTAGGGAATGATGCCGGTATTATCGGTGCAGCCAGACTGGGATATCTGTAAAAAGAAATGAAAGGGATGAGAGGATGGAAGAAAAAATAGGATTTTGGAAAGAGAATGAGTGTGGACTTCCGGTGTTTGCGTATACGGGGAAACTGCCCTTTGCCGCAGTGGACAGAGAAGGGAAAAAGGTAAAACTGCCGGAGGATCCCTGGTTTTTGCTTGGAAATTATCAGCTGACTCTGTTCACCCATGTAAGCGGTGAGTACGAAATGATTGCAGGACAGAGATCCTGGGGCAGAGTAAACGCGGGAAAACGTGCCGATTCAGGGGAAAACAGAGCGGTAATCCGAATAGACGGGAAAGCCTTGGAATTGTGCGGAATTCATTCTGTTTCGGCAGATCCGGAACACTGCGAAAGAGAGTTTGGCTGTGGTTATGCATCATACAGATACCGTATGGAAGATGTGGAGGTACAAAGGACACTTGCGGTAAAGCCTTCCATGACAATCGACGGTGGAAAATCAGCATTTTTGACTACAGTGGAAATCAGGAATGTGGGAAGTGAAAAGAAACGTATAGAGTATCTTGAGGGAGTTACGGCTCATTTCGTGGAAATACAGTATCAGCGTGCTGCGGAAAAAGCGCGTGCAGTTCAATTCCGATATGAACCGGAAATAAATGAAAATCAGGGATATGCGGCGGTAAAGATTCACGGAATGGTGGAGGATCCCCTTCTTTGTGCCACACCTGATATGCGTTCCTGCTATGACGGATTCCCGCCCACTTTATTTATGAAGGGCCTTACGGAAGGAATTCAGATTTCTGTGAAGGGACAGGAGATTACGGCAGTAAAGGAATGTCAGCTTATGCCGGGAGAAATGATTTCTCTCCAGATAATTACGGGTTATCTGTATGACTATGAAGGTGAGACAGTTTTTTCCGCAGTGGAAGAACTGTGGGACGGAAATGCGGAAAAAACTGCGTTTTCCAAAGAATGGCAGAAGGTTCTTCCCGCTTTAGACAGAGAGGAAAATCCTGTTATCAGACGGGAAATGCGCTGGCATGCCTATGTGCTGGAGGCCATGGCAACCTACAGCCAGTATTACAAGGAGACAAAGATTCCCCAGGGAACGATCTATGACTATGACTGGGGACAGCATGCAAGCGCCAGAGATAACTTCCAGCATGCTCTGCCTCTGGTTTATTATAACCAGCCTCTGGCCCGAAGCGTGCTTCGCTATATGATGAAGCGTACCACGTCCATAGGTGAGATCAGGCTGATTGAATACGGGAACGGACATGCGGATAATAACAGTTACTATACCAGTGACCAGCAGTTATTTTTCTTCCTGATGATATCGGAGTATCTGCGTGTCACGAAGGATTATAAATTCCTTCTGGATACAGTGGAGTATTTCCCCGGAGAAGGAAGCGGTGTGGCCAGAGTACTGGACCACATACAGAACTGTTTCCTGTTCCTTCGGGACATTGTAAATGTGGGAGATCATGGACTTGTCAGACTTTTGAATTCCGATTGGAACGACACTTTGTATTATATTATCAAGGCGCCTTATAACCACGTGTATTTCAGCGGGGAATCGCATATGAATTCCGCCATGGTGCTCAGTATTTTTCAGACACTGATACCGCAGCTGCAGGCAGCGGCGGAAAAAATCGGAATGCAGGAGCAGATCAATCGATTGACTGCAAGCATGTCCTTATACCGTGAAAGAATCAAACAAGCATTCTTTAAGGATATGGAGGGACGTAGCTTTCCCAGAAGAATGTATTTTGACGGAAAATCCTATGGAGATGAAAATATGTTCTTAGAGCCTATGGGCTACACTCTTCAGATACAGGAACTGTCCGATGAGTACAAGAAGAAACTGTATATGGAAATGAAAAGAAGAGTGTACGATGGCGAGAAGCTGGGAGCCAGACAGCAGCAGATTCCAGAGTTTGAAAGTGAAGAATATGATAAGGGCTCGCGGGAAAACGGCGGCTTCTGGTGGGCACTGAACGGACCTGTCATCATCGGTGTGAATGAGTTTGACAGCGAAGAGGCTAAAAAGCTTCTTTACAACATGAGTTTTGAAAACTATAGGAATGCGTTTCCTCAGTACTGGTCTTCCTACTGGTCGGCATCGGACAACATCGAGTCCTCGCTGATTCCGGAAGAGGGGTTGCCGGACCAGTCATTTGGGTATGCTGACCAGCCGGTATTCTGCGCACATCCCCATGCATGGAACCTTTACTGCTATTACCGTTTGAATGAATCAGAAATAAGGAAAGGAAGAGAAAGCAATGAGAATGAATAAGAAAGAATTATTGGAATCCATGAAAGGCGGACTAATCGTATCCTGTCAGGTACAGCATGACGACCCGGTATATTCCGAAGATTTTGTATTAAAGATGGCAAAGGCGGCACAGTGGGCCGGGGCAGTGGGAATCAGAGCCAACTCTCCCGAACAGATCAAACTGATCAAAGACAATGTGGATTTGCCGATGATCGGTCTGTGGAAAATCTGGCATGATGATACGGATGTTTTTATCACACCGACTTTAGAGGCTGCAAAGAAGGTATGGGAAGCCGGAGCTGATGTGATAGCGCTTGACTGTACTGCGCAGATTACCCATGAAGGAAAGCCTGCCTATGAGCTTCTTCCTCTGGTAAAAAAAGAAATTCCGGAGGCAGTCATTTTTGCGGATGTATCCAATTATGAGGAAGCAAAAAGAGCAGTGGAAATGGGAGCAGATATTGTGGGTCCTACTCTTTACGGATATACGGAAGAAACAAAGCATATTGAACAGCCGGATCTGCGTGAATTTGCAAGGATGTGCAGAGATTTTAAGGACAAAGCTTTTATGATCATGGAAGGACATGTCTACACACCGGAAGACGCAATCAAATGTCTGTATCTTGGAGCGGATGCGGTTGTTGTGGGAAGTGCCATTACAAGACCCCATTTGATCGCGAAGAGATTTGTGGATTTAATGTCAGGTCTTCAGTCAAACTGGAGAGATGCGGAGAGAAGCAAGCATTGACGGAGGTGGTAACATGGTGAAATTTGATATTGAAGGCAGCCAGAATGTGGAAGTCAGCAAAAAAATTCCCTGTCAGAAAACACTGACAGAGCAGCTTGAAATTATGGAAGTCTATACACAGACCCATAAGAAATACAGTCAAAGTTCTCTGGAAAGACGGGAAGTGGAGTGCCTGAAGGTGCTTTATCCTACGATGTTCCGCACCATTGAGGAGCAGGATCTGATCGCAGGAAGACTTGACTTTTTGCCCATCGGCTTTGGAACGGTCACATCTGTTGGAGGAGTCGGACATTACTGTGTCTTCAATAAGCTGAGAGCCTTTCAAAAGGAGATTGAGAAGGAGGATATCACTTTCCATGACCGTGTGGAGGAGCTTTACCAGTACTGGGTGGAGCACGATCTGAAAACTGCTTATTGCAGAGAAGTACTGACAGAGACAACGATAGGACGATTCATCGATGTGGAATATCCGTTGATTGCCACGGCGCGTCTATCTGGCATGATGCTGGATTACCCGAAGCTTCTTGACAACGGTATCGGTGGTTTGAAGAACCTCATTCAGAAGAAACTGGACTGTCAGCCGGACAATGAATTTTATCAGACAAGTCTAGAGTGTCTTGACATCGTGACAGCAAGTGCGGATGCGCTGCGTTTGCAAGCACTGAAGCAGATGGAAGAGCTTGCACCTGTTCCCGGCAATGAAAAAAGGAAAAAGGAATTGCAGAGGATGGCGGATGCTCTTTCAAAAATCAGAAATGACAAACCGGAAAGCTTTTTGGAAGCATTGCAGCTGTTCTGGCTGTATGCACTCCTCGCAGGTGTCATCAATTACGGAAGATTGGATGATTTCCTGGGGCCTTATCTTGCGGCTGATCTGGACAGCGGCAGGATAACGGAGTCGGAGGCTTATGACTATATCAAATCACTATGGACCATGATTGAAAACAGGAGAACCACCGTAAACGGAAGAATCATCGTGGGAGGAAAAGGCAGAAAACATCCGAAGGAAGCCGACAGATTCATGCATATTGCGCTGAAGGTATGCAAGGACTGCCGCTACGTGGAGCCTCAGTTTACACTGAGAGTAGATAAAGATACCTCGGAGGAAACCTGGAGAGAGGCTTTGGATGCTCTTGGAGTGGGAGCCACATATCCTACCTTGTACAATGACGAGGTCAATGTCCCGGCAGTATCATACGGCATGCGCGTCGATGAAGAAACTGCGGAGAGATATGTCCCCTTTGGTTGTACGGAATTTGTTCTATGGGGACAGAGTACGGGTACGCCGAATATCTGTATCAATCTGTTAAAGCTTTTGAATATTTACATGAATGAGGGCATTGACCCCATGGACGGAAAGTACAAGCTGGGACCGGTGGCACCGCGGAAATTAGCCGAAATCCAGACCTTCGAGGAGTTTTATGACGGCTATAAGGAGTTGCTTGACTATTATATGGATCTCTCCGTGCAGGCCCAGTATCGCTCCTACGGTTTCATGAATGAACATGTCAGATTCCTTTTCACCAGTATTCTGATGGATGATTGTATTGAGAGAGGAAAAGCGCTTTTGGACGGCGGGGTCAGATATCTGGGCGGTACCTGTGAAACCTACGGGAATATCAACACCTCCGATTCCCTCTGGGCAATCAAGCATTTGGTGTTCGATACGAAAAAGTACTCGCTTGTGCAGCTTGAACAGGCAGTGCTTGCAAATTTTGAAGGATATGAGGAAATCAGGAAAGCATGTCTGCATTGTGACAAATACGGAAATGACCTGGATACGCCGGACGGCATGGCAAATGATCTGTACGAGTTCGTTGCCAAGGGAATTCGTGACCGCGGAATCAAGGTAGGTATTCAGTATTTTATGATTGTCATCAGCAACAATTCGCTGAATACGGAATGGGGAATCCGCACCGCCGCTTCGCCGGACGGACGGCTGCAGGGAGTCTATATGAATCCTGCCAACAATCCCCAGGGCGGGGCGGATAAGAACGGCCCCACGGCTTTACTCAATTCCCTTGCCCGGTTTGATGCAAAGTATCATGCAGGCTCTGTTCAGAACATTAAATTTTCAAAGAGTATGTTTAACCAGAACAAGCTCTTGATAGAAGCAATGTTTAAGACCTATTTCAAAAAGGGAGGCTGTCATCTGATGGTGACGGTGGTGGATAAGGGTGCGCTTGAAGATGCTATGCTTCATCCGCTGGACTACCCCGATCTGATCGTTCGGGTTGCCGGTTATTCCGCTGTTTTTGTCAATCTGGACAGGACCGTCCAGGAGGAGCTTCTGAGCCGTTCCCTGTATGATGAGGAGAAGTGCTTATGATGGAACAGAGAGTTCCTGTATTTAATATAGAGCGGTTTGCTATTCATGACGGCCCCGGTATCCGCACAACTGTTTTTTTTCAAGGGTGTCCCTTAAGATGTGCCTGGTGTGCCAATCCCGAGTCTCAGACAGTTGGGTGTAAATTGATGTTTCTTGAGAAGAAATGCACCGGCTGTGGCAGCTGCGCACAAAAGTGTCCCCGGAAAGCAATTTCCTTGAGAGAGGGAAAAGCATACATTGACAGAAACTTGTGCATTCGCTGCGGCACCTGTGAGGAAACCTGCCCTAACGAGGCCATGAGTATAAGCGGAAAAGAAATGAAGCTGTCAGAGATCTATCAGATCATAATCCGTGATCTGGATTATTATGTCCAAAGCGGCGGTGGTCTGACATTGTCCGGCGGTGAGGCATTGCTGTATATTGATACCGTTATGCCGCTGCTAAAAAAATGCAGGGAAGACGGAATCCATATTTCGGTTGAGACATGCGGCAATATCCCGGAGAAAAATATAGAGGCAGCACTTGCCATTGTGGATTTGTTCCTGTTTGATATCAAGTCATTAAATGAGGAGAAACTTGCAAAACATACCGGTGGAAATTTATCCCTGATCCTCAATAATTTTTCGCGCATTGCCAAAGAAGATCCGAATAAGATTGTGGTGCGTGTACCGGTCATACCGGGAGTGAATGATACCGAGAAAGAACTGTTGGAAATATTCAGCTTTGCGGCAGAACATGGGGTGAACAGGATCAACCTGCTTCCCTATCACACGCTGGGCATCACCAAATACAATCAGTTGGGTATGCCCTATCCCTTTGGATGTACGGAGAGCATGAAAAAAGAGAATCTGATGCCTTTTCGGGAGAAAGGGAAAAGGATGGGATTGGAGGTTGCGGTTTTTTAAAAAGAAAGTGCCAACAATTATGATCTGTGATAGGACGAACATAGCCCGGCATACACTGTAATAACAGTTATGCCGGGTGTTTTTTTATGAAAAAATTTGGGGAATACATAGAAAAGCTGAAAGAGATCAGAATTTTTCCGGAAAGAGAAGAAGGACAAAGCGGTGAAGAATATGCAAAGCAGAGGATGATAGCCGGACTTAAGTACGGTATCTATGTGCTTGCGGCTTTTGCCGTGCTAAGAGGTATCATTGTCACGGCGGGCTCAAGCATCAGTGTCAGCAACAGTGTAAACGGCAGAGAACTCCCAATCTACTGCGTGGAGACAAAGGAACCGAAAATTGCACTGACCTTTGATGCAGCATGGGGGAATGGTTAATAGCGGTAAAAAATACAATAATAAGAAAGGCAGTCGCTATCCTGAAATTGTTACCTCAAAAATACACAACAAAAAACCTCAAAAATACGTAATAAAATACCTCAAAAACGAATAATGAAATACATCAAAAACACGTAACTAGTATTGACAAATGGAAGAAAGTCCGATATTTTTTAAATATAGAAATTAAGCGGAATTAAATGAAGAAGGAGATGAATGTTAATTATGAAAGAATATTTAAATAGAATTGTGGATGAAGAATTAAAGCTTAGACTAGAGGCATTTGGTGCAACACTTATTGTTGGACCTAAGTGGTGTGGTAAGACGACTACAGCAGAAGAGAAAGCAAGTAGTGTATTAAAGATGCAAGATCCGGATATGAGGGAGGGATATTTAGCAACAGCAAGAACAAAGCCGTCTCTTTTGTTGAAAGGAGCTAATCCGCGTCTTATTGATGAGTGGCAGGAAGCTCCGGTTTTGTGGGATGCGATAAGAACTGCTGTAGATGACAGACAAGAAGAAGGTTTGTTTATATTAACAGGTTCTACTTCTGTAGATGACAGACAAATTCATCATACGGGAACAGGAAGAATTTCCAGATTAAAAATGTGTACGATGAGTTTGTATGAATCAAAAGAATCAAATGGTCAAATATCTTTAAAAGAACTGTTTGATAATCCTAAGCTCGATATTGATGGAATTATGTCGGATATGAAGGTTGAAGATTTGATTTTTGCGGCTTGCAGAGGTGGTTGGCCATCATCCCTACGGAAAAAGAGTGCTGAAGCAAAGTTGATTGTTGCCAAGGATTACCTGCGTAATGTGTGTGAATCGGATATTTCAACAGTAGATGGAGTGACTCGTAATCCGGTGTTAGCAGAATTGATTTTAAAATCATACGCACGTAATATTTCCACGTTAGCAAAGAAAAGTGTGATTTATAAAGACGTTAGTGCTAATGCTGACAGCATATCACGCTCAACATTTGATGCATATTTAACGGCATTAGAAAGATTGTTCGTTATTGAAGACATAGATGCATGGTGCCCGGCAATACGTTCTGCAACTACAATCCGCTCAGGACAGAAGAGAGAGTTTTCAGACCCGTCCATGGCTGTTGCTGCGCTGGGACTTACTCCGGATTACCTGGAAAAAGATTTGAAAACATTTGGTTTTATCTTTGAATGTATGTGTATTAGAGATTTGAAAATTTATTCTCAAGCTTTAAATGGAAAAGTATCTTATTATCATGACAGATATGATTTGGAAGCAGATGCAGTATTGCATATTGGTGATGGACGATATGCATTGATTGAATTTAAATTAGGTAGTGTAGAGATAGAAGAAGGTGCGAAGCACCTGTTGACAATACGGAATCTGGTGCGTGAGTATAATAAAAAGGAAAAGCAGGTACCACTTAGAGAACCGGATTTGCTGATAGTAATTACAGGTGGAAATATGGCATATACCAGAGAGGATGGGGTAAAAATAATTCCTGTTGCATGCTTGAAAAATTAATTTTTAAATTTCATTAACGATATTCGATGGAAGTATTAGATATAATGGGTGGTGAGATGTAAGTATCACACAGGGAAATAATACTTGTAAGCATATTGGATAAGCCCATTTTAATAGACTGTATTAAAATGGACAAAGGGGGAATGTCAGGTGAAGGAAGAACCTGTTTATGCCATTGAGCGTGAGTTCCTTGGCAATATTTCCACAACTACCTTACTTGTCCGCATGATACGCAAACATTTTGAAAATGACGGGGAAAATGGGGAGATAACTTATGGAGAAGCAAAACCTATTTAGGGCAGCAGTTTATATCAGATTGTCAAGAGAAGACGGTGATAAGGCAGAAAGTGACAGTATCGGTAATCAGCGTAAACTGATAAGTGATTATCTTAAGAATAAAGAAGACTTTATTCTGTATGATACTTATATTGATGATGGGTATACCGGCACCAATTTTAGGCGTCCTGCATTTCAGAGAATGATAGATGATATAGAAGCAGGAGCAGTAAACTGTGTCATTGTAAAAGACCTTTCTCGTTTTGGCAGAGACTACATAGATACCGGAAAGTTTTTGGAGAGATATTTCCCGGATAACGATGTAAGATTTATTGCTATCACAGATAATATTGACAGCATGAAACAAGCCTATGATATGCTTCTGCCAATCAAAAATATCTTTAATGAACAGTATGCCAGAGATATTTCCAAAAAGGTTCATTCAGCAATGCGGGCAAAGCAAAAAGCCGGTGAGTTTATCGGTGCATTTGCTTCCTATGGTTACCGAAAAAGTCCTGTGAATAAGAACAAACTGGTGGTAGATGAATATGCAGCTGGGATTGTTCGCAGGGTCTTTCGGTTGTATATCAGCGGATACGGTAAAATACGGATTGCCGGTATCTTAAATGATGAGGGGATTGTATGTCCGTCTGAATACAAAAGGCTGAACGGAGAGAAATATAGGAATTGTAACCGCTTAAGTAAAACAGCTTACTGGACATACAGTACGATTAATAATATCCTGAAGAATGAAATGTATTGCGGAAACATGGTACAGCACCGGACTTGTCAGCATATGCATGGCAAAGCCAGACCGCAGGAGAAGGAAGACTGGATCGTTATTAAAGGTACACACGAAGCCATCATTGATGAAGAAACATGGAATACTGCACAGAAACTGTTACAATGCCGAACCAGAGAACCTGATTTAAACTCTAATATGAGTATTTTCGCAGGCTTTTTGAAATGTGGTGACTGTGGAAGAACCCTCTGTAAAAAGAATATGACATCACAGAGTAAAAAATATGTGATGTATCAATGTGGTACCTATGTACACTCCGGGAGACGGTTCTGTACGCCTCATCGAATTAACCATGATGTTTTGGAAGCAATTGTTCTGGGTGACTTAAAGGTAATCATACAAAATGTAAGTGACCTTAAGGAGATTGTAGAGGAGCAAATGAAGGAGATTCTTACTGTAAAAAAGGTCAGTGAGGATGAAAGACAGAAGCTTGAAAACGAACTGCAGAAGCTAAAGAATATGAAGAAAGTAATTTATGAAGACTACAGGGAAGAGCTGATTACGAAGGAAGAATATATCAGCTACCGTCAGGATTATCAGCAAAAAGAGGATTTGTATTTAAGGCGCTTGAGACAGCTACAGGAGCAGGAAGAAGAGCATGCAGATACTAATGTGTTTGAAGATTTATGGCTGAAACGCTTACTTCAGTTTAAAGATATTGAAGCACTAGACCGTGACATCATCGTAGAAATGGTTCATAAAATCAAAATCTATGAGAACCACAAGATTGCCATAACCTACAATTTCTCAAATGAGTTAGAAAATCTATTTAAAGCAACTTATACTATGAATGAAAGCGTCGGCTGATGTGTCATACATCAGCCAATCTATCAACAATTCGAGTGCCATTACGGTACAAAAATACCACTATTAACATGCCCCCTGGGGAAATGAGGACACGAAAAAGATTCTGGAGGTTTTGAAAAAGCATGATGTTCGCGTGACCTTCTTTATGACAGGAGGATGGGTGGAAAGCTATCCGGATGATGTGAAGGCGATTCTGGCAGCAGGTCATGACCTGGGAAATCACAGTGAAAATCACAAGAATATGAGTCAGCTTTCCGATGCGGAAAAAAAGGAGGAACTGATGAAGGTCCATGATAAGGTACGGACACTGACAGGATATGAGATGTTTCTGTTCAGGCCGCCTTACGGAGATTATGACAATGCGGTGGTGAATGTGGCAAAGGACTGCGGATACTATACCATACAATGGGACGTGGATTCTCTCGACTGGAAGGATTACGGTGTGGATTCCATCATCAAGACCGTGACGGAGCACAAGCACCTCGGAAACGGCAGTATTATTCTTTGCCATAACGGGGCCAAGTATACGGCCCAGGCACTTGATACCCTGATCACGCAACTAAAAGAGAAGGGATATACCTTTGTGCCGGTATCTGAGTTGATCTACAGGGATGGCTATCACATGAATGTGGAGGGGCGCCAGATAAAGAACTGATGAATGAGTTTGATTAATAGAAACAAATTAATTTCATGATATATAGGTTTTATGACCATCCCATACACTTCCGCCACACTATATTCTTAATTCCGGCCAGTATCTTTGGAACAACAGTAAAAAAGGGAACATCACAGACTGGTGTTCTCTTTTATGGTTTGGAAAAAATTCATATAAGAAATCAGTTAGCTCTTTTTATTATAATTCCGTTGAAAGGATCTTTTGACTTTGTATTAATTGCCGGATAGCATCAAATAAATAGGGCTTTAATTCTTCAACTTCAACAGGCTCATTATAGAGGATGGAACTAAAGCAGGTGGAACTAACAAGTTCAACAATCATGAATAGAAGAACTTCTGGATTTTTAAACTTCTGAGGGGAATTTTCAAATACGGTGTAAATATTATAAAAATCGATATCATAATCATTGCTTGCGGAAATCAGTTCATTTTTGAAAATTCCCCAACTCAGATTTTTGGAAACAAAATTCAAAAGAGATTTATCACCCACAAACTGATCGATAATATGATCAGTTAGAAAAAGGATTTTTTCAGTAAAATCTGTAATGCCGGAAGTCTTTAATGCTGCATCTGCTGCATAAAAAATGCGACTGGCCTTATGGGCAATCAACTTGTTGCGGATATCGTATTTATCCTTGAAATATAGATAAAATGTACCTTTAGCAACACCAGAGGACTGGACAATATCGTTGATGGTGGTCTTTGCAATACCACGGGTGGTAAAGAGTTCAAAGGCGGCATTAAAAAGTGCTTCCCGTTTCTGTTTTTTGTTAGCTTCTATTTTTCCCATAGCTGTCACCCATCTTTCTCCAGTGAAAAAATATATTTTTAATTATAGGACAAGATGCTGAAAAATCAATGATTTTTGAGTTTATTATTTTTTAATATTTTAAATATTGACCATTGGTCATTATTGTGATATAACATTGTTTGCAAAAAATGACCAATGGTCATATTTGCAGTGAGGTGCATATTATATAGCATAATAATGGCAGTTTGAGACAGGAAAGGAGAATGGCAATCTATTATGAAAAAATTTGGAACAAAGGTGGTTCAGCTTAGAATCCCGATTTTGATTCTGAGCCTGGTGCTTCTTATTCCGTCATTTTTGGGATATGTAAATACCAGAGTAAACTATGATATTCTTTCTTATCTGCCGAAGGATATCGAAACTATGGTAGGGCAGGACATATTGGTCGATGAGTTTGGGACCGGTGCCTTTTCCATGTTTATAGTGGAAGGAATGGAACCAAAAGATGTATCAGAGATTTGTCAGAAAATTGGGCAGGTAGATCATGTTGAAAAGGTGCTTTGGTATGACTCGGTAATGGATCTTACAATTCCGATGGAAATGCTTCCTGATGAATTATATAAGGCATTTAACAGCGGAGAGGCGACAATGATGATCATCATTTTTGATGAAACTACATCTGCGGATGGCACCATGGAAGCAATAAAAAACATAAGAAAAATTGCAGACAAGGACTGTTTTTTAAGTGGAATGTCAGCGGTGGTAACAGATACAAAGGATCTTTCAGAAAAGGAAGCACCGATTTATGTATGCATTGCAGTTTTACTGTCGTGTATGGTACTCTCCGTTGCTATGGATTCATTCCTGATCCCGTTTCTCTTTCTTTTGAGTATAGGAATGGCAATTGTTTATAATCTGGGAAGCAATATTTTCTTAGGAGAAATTTCTTATATCACGAAAGCATTAAGTGCAGTGCTGCAGTTGGGAGTTACCATGGATTACTCCATTTTTCTATGGCACAGCTATCAGGAGCAGCAGGGCGCAGTGCCCGATAAAAAGGAAGCAATGGCAAGGGCAATTTCAGAAACCATTACTTCTGTGGTGAGCAGTTCCATGACGACTGTGGCTGGTTTTATTGCACTGTGCTTTATGAGTTTTACGCTAGGAATGGATCTTGGGATAGTGATGGCAAAAGGAGTTGTGTTTGGAGTAATCGGCTGTGTGACAATTCTTCCATCCATGATACTTGTTTTTGATAAAGCGTTAGAGAAAACAAAGCATAAAGCGCTCCTGCCGGAAATGAAAGGAGTGGGAGATTTTGTAGTAAAGCATTACAAAATTTTTATTGCATTGTTTGTGCTGATTTTATTTCCTGCCATATATGGCTATAACAATACAGAGGTTTACTATAACCTGGATGAGACACTTCCAAAGGATCTGCCCAGTATCGTGGCCAATGATAAACTGAATGAAAATTTTGATATGAATGCAACCCATATGCTTTTGCTTTCCGCAGACCTTCCTTCCAAGGATGTAAAGCATATGGCAGAAGAAATGAAAAAGGTGGATGGCGTTAACTGGGTACTTGGGTTAAATTCCATAAAAGGCTCTGCTTTACCTGATGAATTGATCCCATCGGATATGACAGAAGCGCTGATGAATGATAACTGGCAGCTTTTACTTATTGGTTCTCAATATAAAGTGGCCTCCGATGAGGTAAACAGACAATGTGAGAGTATAAGTGCTATCTGTAAATCTTATGATAAAGCGGGGATGCTGGTAGGAGAGGCACCATGCACCAAAGATTTGATTGAGATTACAGATAAAGATTTTAAGACCGTCAGCATCGTTTCCATAGGGGTTATTTTTGTGATTATTTTGTTGGTATTTAAGTCAGTTTCATTGCCGGTTATTCTGGTAGCGGTTATTGAAATGGCTATTTTTGTAAATATGGGAATTCCTTATTATACTAAGACGTCCATTCCATTCATTGCATCTGTGGTAATCGGAACTATTCAACTTGGTGCTACAGTGGATTATGCGATTCTTATGACTACCAGATACAGAAAAGAGCGCTATGCAGGAATGGATAAGCGGGAGGCTGTGACGATTGCCTGTCAGACCAGTGTAAAGTCAATCGTGGTCAGTGCGCTGTCATTTTTTGCGGCAACCTTTGGAGTAGGATTATATTCCAATATTGATATGATCAGTTCACTATGTACTTTGATGGCAAGAGGAGCACTAATCAGTATGGTGTCTGTAATATGTATTCTGCCCTCCATGTTTATGATTTTTGATAAGTTAATCATGAAGAGCAGTTTAAAAGATAAGAAGAAAAATAATCATATAGAACAGGAGGCAGTTTCGTTATGAGAAAGAAAAAAATGATAAAGGTAATATGTTTGGGGCTAACTGCTGTGTTGGTTTTCAGTCTTATAGGATGTGGAAAAGGAAACGCTGATGAGGGTGCTGTTTCTGTAATCACATTGGAAAATCAGGAAGAGGCGTTAACTGAGATATTAAACGGGCAGGTAAGTGCTTCGCACAGCAGCGAGGCAGGAAAAGAGGAAACAGTCTATGTACTTGCAGATGCAAGCGGTACAGTTAATCAGGTTATAGTCAGTGATTGGCTAAAGAACAGCGAAGGTGGAAACAGCTTAATGGATATCTCTGACTTGACAGATATTGAAAATGTAAAAGGATATGAAACTTTTGAAACGGATGCAGATGGAAATATCATCTGGCAGGCACAGGGAGCAGATATTTATTATCGTGGCAATTCTGAAAAAGAGGTGCCTGTAGAGGTTAAGGTTTCCTATAAATTAAATGGAAAAGAAATATCGCCGGAAGAGCTTGCGGGGAAAAGTGGCAGAGTGACCATCCGTATGGACTATGAAAATAAAGAAACAAGAACAGTTATGATTGGTGATAAGGAGGAAGAAATTAAGGTTCCTTTTGTAATGATCTCTGGGATGGTTCTTCCACAGGACATTTTCTCTAATATTGAGGTAACCAATGCAAGACTGATGTCGGAGGGAGAAAACAGTATTGTGGTAGGGCTGGCTTTTCCCGGACTTAAGGAAAGTATCGATTTTGAGAATTTGAAAGATAAGGTTTCTGATGAAGAAGCAAGTGAAAAGATTGATGAGATAGAGATACCAGATTATATCGAGGTGACCGCAGATGCAACGGATTTCAAATTGGATATGACAATGACAGTTGCTATGAGCGATATCCTTTCTGATATTGAATTGGCAGATTCCATTGATTTATCATCCCTGACAGAATCTATGGATGAATTGAGGGATGCTACAGATCAGTTAAAGGACGGTACAACACAGTTAAAGGATGGAAGCGGTCAGCTTAAAGAAGGCACGGAAGAGTTGCTGGATGGTACAGAAAAACTGGATGATGGCGCTGCAGAATTGAAAGACGGTACACAGGAACTGTACGAAAAATCAGGACTTCTTAATAATGGAGCTATTCAGCTTGATGATGGAGCATTGGCTCTTTATAACGGAACCGTTTCATTGGAAGATGGTGCTTCCAAGCTAAAGGATGGAGCAGACCAGCTGCAAAGCGGAGGACAGAAGTTATTAGATGGTACAGGGAGTCTTGTAGCTGGTGTAGAGCAACTTAACGATGGCGCAGGTCAGGTTAGTGCCGGAGTACAGCAGGTAGCAGGTCAGATGAATAATTTAAAAGGTTATATAGGAACGACAGATGCAGCAACACAACCAGGAGGTACGCCTACTTTACTTCAACTTTCCACTTTATTAAATCAGAATATTAAAACTTTAAGCAATTTTAGTGACGAACAGTATAATTATATTCAGACACAGGTATTGGAAAGTCTCCAGCAACAAAAGATGGCCGCACAGACCAATCTGGAGTCAGCCCAGTCAAATTTAGAGGCCGCCCAGAATAAAGCTCAGACTGCCCAAGCTGATCTGCTTGCAGCATGCCAGGCAGATACACAGGAAGTAGAGGTTGTAACTAATACTTATACAGAGACAGAAAGCAGGGAGGTAGAAGTGGAGGCACCTGTTTATAATACCACCAAGATTATATCTGTGGATGAGGAAACCCAGGAGGAAGTGGAGGAGGAGAGCAGTGACGTATCTGTTCAGACAGTAACTGGAACTGTGGATGTGGAAAAGGAGATAGTCGAGACAGGTACTATTCAGGTTCAGTCTCTGGATACAGATGTCCTTCAGCAGAAAGCAGAGGCCTATCAGAGTGCTTTGCAGGAGGTTTCCGCATATCAGGCAGAAGTGACAGCTTACAGTATGCAGGTAGCAGCCTTAGATGATGCAATAGCTGTAACAGATATATCGACCCAAGCAGATAATTCAGCACTGTGGACACAGACTGTTACTTACGGAATTACATTGCAGGCGATGCTGACAGAAATTTCGGGTACATTAAATAGTGAGACCAGTACCCAAAGTATGGCTGCACTTGTAAAAGGGGCAGGAGATCTGGCGTCAGGAACCCAGAGCGCATTGAATGGAGCTAAAGAATTAAATAGTGGTGTAGGGGAGTTAAAGAGTGGAATTGATTCCTTAGACAGTGGAGCAGGAGAATTGTCAAGTGGGGCTGAAGGCTTAAAAGATGGTGCTACAACTTTAAAGAGTGGAACCAGTGAACTGAAGGATGGAACCGGTCAGCTCGTGGCAGGAACAAATACGTTGAATGATGGCGCTGCAGAATTAAAGGAAGGTATTGCGACTTTAAAAGATGGTGTTGTTACACTGGATGACGGAGTGGGAACTTTGGATGAAGGTGCCCTTGAACTGTTGGAAGGAATGTTTGAATTTGATGAAGAGGGTATCAGCAAGTTGACAGAGCTTTTCGGTGATGATGTGCAGGATGTGGTTGATAGATTAAAGGCAGTTGCTGACTCTGGAAAGGATTACAATACCTTTACCAGCCTTCCGGAAGGAATGGATGGAAGTGTGAAATTCATTATAAAAACAGAGGCTGTTAATTAGGTAAAAATAACAATCAAACAAAGGTGCTGTTCTGAAGAAGAATAGCACCTTTTATGGTGATCTTTATGAACTGATTTGTAATAAGCTGATTTCAGACAATTTCAAGGGATTGCCTAATTTTTGGACAATGCTCTTTTTTCGTCTGTATCTATTTTACGTCTCTTTTTATATACTGAACCCATACAATAATTCAGTAAATGGCATATTTTTATACATAGGAGGAAAATAGAGTGAACAATATGACACATGTAGCAGGAAGAGCAGCTTTCACTAAAGCAATTGATATTGCACTAAAAAACAAGGATAAAGATTGGGAGCAAGAAGTGTCACGACTTATGGATTTGATGCGGAAGTACATGAGCGATGAAAAACTGGATGTTGATTACGACAAGGCAAAGTCCATGATCTGTAATAAGGATACAACCTTAAACCATTACATTAATAAGGTTTTATCGGAAATTGATCCACATGTTTTGAAAACTTCTGCATTAAATCTCGGATTTGAAGCTTTTTTTCATGGAACCCGAACAATCAGAAAAATGCGCGAAGTACACAACTGCAATGTACCTTGGTTAATACTGATGGACCCTACTAGTGCTTGTAACCTGCACTGTACAGGGTGTTGGGCGGCAGAATATGGTAATCGTCTAAATCTGACCTTTGAGGAAATGGATAACGTTATCACACAGGGAAAAGAGCTTGGGATTTATTTCTATATGTTTACCGGCGGGGAACCGCTTGTAAGAAAAGCTGATCTGATAAAGCTCTGTGAAAAGCACAATGACTGCGCTTTTTTGGCTTATACCAATGGAACGCTGGTAGATGAGGACTTCTGCCGGGAAATGGTTAAAGTAGGAAATCTTTATCTTGCAATCAGTCTTGAAGGCTTTAAGGATGTAAACGACTTACGTCGCGGAACGGGTGTTTTTGAAAAGGTTATGAATGCCATGGAATTGTTGAAAAAGCACGGTCTTATATTCGGTGCCTCCATCTGTTACACCTCTAAAAATATTGAGGTCATCACATGCGATGAGTTTGTAGACCTGATGATAGAAAAAGGTTGCCGCTATGCATTATATTTCCATTATATGCCGGTTGGAAATGATGCAGCTGTAGAACTGCTTCCCACAATGGAGCAGAGGATATATATGCGCAGCAGAGTCCGTGAAATAAGGAATATGACAAGTGGTAAAGGCATCTTTACCATGGATTTTCAGAATGACGGTGAATTTGTAGGCGGCTGTATTGCCGGTGGTAGAAACTATTTCCATATCAATGCAAATGGAGATGCTGAACCCTGTGTATTCATACACTATTCAGGTGCCAATATCAGAACACATACTCTGCTTGAAATACTAAAGCAACCTTTGTTTATGGCTTACAGGGATAACCAGCCCTTTAATGATAACCACTTACGCCCTTGTCCTATGTTGGAGAATCCTGAGATTTTGGAACGTATGGTAATGGAAACTGGTGCAAAATCCACCGATTTACAGTCACCTGAATCTGTCCACCATCTATGTGAAAAATGTTATGCATATGCAGAAAAATGGACACCCTGCGCAGAAAAGCTTTGGCAGGAAACTCCCCAAAGAAAGCACAGCTATGAAAACTACAAGAAAAAGTAAAAACTTAAAACATGGCTTCTTAAAGCGGCTCATAAGCAGTTTAGCCATACTACTCCTGTTTGTGATTGCACTTTTGACCTATCGTGATTCCCTTTTGGATATTCTGAAGGGAATCACGGAGGTCTCTCCCTCAAACATTACAGTTAGCGTCCTGCTTTCTGTTCTTTTTTTTATTATGGAAGGAAGCATCATCTACAAAATGGCGTCAGGCATTGTTCCAACGTATCAGCTTAAATATGGTATTGCTACTGCTTACCGTTGTGAGTTCTATCGTCTGATTACCTTCGGAAGTGGCACAGGAATTGCTGAAATCCATTATCTTCATAAAAAGGGAATTGAACCTGCTGTCGGAACAGGCATTTCCATTCTACAGTTTGTGATGAAAAAAATTGGTGTTGCCATACTTGGCATTATCGGATTTATTCTGTTATATTGTTTTTCTGATACTAGAGCATTGTGCCGGGAATATGCTGTTTTTCTGGCAATAGGCTGTATTATAACCACTGTTATAGTTCTTTTTCTGCTTTTAGTTACCTTATCAAATAATGTATTGACTTTTGTACTTGGAATAATAGATAAAGTTTCAGTTAAATTCCCTTCTTTCACAGAAAAAGCAGTTTCATTAAAAAATCAGGTGTATCTTTTAAATGAATCAGGACATATCTTTTTACGTCAAAGGTATGCTTTAATTCAGATTGTTTTGTTTAATCTTATTAAGCTGACTGCCATTTATTGTATTCCCGCTTACTTATTACAGGAAAAATGTAATATGGGGTTTGTTGAATGCACTGCCATAATGGCTGCTGTTTATATGCTTGCAGGTGTAATTCCTGCGCCCTCTGGAATTGGTTCTTTAGAATTTGTATACTTGCTGTTTTTCGGTGTCCTTGCAGAACCAGGGATCATAGTTCCAACACTCCTTGTATTTCGGTTTGTTACATGGATTCTACCATTTATAATCGGTGGCATTTTATGTCTGATAAGTTATTGTAAAACCCTGCAAACTTAAATATTCAGTGTATCAAATTAGAAAATAGATCACTCCATGTTTCAATACGTGGAATTGTTCGACTTGATTGCTTGATTTCTGTGCAATTTTCGTTGCGATTATTAGAAAAAAGATGCTATACTGAACGCAAGAAACTGCAAGTATGACCAGCGGCATTTCTTCGGTAATCACCCAAGAGATGAAGGAGAGAGTAATAGAGGGAGAAGAGAACTGTGGCCAATTTTACCAAAAAAGCAATCAGGGACTCTTTTGTAAAGTTATTAAATGAGAGACCCCTTAGCCAAATCACTGTTCGAGATATTGTGGATGATTGTGGTGTCAATAGAAATACTTTTTATTACTATTATCGAGATTTACCCCAGTTGCTGGAAACTATTGTGGATGAGGAAGCGCAGAGAATCATTCGGGAGCATTCAACTATTGATTCCATTGAGGACTGCCTGAATGCAATCATAAGTTTTGCGTTAGATAATCGGAAAGCTGTAAGGCATATTTACCGTTCTACCAATAGGGAAAACTATGAGCAACATTTGTGGAGAACATGTGAACATGTAGTTACGACTTATGTGGATGGTATTCTTATTGGAAGGACTGTGACAGAACAGGATCGGAAATTGATTATTGACTATTTGAAATGTGTATGCTTTGGACTCGTCATCGGATGGTTGGAAGAAGGAATGAAGGCAGATATTCAGTCTCGTTTTCATCGGATATGCGAATTGAGACAGGGTGATTTTGAAAATATGATTGCCCAATGCGAAAAACAAAATGAAGAATTTAGGTAAAAGCAGACTTTGTGATTAAAAACAGATAATGTCAGCCTTTTGCTCAAAAAACAGACAATAAAAGTCTCTATGCCCAAAAAACAGGCATGAGGGTTATGTTGTCTGTTTTTTATATACCTGCCTTTTGCTATAGTATAAGTATAAAAAGAGGTATTGAAACAATATAAAGTCAATAAGAAGGAGGTGTTCGGTGTGAACTCTAATAATTGTATTCATACCGCAAAGGTTGGTTATATCATTATTTCTGTCCTGCTGTGTGTGATGGGTATTGTGCTGATTGTTGTTCCCAATTTTTCTGCTTTATTACTTTGCCGAATCGGCGGTCTGCTACTGATTTTATTTGGTTTTGTGAAGATCATCGGCTATTGCTCAAAAGACGTATATCGATTGGCATTTCAGTATGATTTAGCATTTGGCATCTTGCTAATTGCGCTTGGTGTGATATTGATATTCCGGTCTGAAATTATGGTGAATGTCATTTGTATTTTTTTAGGAATTTTCATTTTGGCTGATGCGCTTTTAAAAATACAGATTTCGATTGATTCCAAAGTATTTGGTATTCGTATGTGGTGGTTGATCCTTGCTGTAGCAATTATTACGGGTATTATTGGATTTCTGCTGGTTTTACGTCCAACAGAAAGTACTGAGATAGTTATGCTGCTATTGGGAATGACGCTGATTACGGAAGGAGTTTTGAATCTGGTTACTATTTTGACATCCGTTAAAATTATTCACAAACAAAAACCATGAGTCAGCTTTCCGACGCGGAGAAGAAGGAAGAACTGATGAAGGTTCATGAGAAGGTGCAGACCCTGACAGGCTATGAGATGTTTCTGTTCAGGCCGCCCTATGGAAATTATGACAATACAGTGGTGAATGTGGCAAAGGACTGCGGATATTATACGATACAATGGGACGTGGATTCTCTCGACTGGAAAGACTGTGGTGTGGATTACATCATCAAGACCGTGACGGAGCACAAACACCTCGGAAACGGAAGGATCATTCTTTGCCATAACGGGACCAAGTACACGGCTAGGCACTGAATATCCTGATCACAAAATTTAAGGAGAAGCAATTGAAAAATTTATTGTACAATATTGTTCCTTTGGGTATAATGATTTTATCAACAGAATCCAATCAGAAAGGAGCAAATTTTTATGTTAAAAATGGAAATTTGCATGGATGATGAGAAGATTATCAGGGAAAGAAAATATAGATTAGTGGCAATATATGCTGCTATAGATAAATTGTTTAAAAAATGGAACTTTGAAGGAGAAAAAAATCATGCCGGCTCAGTTATCTATAAAGACAATGGAGATGACAGAGATTTTGGAAGATTTTGCAGTATAGTAAATGCATTAAAAAAGCAGGATTGGTTTATGGGAAATGTTATGATTTGGATTCTTTACGATAGTGATGATTCCGACTCACCGAATGATTTTGTTACAGAAGATTTATTAAAGCATTATACACGGAAAAAAGCTATGGGTGTATAGGATATAGTAAAAATCGAGTGATCTGTATGTATGGGGAATAATAGTGGAAAGAAAATACTTGAAAGCCATTAACTTTGATTTGAGCGTTCACAAACTGGAAAAATATTTTTCTGATTATCGAAAGGCCTATTATGTCTTAAAAAACTTTTTTAAAAGGCATGGATTTGAGCATCATCAAGGCTCCGGATATGTTTCAAAGGAGAAACTGGCACAGGTAGATATCATTGATCTTCTGGATGATATGATCACAGAACTTCCATGGATGAGTGACTGCGTTACGAAGATAGATGTTACTAATATTGGGAGACAGCATGACTTGAGAGATGCTTTGAAGGAATATGCTATGGATTTGGACGAAAACTTACTGATGATTGAAGAATTATAGAGAATATATGGGATAATAATGTATAGGATGGAGAAGCACACTTAATTAAGATTGAGTGTGCTTTTTGTCTTGAATTAGTTTCTGAAAAGATAGATTGGAATAATGGCAAGTGGAGACTTTTTTCATTTTTAGTTGTTTGTCGTTCTGATGAGTGAGATAATAAATATAAATAGTTATATTTATTGATTAATACAAAAGGGGAAATTTATATGAAGAAAAGAAATAAGTACATAGGAAAGAAAAACAATCAGAATAATGAATGTGTAATAAAAAAAGAAGAAAATGGTAAAGTGAGGAATGGCAAGAGAAAAGCAAAAATGCAATCTGATAAAAAAGGGAAACCTTTTGAGAAAATAAATAAAATGATGAAAAAAATTTGGAAAAAAGATTCCAAAATAGTAATTTTCTCTACAATAGGTTCTTTTTTGATATGGTTGGTAATGAAGTTAACTATCAAGGAATATTATGGGAATTTTTTAGAGCAGCATTTAGTATTTTGGCCTGTGTGTTGATAGCATTAATATATGACATACTTTTCGTGAATAGCAGATTTTTTGGAAGATTTCTATTAATATTGATGCTACCGATATTGTTGGTTTTCATTATTGTTATTTACTTATCTGTAATATTCTCATTGGACTTAGCAGTGGAATATTTTTTAGTAAATTGGAATAAAGTGGCATTACAGACATTAATATTTTCTGTAGTATTATGGCTTTTGTTTTATAGTGTATGGGAAACGTTAATGGCACTTAGCGGAACCGTAAAATTGGTTGCAAATAGTATAGAATATATGAAAAAACAATCTTATAGTGAATCAGAAAATAATAAAGAAAGTCATGGATTAAAAAAAACAGTTTTAGCTTTGTGCCCAGTGACAATTTTTGTTTTTGTAACTTTTGGAGTATATTATAAAGGCTATAATAGCTATTCAAATAGAACAACCGCAGAAATCGTTATTATGAACGAAAGTGAATATATTATAGTAAGTAGGACAAATGATAATTGGATTCTAAAAAAATGTACAGTGAATGATGATGGCACCATTTTAGTTGAGAAGGATAGTCTAAGAATACAGTCTGAAATGGTAAATGATATAGAAATACATCGATTTAATGGAATGATAAATAAAAACGTTTCAATAAATTGATGAAAACAGTCAAATGTAATTATACGACTACCTTGTTACAAGCAGGCGCTTGATACATTGATCACGAAATTGAAGAAGAAGGGATATACCTTTGTGCCGGTATCTGAGTTGATCTACAGGGATGGCTATCACATGAATGTGGAGGGGCGCCAGATAAAGAACTAAAAGAGCTGTCGCGCTAATTACTTAGTGCGACAGCTTCTTATGCGCATATATATATATTAGGAAACATCCTGCATTTGGGCGGTATAGAGATGATAGTAGCTGCCTCGTTTTTTCATCAGCTCCTCATGGGTACCGCATTCCACGATTCCGCCATGATCGATATACATGATCTTGTCGCAGTTTTTGATGGTGGAGAGACGGTGGGCAATGATAAAGGAGGTTCGTCCCTTTAACATGGCATTTAATCCTTTTTGCAGGGCACGTTCTGTCTGGACATCAATGCTTGAGGTCGCTTCATCCAGAATCAGGATGGCCGGGTCAGAAAGCAGCGTTCTTGCGAAGGAGATCAGCTGTTTCTGCCCCTGGGAAAGGAGGGAGCCGCGTTCCTTTACCTCGGTCTGATAACCATCATGCATATGGGAGATGAACTCGTGGGCGCAAACAGTCTCACTTGCTTTTTTAATCTCTTCCAAGGAGGCATCCAGCTTACCATAGCGAATGTTGTCTTCAATTGTTCCGGAAAAGATGAAGCTGTCCTGCATCATGATTCCCATCTGGGAACGAAGAGAGGAAAGTGTTACTTTGGAAATATCCTCGCCGTCGATCAGAACTCTTCCGCCGTTTACATCGTAAAAGCGTGAGATCAGGTTGACGATGGTACTTTTACCGGCACCGGTGGGGCCAACTAAAGCTACGCTTTCACCGGGATTAACGGTAAAGCTCACATGATCTAAAACAGTCTGTTCCTTTTCATAGCCAAAGGATACGTCGTCGAAAGTAACTTTACCGCGGATCGGCGGCATTTCTTTGGCATCCGGGGCGTCGTCAATGGTAATGGGTTCGTCCATAGTCTCAAAGATTCGCTCCAGATAAGCGATATTATTGATGAAGTTGTTAAAAATATTACCGAGATTCATGATCGGCTGCCAGAATCTTGAGGCATAGGAGGAAATGGCCAGAATGGTACCGACGGTTTCCTGTCCTTGCCCAAATACGATAAGGCCGAAAATGAAAATACAGGCACGAATCACGACCGCTATGTTATCAATTCCCGGCCACACAAGGTTACTGTATTTTACAGCCTCCATCCAGGCAGCTCTTGCACGGTCGCTTAAGCCTTCAAAGATTTCGGCATTTTCATCCTCTCTTGCAAAAATCTGTGTGACCCGGGCACCTACAATGTTTTCCTGAAGATAAGCATTCAGATTGGAGTTTTTGTTGGAGACATTCTGCCATGCACGTCTCTGCTTATTCTTGATCCAGAACATGAAAACGGCAAGAACAGGAACGCCGCAGAGTACTACAATACTCAGCTTCACATCCACGGAAAACATAAAAATGATGATAAAGATCAGGTTCAGTGATTCCAGGATTACGTTGATCAGACCGTTTGACAACATATCGGAAACAGAGTTTACGTAGTTGACAACACGAACCAGAATCTTTCCATGGGGTCTGTCGTCATAATACTGAAACGAAAGCTTTTGCAGGTGCTCGAACAGATCCTTGCGGATATCAAAAATAATGTCCTGTCCAACCTTCGTCATGATACGGGAGCGGAAGGTGGTAAAAAGGATGCTGATTGTGTAGCTTGCAATAAGGATCAGAACAAGTGTAAGCAAAAGCTTCTGATCTTTGTTTGGAATTGCCACATCCAATGCTCTTTGAGTAATGATCGGGGCAAAAAGTCCCGTGATGGCACCGATTGCACTTAAGAAAAGGGCAAATATCATTTTTTTTGCATATTTTTTTACATAAACGGAAGCACGCAGTAAATGCTTAAAGTCAAAAGGGGTTTCCAGGATTTCGTCTTCCTTATAAGTATTTCTTCCGGCCATGATCAGTGTCCCTCCTCTCCGGTCTGAAGCATTACCACATCGTGGTAATAGCCGCCTCTGGAAATCAGTTCTTCATGAGTACCTGCCTCTATGATATGTCCATCCTGCAATACCAGAATCTTGTCAGCGTTCCTGGTAGAAGAAATTCTTTGTGCGATGATCAGCTTTGTACAGGCAAAATCAAGGCAATTTAATTCATTCTGGATGATCTTTTCGGTTTCCAGATCCACGGCAGAGGTGGTGTCATCCAGAATCAGAATGGATGGCTTGACTGCCAGTGCTCTGGCCAGAGAAATACGCTGTTTCTGGCCGCCGGAAAGCCCTACGCCACGCTCGCCGACAATGGTATCGTAGCCCTCGGGCATTTTAGAGATAAAATCATCAGCGGCAGAGTATTTTGCATATTTGCGGACATCCTCCAGAGACAGACTGGCATTTCCATAGGCGATATTGCCATCAATGGTATCGGAATAAAGCAGTACATCCTGAGTTGCGAGGCCGATGCTTTTACGCAGCTCTTGTTTTTTGTATTTTCTGATATCTACATCATCTATGAGGATCTCTCCCTCTGTGGGTTCATAGAATCTCGGAATCAGATGAATCAGAGAAGTTTTGCCGCAGCCGGTTTCGCCCATGATCGCAATGGTCTCACCGGGATTTGCAGTAAAGGATATATTGTGCAGTACCGGGATGTCGGAATCTTCATAGCAAAAGCTGACATCGCGAAATTCGATTTTACCCTGTAGGCGGCCGGTGATTTCAATTGCATCCGGTGCGTCCACGATTTCAGGCTCTGAATAATAGAGTTCCATGACCTTGGCAGATGCGGCATTGAAACGCTGAAATTCATTCATGATATTTCCAAGGTTACGCATCGGATTTGCAACAGCCCAGATCAGTCCGGAAAAAGCAGCATACTGACCCATGGAAATCTCATCACGGATCAGAAAAAGTCCGCCGACTGCTAAAAGAACCACAGGCATGAGATTGGCTAATGTTTCCACAAACGGAAAGTAGTTTAGCCAGGTCAGTGCAGTTTCTTTGTTTGTCTGTGCAAAATCCATGTTGCAGGTATTAAATTTCTCAATTTCATAAGGCTCTCTTGCAAACGCCTTGACAACGCGGTTCCCGGAAATGTTTTCCTGAGCAGCCGTATTCATCACAGCCAGCTTTTCACGAAGCAGACGATGCTTTGGTCCTACATTACTTTTAAAAAGTATAATCACGATAAAGATCAGGGGTGCGATCATGAGCATGCACAGTGCCAGCTTCCAGTTCATAAAGAAGAAGTAGATCATGGTGGCGGAAGCAAGCGCAAGAGATTCTACCACTGATCTGACCACCCATGCAATCATATGACGAACGGCATCTAAGTCACCGGTAAGCCTCGTCATCAGATCACCGGTTCGATAGGTGCTGTAAAATTTCATATCCTGTCGCTGGATCTTGTCATACAGGTAGTTTCTGATTTTATAGAGGGTTGCCTGTGAAACTTTTTCAAAGGCCATACAATCCAGATAGACGATGAGCGTTCTGAAAAAGGTCAGTCCAATCATGGCAAGAATCAGACCAAAAAACAAATCCTTTCTGGTAGCCAGATTTTCGGCTGCCTGTTTGCCGGATAAAAACAGATCGATCAAGAGCTGGGTGACATAGGGAATCGTTAATTGAAGGACATTATACAGAATTGCACCAAAGATTGCTATGATGTAGATTCCGTGATAGCCTTTCATGTTTTCCCAGAGCCATTTCATTTTCGATGTTTTCATAACAATTCTCCTCTGACAATGGTATGAATAGTAACCATGCTTAATCAGAGTATGGCACATTTTGGAAATGAATGATATAACAATCAGGTGTTAAAATTGAAAGAATCTATCTTTTGTGACAGGCAGAGTGTCTGCTTTTAGATAAAGGGTAACGGGTACACCGTATGTGAGATATATTTATTTCTGAATCCCTTTATAAGATACATATTTAATCCCAAGAAAAGACTTCAATCCGAAAGTAACAGTATCATCGATTTTCAGCCTGAAAGGGGGAAGGAGAACTTCCCCTTTTTCTGTTTTAACGCCGAGATATCTTTTCTGTGATTTGAAATGCTCTGCTCTTTTCTCATCAATGAGATGTACATGCAGTTCCGTGACTTCAAAGTCTGAGTTGTTGCTTGTGATTTCTTCCACCACGATGATATTTTTTCCTTTTTTCTGCATATACTCAAGCAATGCCGGCTCATAAACAAAATTCATTCGTTTCTGTTCTCCTTTTGATTCTATACAGCTTATATAATAAAGGTTTTTGGTTTTTTTTTCAATATTTCTGTGGTCCACAGAGCAGAAGAAAATATTCTTAACATTTGATTCAGGTTTTGCTAAAATGATAAAATAAAAAGAAAAATTTGGGAGGCGAAACATTTGTCGCAGATGACGAAGAAGGCTTTGGAGAAGTCCTTAAAGAATCTTATGCTGAAAAAGCCGCTGAACAAAATAACGATCAACGATCTTACAGAGGACTGCGGGATTAACCGTATGACCTTTTATTATCACTTCAAAGATATTTATGATCTGGTGGAGTGGAGCTGCGCAGAGGATGCGGACAGGGCTCTTGAGGGAAACAAAACATATGAAACCTGGCAACAGGGATTTTTAAACATATTTCATATGGTGCTGGAAAACAAAGCTTTCATTTTGAATGTATATCACTCCGTCAGCAGGGAGCAGGTGGAGTTATATCTGTATAAGGTAACTTATGGACTTTTATATGATGTGATAGATGAAAAGGCGAAAGGGATTCCGGTGAAAGAAGAGGATAAGAAATTTATTGCCGATTTCTATAAGTACGCCTTTGTGGGGATTATGCTTAACTGGATCAAAGAAGATATGAAAGAGGATCCAAAGGAGATTATTGAAAGACTCAGTATTTTGATGCAGGAAGATCTTGTAAAGACTCTTGAAAAATATGCAAGAAAGTAATAGTATAAGAATATAGTTGCTTGTTGTGTGTACTTATGTTATGGGGAGATACTTCTGATGAAAAAGAGTATAATAGGAACTTTGGGACTGATTCTGGTTTTTTCCCTGATCATTGGCGACAGGTTTTTCTTAAAGGAAGAGACGGCAGATGATCATGGCCAGGCAGTGGCAATGGCAAACAGCAGCGCAGATGGTGGCATGATTATCATCGAGGAGGGCGAGGTACCTCTGGCAGCAGCCATTCCCACAGGAGAGGAAGAGACTTCTGAGGAAACGGTTTCAGAGCAGGAACGATCAGAAACAGATTTGATACAGGAGACTGCAACACCGGGGACAAGCAGTCGGGCGGCAGAAACGGAAAAGCCACAGGAGGATTCCGGAGTATTGTCCTGTCTGATTGATGGAAATCATCGCGGTGTGTGGACGGATTGCGGCGATTATAAAGTGATGAAGTGTGCCGACTGTGCTCAGGAAATCAGTGAAAGGGCATATAAGCTTGCAGACGGAGTTTACGGTTATTATAGCGATACTTCTGCGATGCTTTTGTTCTCAAAAGTAAATCAGGGAAGGCCCGGGTTTGAACTGGATGGAACGCTTCATGAGGTTGCCAGGGAAAGGGCTCTTGACTGTGCAGGTGACTTCAGTCATGACGACATGCGTACCTCCGGTGAATGCATTGCAAAGGGACAAGCAGATGCAGATGCGGCCATGGCGGCGTGGAATGCTTCGGATTACCATAGGGATCTGTTGATCAATCCCATGTATACAGAGGGCGGCAGTTCCTGCCTTTGGTATGATGCCGGTAACGGAAATATGAAATCAATCTGGGTAATGGTAATGGATTAATTGCAGAAAAAAGCAGAAAACGGAGTGCTTTGACACTCCGTTTTGTTTTTGTATGAGATGGAGACAGAAATGGAAAATCAGAAAAAAGGGGAACAGCCCCACAAGCGCCGGGTGCGTTATAAGGGGACGCATCCCAGAAAATACAGTGAAAAATATAAGGAACTGGACCCTGAAAAATACCGGGACACCATAGCAAAGGTGATTGCAAAGGGCAGCACGCCTGCCGGGATGCATCTTTCCATCTGCGTCCGCGAAATTCTTGATTTCTTACAGATAAAGCCGGGACAAAAAGGGCTGGATGCTACCTTCGGATATGGCGGTCACAGTGAAAAAATGCTGCAGTGTCTCGACGGACAGGGCCATTTGTATGCCCTTGATGTCGATCCCATCGAGATCGTAAAATCAAAGAAAAGGTTAAATGATCTTGGTTACGGAGAGGATATCTTAACCGTGATCCACGAGAATTTTGCGAATATTGATCAGGTGGCAGAAAAATACGGACCTTTTGATTTTCTGCTCGCGGATCTTGGAGTATCCTCCATGCAGATTGACAATCCGGCGCGCGGTTTTTCTTACAAAAACGAAGGCCCCTTAGATCTTCGCCTGAATCCGGAGGCGGGAATTCCTGCCTCACAGAGACTGAAGGAGAGCTCCAGGGAGGAGCTGGAATGGATGTTCCGCGATAATTCCGATGAACCTTATGCAGCGCAGATCGCGCGGACCATCAGCTTGAGGTTCAAAAAAAATCAGGCGATTGAAACAACCGCTCAACTGGCAGAGGCTATCAGCGAAGCACTTTCCTTTCTTCCTGAAAAGGAGAGAAAGGATGCGATAAAGAAGTCCTGCGCCAGAGTCTTTCAGGCGCTCAGGATCGATGTGAACAGCGAATTTGAGGTGCTGGATGCCTTTCTGCAAAAGCTCCCTTCGTGTATGGCACCGGGAGGCAGGATTGCCATTCTTACCTTTCATTCCGGGGAAGATCGTATGGTGAAAAAGGCATTAAAAGAAATGCAGAAGACCGGCATTTACAGTGAAGTGGCAACGGATGTGATCCGCCCTTCGGCAAAGGAGTGTGCGAGAAATCCGAGAGCCCGCTCTACCAAGATGCGCTGGGCAGTGAAGGCGTAAAATAAAAGCAGGAAAATTGATAAAATAAAAGCAGCAGGGCATGCTAGTGATATGAAAAGAAAAAAGAATGGACAAAGCTTTGATTTTTATTGTATCCTGTTTTTTGTACTGGCAGGTATCGGTTGGATCTGGGAAGTGATCCTGACCTTTTTTACATCACATGCTTTTGTGAACCGGGGAATCTATAAAGGCCCTTACCTTCCCATTTACGGTGTGGGAGGAATGCTGCTGTACTTTTTACTGTATCGGTACAGGAAAAAGCCCCGGCTGGTATTTGGATATTCCCTTGTGATCTGTTCATCACTGGAATACTTTGCCGGCTGGTTTCTGGAAGTGCGCTGGGGCAGAAAATGGTGGGACTACAGCGGACATTTCATGAATCTGAACGGAAGAATCTGTCTGCTTGGCGCACTCTGCTTCGGAGTCGGAGGAATGCTGCTTATCTGCCTGCTGATTCCGCTTTATGAGCGGGTGATCTGGAAAATCCCGGAGAAAATACGGGTTATGATCAGTGTTTTGCTGATACTTTTATTCGTGGCAGATGCAGCCTACTGTGCGATCAGACCGAATACAGGATATGGAATCACTACATTTTACAGGAAAGAACTGACAGGAGGATAGAAATGGAGCTTTGGGATATTTATGACAGTAACAAGCAGAGAACGGGGCGCACCATGAAGCGCAATGACTGGTGCCTTAAGGATGGGGAATACCATTTGACGGTACTTGGCGTGGTAGTCAGGCCCGACGGCAAATTTTTGATCACACGGCGCGTGATGACCAAAGCGTGGGCTCCCGGCTGGTGGGAAGTATCAGGGGGTGCGGCACAGGCCGGCGAGGACTCAGAGGATGCGGTAAAAAGAGAGATTCTGGAGGAAACAGGACTTGATGTGACAGGCTGTGAGGGCGGATATCTTTTTACATACCACAGGGAAAATCCGGGAAAAGGTGATAACTATTTTGTGGATGTCTATCGCTTTGTCAAGGACTTTGAAGAAAAAGACGTTACTCCTCAGGCAGAAGAGACCTTAGGATTTCAGCTGGCAACGGCACAGGAAATCAAGGCAATTGCCGATCAGGGAATTTTCCTTCACTATGACAGCATCAAGCAGGCATTTGAACTGTAAGAAGGAATTGCCTGTTCAAAAAGAGACGATCAGTTGTTTCTGTTTACAATATAAATCCCAAGGCAGACCAAAACCAAAGAGGCGATGCACTGGAACAGGGGAATCTGGCTGCCTTCGTTCAGTAAAAGTGCGGAAAGGACAACGCCAAATACTGGGTTCATAAAGCCAAACACAGCTACCCTGGATACCGGGTTGTATTTGAGAAGAATGCCCCAGATGGTGTAGGCGACGGCGGAAATCAGTGCCATATACAGCATCATAAGGGCACTTGCCGGCGATGTGGGATGAAGACTGCCACCGCCTGCAAGACCTACAACAATCATGATAAGACCGCCGATCATAAACTGGTATCCACTGATTACTACGGGATTTTCATAAACGGAGAAGCGTTTGATCAGAACGGAGGAAACGGCATAGGCAGCTGCGGAGAGCAGAATAAAGCCTTCTCCCGTCATTGTCATGCCTCCTTCAAGGCCGCTTCCCGTGAGATTAATCAGGATAACGCCTGCAAAGCCGATCACGCATCCAAGCATCTTGGAAAAGGTAAGCTTTTCCTGATGAAAAATCAGGTTGGCGACTAAAATGGCGAGAAACACGTTGGAGGCTTCCACGATAGAAGCTTTTACTCCCGATGTATGCGCCATACCAATATAGAAAAACAGATACTGGATCACGGTCTGAAACAAACAGATGATTAATATATTTTTGAAGGAGCTTCGCTTGGGCAAAAGGATTTTGCGGTTTAGGATACTGCCAAAGAGAATCACAAGTACCCCTGCCAGAGTAAAGCGCACTCCCGCAAAGAGAATCTGTGACATGGTCTGGTCGGAGGATATCTGAAACATTTGATATCCTATTTTGATACAGGGGAAAGCACTTCCCCATAAAAAGCAACATAGCATGGCAAGCAGACATACTACAAAGGTGCGTTCCAAAAAGTTCTTGTCTTTCATCTGCAGGGCCTCCTGATGTATTAACAAGTATCTTAGAATAAAGTACAAAAACTGTCAATTATTTACAGAGGAAAAAGTCAAAAAAGAAAGGAGGGTGTCCATGAGAGGTATTTATTATAATGGTAAGGATGCGGTGTACCGGGAAGACCTTCCCGTGCCGGTGAGGACGGAGCAAGAAAGTCTGATCAAGATTCATATGTGCGCCGTATGCAACACGGACAAGGAAGTGAGAAAGGGGTATCGCCCTGATTTCCGCGGGGTGATGGGCCATGAATTTGTGGGTGAGGTAGTGGAATCCGCAGATCCATCGCTGATCGGAAAGAGAGTGGTGGGAGAATTGAATGCGTCCTGCGGTAAGTGTATTTACTGCCGGACCGGACGTCCCACCCACTGTGTAAGCAGAAGAGTGCTTGGCATGGCAAATAAGGATGGGGCTTTTGCAGAGTATATGACCATCGATACCAATCTTTTGCATTTGGTGCCGGATAATCTCCCGGATGAGATTGCCGTTTTTACGGAGCCTCTTGCAGCTGCCATGGAGATTCTGACACAGATCAAAATATCTCCGGATAAAAATGCAGCTGTTCTGGGAGACGGAAGACTGGCGCTTCTGGTAGCCCAGGTACTTTCTCTTACGGGGATCGATCTTACTGTGATCGGAAAGCATGAGGACAAGCTGAAGCTGTTTGAATCATTTGCAAAAGTGACAACCTGTGGGGAAAAGGAAGGTTATGAATATGTGGCAGAGTGTACCGGCTCTGAAACCGGACTCCCGGAGGCTTTTGAACTGGTCCGCAAAAAGGGAACCGTCATTTTGAAAAGTACCTATGCAGGCAATATCAGTCTTAACATGAGTATGATCGCCGTGAATGAGATCACCATTGTGGGCAGCAGGTGCGGTCCCTTTGAACCGGCACTGAAGCTTCTTAACGAAGGAAAGATTAAGCTGCCGCCCATTGAACTTTATGATTTAAAGGATTTTGAAAAAGCTTTTGCTTCCCGGGCGTTTAAAGCCGGATTTTCCTTTACTTGATTCTGGATTTGACAAAAAAGTATAGAGCTGACAATCCGGCGATGATAAGGATGATTAGTACAATGGTGGAATAGGTATCCATGTAGCCGGCAATCTTACTCCAGGATTTTCCGGCAAGAGCGCCTAAATAGACAAGGACAGTATTCCAGATAAAGCTCCCCGCAGTCGTCAGCAGAAGAAAAGGCAGCATTTTCATTTTGGCGCAGCCGGCAGGTATGGAGATCAGGCTGCGCACGATAGGGATGAAACGGCAGAAAAACACCGTGTAATTTCCTTTTTTATCAAACCAGGATACCGCTTTATCAATATCTTCAGGATACAGATGCAGGATTTTGCCCGTTTTGCCGGATAAGATCCTGCATAATTTGTCATAGGAGAGAATCCATCCGATTCCGTACAGAAGGATAGCCCCGATCAGGGAACCGATGGTGGAGGAAACTACCACGCCTGTGAACGTGAGATCCGTGCAGGTAGTCATAAAACCGCCAAAGGTCAGGATGACCTCAGAGGGAATCGGCGGAAAAATATTCTCAAGCCCGATCAGTCCGGCTACGCCGAGATAACCGAAGCGGTTCATAATTGTAATGATCCAGTTTTGCATAAAACCTCCTGTGTCTATTTCTCAGAATCGGAAGAAGAGGGAAGCTTCCCGATCAGCGTGATTACCAGCATGATAAGCAGGATGGAGACAAAAATCCCAAGCATTCCCTGTCCCATTATTTTCAGTGCGATTAAAAGAGTATCTGTCATGATTTTGTGTCCTTTCTAAGTGTTCAGTCTGTTCAGCCTCATTCATTCACAAAGTTGCACCTGAAGGTGCTTTTCGCTGCTTCGCAGCTGTCTTTGCTCATGAATGGCGCTCCGCGCATGAAACGATAAACCGAATGTGCTTTGTGTGCAAGCACCCACGCCCATCCTGTTTATCATTTCAAGGCTGAACTGTTACTAAATATATGCAGAAACAAGTGTAATTATTAACCCTCCGGCGATGGCGGAAGCAATCTGACCGGAAACATTGGCGCCTGCGGCCTGCATGATCAGGATATTCTGCGGGTTTTCCTCAAGAGCCATTTTCTGAACCACCCGTGAGGACATGGGAAAAGCAGAGATTCCCGCAGCGCCTATCATGGGATTGATCTTCTCTTTCAAGAACAGATTCATAAGCTTTGCAAAGAGGACGCCGCCTACCGTGTCAAACACAAAGGCAAACAAACCGATGGCCATGATCAGCAGAGTATCCACCTTGACAAAGCTTTCTGCCTGCATACTGAAGGAAATCGTGATGCCCAGCAGAAGCGTGATCAGATTGGTGAGAGAGACCTGCGCCGTCTCTGACAGGTTGGTGAGGACACCGCATTCCCGGATAAGATTGCCGAACATCAGAAAACCCACAAGGGAAACAGAAGAGGGTGCGATGAATCCCACGATGAAGGTGACCACGATGGGAAAAGCAATCCGCATACTCTTCGGAACATCGGAGGGGCTGTAGTGCATGGCAATTTTGCGCTCTTTTTTGGTGGTCACCATTTTAATGGCAAAGGGCTGTACAATGGGAACCAGAGCCATGTAAGAGTACGCCGCCACAGCGATAGCACCGATATAATTGGAATGCAAAATCTGTGAAACAAGCAGGGAGGTTGGACCGTCCGCTGCACCGATAATGGCGATGGAAGCGGCATCCTTAAGGTCAAAGCCAAGGATCACGGCAAAGAGCAGGGCTGCAAAAATGCCGAACTGTGCGGCAGCTCCGAACAAAAACAATATGGGCTTTGACAGAAGCGGACCGAAATCGATCATGGCGCCGATGCCGATAAAAAGCAGGATAGGCAGTGCTTCGGAGGTCTCAATCCCAATAGAAAAAAGCCATTCGATAATACCGTTTGTCTTTAAGGTTCCTTGAAGAGTCTGGTTCAGGGCACTTGAAAGGGGCAGGTTTACCAAAATGGCACCAAAGCCCATGGGCAGAAGAAGGGCGGGTTCATATTGCTTTTTGATGGCAAGCCATATGAGAAGAAGGCCGATGAGGTACATGATTGCCTGTTTCCAGGTAACTGCCAAGATTCCGGAAATGAGAAACTCCATAGTAGTATCCTTTCTCCACATTTTGGTGGGAGGGAGAAACTGCGGTAGATTCGAGTGTATTTGCGACCTTGTGTATAAAAAAAGACTTTCATTACAAAATAATCTGTAATAAAAGTCTTACCATTTCAATTTCAAGCGGGTTTAAAAATAAACCGAACTGACGCCGGAAATACACTCTGAAAAGTGCCGGTTACTCCCTTTTTATTATTTTATGTCCTTATTATATAAAAAGAGAACCATAACTGCACGTAAAAAAGCTGTTAAGAAAGGTTTTGATTGACAAAAGTTTTTTTCTACATTATGATGGGTTTGTAAAAAGCCATGACGAAGAGAAGTAATACGGAAATTCACTTCCAGAGAGCCGGCAGCGGTGGAAAGCCGGCAGCAGAGTCTGTATGAATAACACTTCCGAGCTGCAAGCTGAACGGATTAAGTGCCGCAGGGCGGCACAGGCCGGGTCTGGAATTTCAGACTCCCGGGGATATCCAAGTAGGGGCGCCGTCAGTTGCACGTAACGCAGCTATTAAGTGACTGCTTTTGCAGTAAATCAGGTGGTACCGCGGATTATATTCGTCCTGAATTGATGGAACGTCAATTCAGGACGTTTCTGTTTATAGAAGAAATGTGAGAAAGGAAGAAAAAAATGGAATTATCAACATTGTACCGTGAATGTACATTGAACCGGATTTCCGAGAGTGATATCGGAAAAGAGTTAAAGGTTGCGGGCTGGGTAGAGAACATCCGTGACCATGGCGGTGTTTCTTTCATTGACCTGAGAGATATGTACGGAGTTCTCCAGATCGTTATGAGAAATACCGATTTATTGAAGGGTATTAATAAGGAAGACTGCGTTACCATTACCGGAAAGATCGAGAAGCGTGATGAGGAAACCTACAATCCCAAGATCCCCACAGGAACCATTGAGCTTGAGGCACACTCCATTGAAATCCTCGGTAAGGTTTACAAGCCCCTTCCCTTTGAAATTGCAACCTCCAAGGAAATCAGGGAGGATCTTCGTCTGAAATATCGTTATCTTGATCTGAGGAACAGAAAGGTTTTAGACAACATGATCTTCCGTTCCAATGTGATCAAGTTCCTTCGTGAGAAAATGACGGAAATGGGCTTTATGGAGATTCAGACGCCTATCCTCTGTGCTTCTTCACCGGAAGGTGCAAGAGACTATATCGTTCCTTCCAGACACTATAAGGGCAAGTTTTACGCGCTTCCTCAGGCACCCCAGCAGTACAAACAGCTTCTGATGGTGTCCGGAATCGATAAGTATTTCCAGATCGCACCCTGTTTCAGAGACGAGGATGCAAGAGCAGACCGTTCCCCCGGTGAGTTTTATCAGCTTGACTTTGAGATGAGCTTTGCCACCCAGGAGGATGTTTTCCGTGTAGGCGAGGAAGTGCTCACCGCAACCTTTGAAAAGTTTGCGCCGGAAGGCTTTACCGTGACAAAGGCTCCTTATCCTGTAATTAGCTACAAGCAGGCAATGCTGGAGTTTGGTACCGATAAGCCGGATCTTCGCAATCCCTTAAGAATTATCGATCTTTCCGAGTTCTTTAATAAATGTACCTTTAAGCCTTTCCAGAATAAGACGGTGAGAGCCATCAAGATTCATGGTCATCAGTCCAAGGGCTTCCACGAGAAGATGCTGAAGTTTGCCACCGGAATCGGCATGGGTGGTCTCGGCTATCTGGAGGTACAGGAGGATTTATCCTACAAGGGACCTATTGACAAGTTTATTCCCGACGACCTGAAAGCAGAAATGCGTGAACTGGCAGGACTGGAAGCCTTTGATACCATCTTCTTTATTGCCGATAAGGAGGAGCGCGCTGCAAGCTATGCGGGACAGATCCGTACAGAACTTGGTAACCGCCTTGACATCTGTGAGAAGAATGCGTACCGCTTCTGCTTTGTCAACGATTTCCCCATGTTCGAGCTTGATGAGGAGACAAAGAAGGTTGGATTTACCCACAATCCTTTTTCCATGCCCCAGGGCGGACTTGACGCACTGATGAATAAGGATCCGTTGGAAATTCTGGCTTATCAGTATGATATTGTCTGCAATGGCGTGGAACTTTCCTCCGGTGCAGTCCGTAATCACAACCTTGACATCATGGTAAAGGCATTTGAAATCGCGGGTTATGATGAGGAAGTGCTGAAGCAGAAGTTCGGAGCTCTTTACAATGCATTCCAGTTCGGAGCACCTCCGCATGCAGGTATGGCACCCGGTGTGGATCGTATGATCATGCTTCTCCGCAACGAGGAAAACATCAGAGAGATCATTGCCTTCCCGATGAGCGGAACGGCTCAGGATCTGATGTGCGGTGCACCCAATGAAGTGACAGAGCAGCAGCTGCGTGAAGTGCATATCAAAGTAAGACAGTAATCAGATAAAACCAATATATGGATAGAAGCCGGTGATTTCGAAGCAGAAATGACCGGCTTTTTTTTATGGCTTTTTTTCATGATGGAAAACAGTGGCGGAAAGTAGGAAAGTGAGATATAATGGGCGTAAGGTTTTCACGGTCTGTCCGTGATTGGTATTTAGAAAGTAGGTAGTAAGACGTGAGATATCGCAATGACATGAAGATATTTATTGTAGGGGGCGGCAAAATCGGAAGTGCGCTTGCCGGTCAGCTGTCAAGAGACGGTTATGAACTGACTGTCATTGACAGAAATCCCGATATCGTAAAGAGCTTAAGTAATTCTCTTGATATTATCTGTTTTGAGGGAAACGGCGCTTCCTATGCAACCCTCCAGGAACTTGGAGCGGGAAAAGCCGATATCTGGATCGCAGTTACGGAATCGGATGAACTTAATATCTTAAGCTGCATGACAGCCCATATGCTTGGGGCAAAGCATACCATTGCCCGTATCAGGGACGTGGATTACGCCAGACAAAATCGTTTTTATAAGGATAAACTGGGGCTTTCCATGATCATTAATCCGGAGCTGGCAACGGCGATGGAGATAGGAAGATTGCTCAGATTTCCTCTTGCAACAAGAGTGGAAGTGTTTGCAAACGGAAGAGCGGAGCTTGTACAGATCAGCGTCAGGGATGAAAGTCCCCTGATCGGCAAGACCCTGATCACCATGAACCAGAATATGGGTATCAATCTGCTGATCTGTGCGGTTGTGCGCGGCGGGGAGGCTTTTGTTCCGAAAGGGGATACCGTGATCTGTAAAGACGACATTCTGTATATGACAGGGGCAGCGGAGGAGTTCCGCAAATCCTTTAAGAAACTGAAGTTGCCGGTAAAGCCGCTTCAGTCTGTTATGATTGCAGGGGGAGGCAGGATTTCCTATTATCTGGCCGAGGCGATTCTGCATCAGGGAGCAAAGGTGACTTTGCTGGAAAAAAATAAGGCGGTGGCCAGGGAAATCTCCGAGGCGATTGAAGGGATCAATGTGGTCTGCGATGATGCGCTTGCCTATTTTGATTCCATGTCCCAGACAGACATTGACAGGACGGATGCTTTTATCACCATTACGGACAATGATGAATATAATCTGATTGCAGCCATGTATGGAGAATCCCAGGGAATCAGCAAGGTGATCTCCAGAATCAATGCAAAATCCCGTTTAAAGGTGTTATCTCCGGAAAGTAAGATCTGCACAATCTCCAGAGAAGATGTTGCCGCGGACCGCATTCTGGGATACAGTCGTTCTCTTTTAAATGCGGAGGACAATGATGCGGTGGAATCCCTGTATCGGTTGATGGATGGCAAAATAGAGTTCATCGAGTTTAAGGTGGACGAAAAAGATAAAAATCTCAATGTTCCGCTGAAGGATCTGAAGATGAAGCGGAATATGCTGATCGGATGTATTATCAGAGATAACGAAACGATCATTCCCAGAGGTGATGATGTGATCAAATCGGGCGATACCGTGCTGGTGGCAGTCATCAACAGGCAGATTGCACGTCTGGAAGATATCTTTGCTTCTTAGGATAAGGGAAGTTTATGAATTGGGATATCAGAAAGGCTTAAATTGACATGAATAAAAGAAAGATCATCAGTATTATCGGTAAGATTATATTAATAGAAGCAGCGCTTATGGTGCCCTCTCTTTTGCTGGCGCTGTATTATGGTGACGGCGATGCATCGGCGTTTGTATGCACTATCATACCGGCGATTATCATGGGACTGCTCTTTTCTTCGGTAAAGCAGTCGGATAAGAGAATGAGCAGCAGGGACGGATATTTCATTGTAGCCGCGGCATGGATCATCATATCACTGATCGGGGCATTGCCTCTTTATCTTGCAGGGGGATTTCCCTCTTACTGGAATGCCTTATTTGAAATTGTTTCAGGTTTTACCACGACAGGTGCTTCCGTACTCGCAGAACCTGCGCGGCTTGGTCATGGGGTCCTTTTCTGGCGAAGCTTTACGCACTGGATCGGCGGTATGGGCGTTCTTGTGTTTGTGCTTATGGTTATGCCCATGGAAAATGACAATTCCATGCATCTTGTGCGGGCAGAGGTACCGGGCCCCACAGCGGGAAAGCTGGTTCCCAGAATGCGGACCACTTCCATGATCCTGTATGGTATTTATACGGTGATGACCCTGATTTTGATCCTTCTGCTCGTGTGCGGAAGGATGCCGGTGTTTGACAGCTTCTGTATTGCTTTCGGAACGGCCGGTACCGGTGGATTTGCGGTCAGTTCTGCAGGAATTGCAGGATATCACAGTGCTTACATAGAGATTGTGCTTGGTATTTTTATGCTTCTGTTTGGTGTGAATTTCAACGTGTATCATCTTTTGCTTTTAAGAAAAATAAAGGATGTGGTAAAGTCAGAGGAAGTAAAGGTTTACTTTGGCATTGTGCTCTTTGCAACCGTTGCGATTACTGTAAATACTTTTGACAGGCTTACGGGAATAGGCACCACGATCAGAAATGCTTTTTTCCAGGTTTCCAGTATCATGACTACCTCAGGCTTTGCCACAGTGGATTTTGATGCCTGGCCGGAATTTTCCAAGCATACGCTGGTGCTTCTTATGATCATCGGTGCCTGCGCGGGTTCTACCGGAGGCGGCTTTAAGGTTTCCAGAGTGATTATTCTGTTCAAAGCCTTCCTGGCTGAGATCCGGCATATCATTACCCCCAAGGCTGTGATTACCGTAAGGGTGGACGGAAAACCTGTGGATAAAGAGACTTTGAACTCTACCAAGATTTATGCGGCTGTTTATCTGATTCTGGTCTGCATGTTTACCTGGATCATATCCCTGGATGGCAAGGATATGACCACCAACCTGACAGCTGTTCTTGCCTGCTTTAACAATATCGGACCGGGACTTGCCCTGGTGGGGCCTATGGCAAATTACAGTGTCTATTCCGACTGGGCGCAGGTACTTCTTTCTGTTGCAATGCTCACCGGAAGATTGGAGATATTCCCAATGTTCTTACTGTTTGCCAGATCTACGCATGACAAATAAAATGAGAAAGGGATACGAATGAAGGATTTCACAGAAAAAATTAAAAAATTAAAGAAGTTTATCCTGACCGGGAGTGAGGTGCTGGAATTTATCGTGGCGGTTCTGACGCTGGTCGGCATTGTGCTTTCCGTATTCAGCCTTGTGCGGGATGCCGGTATTTTCAAACAGCTCCTTACGGATACGTCTGTTTTTAAAGATTATCTTGAGCAGATATTCCTGCTTGTGATCGGGATCGAGTTTCTGGTAATGCTCTGCAGACCGAACTCAGAGAATGTAATAGAAATACTGATCTTTCTGGTTGCCCGGCATATGATTGTGGGTGACACAACGCCGTATGAGGATTTTGTCTCTGTTGTCAGTGTGGTACTTCTGTGTATTGTCCGAAGATACCTGAGGATATCAGGGGAAGAACGGGAGAAGAAAAAGGCCGTGGAATCCGGAGCGGATGATATACAAAAAGAACAGTTATAAAAGGGAGATTTTTTATGGAATATATAAAGGCTTTTCACATAGATAACGGAAGAAAGTATTATTCCTTAACACAGCTGACGGATCTGGTTGATGTGATGGCGCAGACCGGTTATAACATGCTGGAGCTTGCTGTCGGAAATGACGGGTATCGCTTCCTTCTTGATGACATGACTGTTGAGACAGACCAAAAGATATATGCAAGTGATGACGTAAAAAAAGCAATCCATGCCGGTAATATCGACTTTTGCGATAATGGTACAAATGAACTTACGCAGGGAGAAGTAGAGACGCTGATCCGGTATGCCAATGAGAAAGGTATTCAGGTGATGCCGCTCTTAAACTCGCCGGGACACATGGATGCACTCTTAACTGCCATGGAACACCTGGGAATTACATCTCCTGCATATAAGGGCTCTAAGACTACCGTTGACCTTGATAATCAGGAAGCTGTCGGGTTTACGAAAGCATTTCTTCAAAAGCTGATCATCTGGTTTTCGGAAAAAGGCTGCCGCTATTTAAACCTGGGCAGCGATGAATATGCAAATGATGTATTGACATCCGGATTTGCATCTCTCCAGAAGCCGGAAGAATACTGTTATGACAAATTTATTGCTTATGTGAATGATATTGCCCGCATGATCAAGTCAGCCGGTATGATACCTGTCATGTTTAACGACGGTGTCTATTACAATCAGGATCTCTCCGCCGGAACCCTGGATAAGGACATTGTGGTTTCCTATTGGAGTCCCGGCTGGGATGCCTATGACCTTGCACCGGTTTCTTTTTTGGAAGCCCGGGGACATCAAATACTTGATACGAACTGTAACTGGTATTATGTACTCGGAAGAACAACGAAAGAAAATGAAAATTCTATTTTCACATATCAGACTTCTCTGAATGCCATGAAAAACGAAGAAAGCCCGGTTGCATCTTCCATGAGGAAAAGCAATCCGATAGGCAGCATGTTCTGCCTCTGGTCAGATGAACCCCAAGCGCCTTATGATGAAAAGGAAGTGGACAGAATGCATATGCTGCTTCGTGCGTTCAAACCAAAACACTGATATAAAGGATAACAAGAGACAATAAAAGAAGCCCCCATTTCATTGATTCAATGAAATGAGGGCTTAACTTAACAATTACATTTCCTGATTAATACTTCATAGCCTCTTCTTCGCCGTTCAATACACGAAGCGCACCCTGGGTAAGAGCAAGAAGCTCGTCTTCACCGGGATAAACTGTGAAAGGAGCAATGAAGCCTGCTCTTTCTTCCATCTTGTCAACCACTTCCTTGTTGTAAGCGATACCGCCGGTCACGATGATCTGGTCAACCTTTCCTTTCAGAACACATGACATGGAACCGATATTCTTACATACCTGAAGGATAAATGCCTCACGAACCTCGTCAGCGTGTGCATCGCCGTCAGCAATCATTTTTGCCACATCACGCATGTCGTTGGTTCCAAGATATGCGTTAAAGCCGCCGTTACCTACGATCTTCTTATAAACTTCCTTTTCGGTATACTGACCGGAGAAGCACATCTTGATCAGTGCGCCTGAAGGAACGGCACCTGCTCTTTCGGGAGAAAATGCACCGTCACCGTCCAAAGCGTTGAACACATCGATTACACGTCCCTTTTCGTGAGCGCCTACGGAAACACCGCCGCCCATGTGGACAACGATCAGGTTCAGGGAATCATAGGAAACACCCTTTTCCTTTGCATAGCGTTTTGCAACTGCTTTCTGGTTCAGTGCGTGGAACACACTGGTACGGGGAAGCTCGGGAACACCTGAATATCTTGCGATCGGCATCAGCTCGTCCACAACAACGGGATCTACGATATAGGAAGGAACACCGATGGAGTCACCGATCTCTCTTGCAAGGATACCGCCTAAGTTGGAAGCGTGCTGTCCTTGTTTGCCGATTTTTAAATCCTCAAGCAGTTCATCGCTGACTGCATAGGTACCGCCGGGAATGGGCTTTAACATACCGCCGCGTCCTACGATAACCTGCAGGGAATTGATATCAAAATTCTTTTTTGCAAGCAGGTCAAGGATGATCTGCTTTCTGAAATCCTTCTGGTCTACGATGGAAGCATACTGTGCGATTTCCTCGGTAGAGTGACGAAGGGTCTCTTCGAATAATAAGGTTTCGTCTTCAAATACACCGATCTTGGTAGAGGTGGAACCGGGATTAATGATTAAGCTTTTAATAGACATTTCTTTCTCTCTTTCTGCCGCGACGACGGCTCTGTATTCATAAACAATTTTTATGCGTTTTTGCTCATCTCTTCAGCAACAACGGCTGCAAGTGCAATGGAGTTCACCTTGGTTTCAAAGGTATCGGAACGGGAGGTTAAGATGACAGGAACTTTTGTACCTGTTAAGATACAGCCGTTCTTTACTTTTACCATATGTACGATAGCCTTATATACCAGATTGCCCGCATGGATATCGGGGAAAAGGAGAATGTCGGCATCGCCCTGGATCTTTCTGTCAGTTGCACCCTTGTGTTTTGCAGCTTCGGGATCGATGGCAAGGTCTAAGGAAAGAGGCCCGTCGATGATACAGCCTGTGATCTTTCCTTCCTCATTCATCTTTGTGAGTTCTGCTGCTTCCACAGTAACAGGCATTTTAGGGTTTACAACCTCAACGGCAGCAAGGGGAGCTACCTTGGGGCACTCAACACCGCAGGCTCTTGCAACAGGAAGAGTGTTATTGATAATATTTACTTTATCTTCTAATGTAGGGTAAGTCATGAATGCAACGTCGGTTAGGAACAGAAGCTGTTCAATGCCGGGCGTCTCAAATACACATACGTGGGAAAGCGTACCGCCGGTACGAAGGCCCACTTCCTTGTCGAGAACGCTCTTTAAGAAATTCTTGGAATCGATCAGGCCTTTCATGTACATGTCAGCCTTGCCGTCATGTGCCAGCTTAACAGCTTTTAAAGAAGCCTGGATCATATCGGGCTCGTCGATGATCTCGAATCCTGTCAGATCCATGTTGATGGAAGCTGCAATTTCTCTGATCTTTGCTTCGTCACCAACCAAAATGGCGTTGGCAATGTTTCTTTCCTTAGCGGCTTTGACAGCCTCCAGCACAGCGGAATCCTGAGCCACTGCTACGGCAACAGTCTTCATACTGCACTCACTGATTTTTGCGATGATATCATCAAATCCTTTGCTCATTTGTCTGCACCTCTTACATTAATATATTTGTTAAATTTATAACACAATGATAATATCACATTTTGCGAGAAATAGCAATCGTGTCGGCAAGCTTTTTGTATTGCCTTTCGTATCCTTTTTATAATGCTTTTGTATATTTCTTTTGTAACCTTTTCATTGGCCTTCGCCATAAAAAGATTAAAAAGTACCGGAAAGGGTATGAGAGCGTGCTACGTCAGGATATACCCTCGAAAAAACAAAAAAATTTGTCTGGAGAAGAGAAGAAGGGTATGAGAGCGCGACGCGGCATGATATACCCTCATATAAGATAAGAAAATGTTTTGAAATGAAGAAGAAGGGTAAGAGAGCTGTGATAGAGCTTGCTGTACCCTCGAAGATAAAAACATAGTCTGCGAAACATGGATAAGTACGCGGAGAGGGTTACTCTCCGCTTTCTCCGCCTGGGCCGTCCTTTCTCGGAACCTCGTCCGGGATCACTTCTTTTGGAAGATCCTCCTTGGGAATATTGCCGTCGTCATAAAGATTTGCCGGTGCCTGACCGCCGGGTGTTGTCTCGATTTTTCTTTCTTTTTCCATAATATTCCTTCCTTTCGCAGATAGAATGTGCAGAAAGGAAAAGATTTATACGGATAATTTTCGTAATTTTCGTTTGCCTGCAGGATTGAACGAAAAAAAGGTTTATGATAAAATATTGCCATGACAGATGGTATGGCGCACAGGACAAAGATGCGCAGAGAAAAAATAAGGAGGCTGTTTCATTATTATGGCAAAATGGCTTGATGATGCAATTTTTTATGAGATTTATCCCCAGTCTTTTATGGATTCCAACGCAGACGGAATCGGCGACTTTCAGGGAATCATTTCCAAACTGGATTATATCAAGGATCTGGGATGCAATGCGCTCTGGATCAATCCCTGTTTTACTTCTCCTTTCGGAGATGCAGGCTACGATGTAGCGGATTATTACACGATTGCACCCAGATACGGCACCAACGAGGATGCAAAACAGTTGTTTGAAGAAGTACATAAGAGAGGAATGCACATTCTTTTTGACCTGGTACCCGGACATACTTCCGTGGAGCATAAATGGTTCAAAGAGTCCATGAAGCCGGAAAAGAATGCATATACAGACAGGTATGTCTGGACGGACAGTATCTGGGAAGCACCGGAGGATATGGCAAGTATCAGAGGAATTTCAGACAGAGACGGTTCCTGTGCGGTCAATTTCTTCTCTTCCCAGCCGGCAGTCAATTACGGATATTATAAGATCACAAAATCCTGGCAGATGTCTCCGGAGGACGAAGGGCCGAGAGCAACGCTGGAAGCGATGAAGGACGTGATCCGTTTCTGGCTTACTATGGGCTGCGACGGATTCCGTGTGGATATGGCGGGCTCTCTTGTCAAGCAGGATGAGGATGGAAAGGGAACCATTGCTCTCTGGAAAAAAGTGAGAAAGTTCCTTAATGAGGAATTCCCGGATGCGGCGTTTGTCTCTGAATGGGGTGAGCCGGATAAGTCGCTGCAGGGTGGTTTCCATATGGATTTCCTGCTTCATTTCGGGCCTTCCCATTACAATGATCTGTTCCGTTGCGAACATCCTTATTTTAATAAGGAAGGAAAAGGCGATATCTCCGAATTTGTTGCCAAGTATATGGAGAACTATGAAAAGTCGGAAAAGAAAGGACTCATCTGTATTCCTTCCGGCAATCATGATATGGAAAGACTTGCCCGCCAGCTTGATCCGGAAGATATGAAAATTGCTTTTGCATTCCTGCTTTCCATGCCGGGTGCACCTTTTATCTATTATGGGGATGAGATCGGTATGAGATATCTTGAAAATCTCACTTCCGTGGAGGGCGGTTACAACAGGACAGGCTCCCGCAGCCCCATGCAGTGGGATAGCGGTGTAAATGCAGGCTTCAGCACGGCACCGAAGGAAAAGTTGTATATTCAGCAGGATGAAAGCGCAGACAGACCTACCGTGGAAAATCAGCAGGCAGATGAAGCTTCTCTTTATCACGAGGTCAAAAAGCTGATTCAGATCAGACAGTCCCATAAAGCGTTGCAGAGTAAGGGAGAGATTGAATTCGTTTATGCCGAGAAAGATTCTTATCCTTTTGCATATATGAGAAGCGCGCAAGAGGAAAAAATCCTTGTGGTACTGAATCCTTCCGGTAAAGAAGTAAGGTTTGACAGCAGCCTGGCACTTGGTGAAAGTATTTACTCCTATGGCGGAGAATTGAAAGTGCAGGATGGCAGTATCGTTGTACCGGCTTGCTCGGCAAACTATGTACTTCTCACAGGTGAAAAGTGATTAAAAACATTTCCTTGACACCGAGGGTAATATGAATTATAGTGAATTCAGAATTAGTGAAAGAGAGGTCGTTTATGTTAAGCGTCGTAGAAATGGAGAAATCATACAACTAAACAGTTGTGAGGAACAGCAGTGCTTGATTTTACGCTATTGCTATGTCCTTTTATCTGCCTTACAGAATGCTTAACATGTGCTTCTTTAGAATATATTTTTATTTAGAAGAAATATTGTAAACAATGATATGAAAAGCATAGATGTTTTGGTCTATGCTTTTTTTGTCACCTGTGACCACCGGCAAAGTGTGTCGGCATATGGTCTCGGGTGCAAGCTTATGGAAAGTGTTTACTTACTGAATCAATCAGCCGCGGGAGTATTGCATTTTTAAGCAGGGCAGATACTTTCCGCGGCTGTTTTTCATTGTGCGCCTGGCGGCGCACGTTTCCAATGGGTGCAAGTCGTGTGTTCTGCAAG
>CAMEIH010000013.1 GCA_945917985.1 uncultured Clostridium sp. | reverse complement strand
GTGTGACTGGAGTTCAGACGTGCTCTTCCGATCTCCCACTAAAACATCAAACACATCAAGTCGCATATCCCTGATGATCTCAGCTCTTTCCAGGGTATCAATGTCAGAGTGAAGATATTTCACACGGATGCCTGCATCCTTCATGTAATCCGTCAGATCCTCAGCCATCCTCTTGGTCAGAGTAGTCACCAGCACTTTGTTATGTTTTGCCGTCTCCTTGTTTACTTCGCTGATCAGATCATCAATCTGTCCTTCCACGGGACGCACCGATATTTCGGGATCAAGAAGTCCCGTGGGGCGTATGATCTGTTCCGTGCGGAGCAGTTCATGCTCTTCCTCATAAGTGGAAGGTGTTGCGGATACAAACATCATCTGGTCGATATGCTGCTCAAATTCCTCGAAGCATAAAGGTCTGTTATCCAGCGCTGACGGAAGCCGGAATCCATAATCCACCAATGTTGTTTTGCGGGAGCGGTCACCCGTATACATAGCACCGATCTGGGGAATCGTCATGTGCGATTCATCTATGATGATCAGGTAGTCATCTCCAAAATAATCCATCAATGTATGAGGCATGGCACCCTCAGGCATACCGTTCAAATGCCTGGAATAATTTTCAATGCCGGAGCAAAAGCCGGTTTCTCTCAGCATTTCCACATCAAAATTTGTTCTCTCAGAAATTCTCTGGGCTTCCAGCAGCTTGTCCTCGCTTTTAAAATAGCGAATCCGCTCATCCAGTTCCTCCTCAATTGCTTTACAGGCCGCGTTGATCTTTTCCTGGGGAACAACATAATGAGAAGCCGGAAAGATTGCTACATGCTCCAAAATAGCATGGACCTGTCCCGTAAGCGGATCTGTCTCAGCAATCCTGTCTATTTCATCTCCGAAAAATTCCACTCGAATCAGATAATCTCCACCCTGGGCCGGATAAATTTCCACCACATCGCCCCGAACCCGAAAACATCCTCTGTCAAGATCCAAATCGTTCCTGTCATATTGAATATCGATCAGCTCTCGAATGACCTGATCTCTGTCCTTCACCATACCGGGGCGGAGAGAAACGATCATTTCCTTATAGTCGTCCGGGCTGCCCAGACCATAAATACAGGATACGCTGGCTACCACAACCACATCTCTTCTCTCGGAAAGAGAAGCCGTAGCAGAAAGCCGCAGCTTGTCAATCTCATCATTGATGGAGGAATCCTTGGCAATGTACGTATCGGAAGAAGGCACATAAGCCTCCGGCTGGTAATAATCATAGTAGGACACAAAATATTCTACCGCATTCTCCGGAAAAAATTCCTTGAATTCTCCGTAGAGCTGCCCCGCAAGCGTCTTGTTATGGGCAATAACCAGAGTGGGTTTATTCAAGGCAGCAATCACATTGGCCATGGTAAAAGTCTTACCGGAGCCGGTAACGCCAAGCAGCGTTTGAAACTGATTGCCCTTCTTAAAACCATCTACCAAATCTTTGATAGCCTGTGGCTGGTCACCCGTCGGCTGATAATCGGAATGTAAAACAAATCGTGCCTGTTTATCCAATTTATCCATAAAATGGCCTCCTGCAAACAATAGAAAGCACGCTCTGTAAGTCTTCTATTGTCATATATAAAGCGTGTACAGATTAGCTTTACCCATTATAGCACATCTATACACGCTTAGCAAACATTTGTTCTGATTATGATATCATTTTATTGATTGGTTGATCTCATGAAATTTTACCCTCCAGTATTTCTATTGCCTTCTCCACCTGATTATCGATTCCCTCTGCTTCATAAGCATCATAATCATATTCCAGTTCAATATCAGGCTCGATACCTGTCCCGTGAATATTTTTTCCGGAAGGAGTAAAATATGCGCTGACTGTCAGCTTGATCGCAGTACTGTCATCCAGCCTGATGATTCTCTGCACAATGCCTTTTCCGTAAGTTGTAGTGCCGATTAGAGTTCCTTTATTATAGTCCTTGATGGCACCTGCCAGTATTTCAGAGGCACTTGCCGAATACTGATTTACCAGAACCACCATAGGGATCTGGATCTCATGTGTACCGTCACAGGTGTATTCTGTTCGTTTCCCTGATTTTTCTTCCGTATAAACAATCAGTCCCTCCGGCAAAATCCTTCTTGCAATTTCCACCACTGCTGAAAGGTCTCCACCCGGATTGCTTCGAAGATCCAATATCAATGCTTTCATACCGGAAGCATTTAATTCTGCCATGGCTTCATTGAACTGATCTACTGTCACCGCATCGAATTCCCGGATTTGCAGATAACCGATGTTGTCGGTATCCTCCAGTATACCGCTGTACACTGTTTCCGTTTCAATCAGTTTACTCCTGACAATATCCTTCTCCAGAAAGTCCGGTTCATTCTCCCTATAGATCGTCAGATGAACTGTGGTATTTTCTTTTCCTTTTACAAGGGCAACCACTTTCGAAACGCTCAATCCCCTTGTTTCTTCTCCATCTACTTTATAGATAACGTCACCTTCCCGAAGCCCGGCTTCTTCTGCCGGTGTTCCCTCCATGACTCCGGCTATCATCGCCATATCCATCTCCTGATTTAAAGTGACGTAAGCTCCGATTCCGTAAGAAATTCCTTTCGAGCTGTTCAAAGCATCCTCCAGCTCTTCCTTGGTATAGTACTCGGAATAAGGATCGTTCAGTGCTTCCAGCATCCCTTTATAGATACCGTCCTGAATATCGCTTGTGGTGATCTCCTCACCGTAATAATATTCGTCAATCACGTCCTCTATGGTCTTCATCTTCTGAAAAGTATCCGTATTAATGACACTTTCGCTTCCGGACGCACTGGTTTGTGTACTGTGATTTTTTATGGAAATAAACGCATATCTTCCTATTACAATCACACAAACAGCCAAAATACTGAACAGGATTCCCAGCAGCAGTCCGCCGAGGAAGACCCGGGAACTGCTCTTTTTCTTTTCCTGAGATTCATTTTCCACTACAATCTCTCCAATCTGCTTAACAATCAGGCCATTTTGCCTGCACCATTATTTTCCAAGATAGCTCCATGGACTTACATAGCTTCCGTTCTTTCTCACACTGAAATGCAGGTGATTGCCCGTTGATCGTCCGGTACTTCCCACTGCTGCGATCTTCTGTCCTTTGGATACTTCCTGTCCCTTTGACACATAGAGTGCGGAAGCATGCATATAAATAGTATACAAGCTGTCACCGTGATCGATCATGATGTAATTTCCCATACTGTTGCTGTAGGCTGCTGCCACCACTGTTCCGTCATAAGCTGCCAGAATCGGGCTGCCGCCGGGAGCCGCCATGTCAATTCCGTTATGGAACTGCTGTACTCCCAAAATCGGGTGAATTCTGGTGCCGTAATCATCGGAAATTCTTGTATAGGAAGGAGCCGGCCAGGTAAAGATTCCACCATCGTACCTCCTGCCCTGTTCTGCGGCAAGCTTTGCTTTTTCCTCTGCCACAGCTTTTTCAAGCGCTGCAATGGCTTCATTCTGTGCAGCAATATCCGCTTCATATTCCGCAATCGCCGCTTCTTTATTCTTAATGTCTGAAGAAACGGCATTAATCTCCTGTTCCTTTGCCGAAATCAGTTCATTTAAGGATGCTTCTTCGGCTTCAACACTTTTCTTAGCCTCCTCCAAAACATCTTTTTCCTCTTCCAGACTCTCCTTACAAAGTGCCACATATTCTGCCTGTGCCACATATTCATCCAACATCTTTCTGTCATAGGATGAGAGCATTTCAATATAGTCTGCCTTATTCAGCATGTCACCAAAATTGTCAGACCCGAAAAACAGTTCCAGATAAAGGGTGTCGCCTTTCTCATACATAAACTTAATGCGGGATTTCATGGCTTCATACTGGGCTTCCTGAACCGCAACAGCCTCTTCCAGTTCTTTCGTTTTGTCCTCGATCTCCTGTTCCTTTGTGGAGATCATTTCCTTCAGTTCCGCAATTTTAGCCTGAATATCCGCAAGATTTGCATCAAGCTCTGCAATATAGTTTGCCAGATCGCTCTTTGACGCTTCCAGCTGTTTTTTTAATTCCTTTACATTTGTCAATCCACTCTGCAGACTTTTCTTTTCTTCCTTTGCTTTTGCTATTTCAGCTTCCTTTTGCTTGATACTGTCATTGGTAAGCTCTGCGTGGGCTACTATTTGATATTTGTCACCCACGGCAAAAATAAGCAATAAACACAAAGATAAACAGAGTACTTTCTTCCATTTCTTCATCTTAAACTCTCAAATGCTTTCTAACAGTGATTATACTTCCCAGGAAACCGATTCCGATACCCATGATCAGCGATATAGGCAAAAGTTGTGAGAAAATGCTGTTCACAGATACAAAAGTAAGAATCTTCTGCAGCGTAGAAAACCTGCTCATAATATATTCGATCACCTGGTTATAAATTACATAAATGATGCCTATCGGTATCAATGCTCCGATTGCACCGATCAACATACCTTCGATCACGAAAGGTGCACGTACAAAAAAGTCGGTGGCACCGATATATTTCATGATCGTAATCTCTTCCTTGCGGACGGATATACCTATGGTGACCGTATTGCTGATCAGGAAAATGGAAACCGCAAACAAAATGGCAATAATACCTATGGAAACATAAGCAATCAAAGCATTTATTCCGCTCAATGATGCCGCCGTAATTTCCGATCGGTTAACCTCTCTGATCCCGTCCAGTCCCTCCAGAAAAGAAACAAGGGCAGGCTGCATGGAAACATCATTCATATAAATTTGATAGTTCGCCGAGTTTTCCAATGGATTTTCAGTAAACCCATCCGAATATTCTCCAAGATACTCTTCCTTAAAGCTCTCCCATGCCTCATCCGCCGATACAAAAACCTTCTTGGATACTTCCGGTCTCTTATCGATCTCCTCTCCGATCTCCCTGATTCTCTCATCACTGATGCCTTCATCAAAAAATACGGTGACCGACACACCTTCCTGCGCATTTTTTACAATACTCTGAACATTCATTAAAATTGAATAGAACAGACCAAACAGAAACAGGCATGCGCTGATGGTTGCAATGGATGCAAGTGAAAACCACTTGTTTCTGAAAATATTGATAATTCCCTGTTTGATGGTATAAAAAAATGTACTAATCCTCATCGTCTATATAACCACCTTTTTCCTCGTCACTTACAACGACACCTTTCTTCATTGTAATAACTCTTTTCTGCATCGCATTTACGATCTCACGATTATGGGTAACCACAAGAACCGTTGTTCCGTTTTCATTGATCTGTTCAAGAAGCTTCATAATTTCCCATGAGTTCTTGGGATCCAGATTACCGGTAGGTTCATCTGCCAGCAAAATACTGGGTCTGTTCACAAGCGCCCTCGCAATGGCAACTCTCTGCTGCTCCCCACCGGAAAGCTGTCTCGGTTTTGCTTTGTACTTTCCTGCAAGTCCTACCGTAGCCAGAATGCTGGGAACATTTCGTTTAATCTCTTTTCCGGGCGTCTGAATAATGCGCTGTGCAAAGGCAACGTTCTCATAAACATTTCGATCCTTCAAAAGACGGAAATCCTGAAATACGATGCCGAGGTTTCTTCTGAATTTGGGAATCTTGCGATGTCTGATTCTGATCAGATCGTATCCCATGACATTGATCTCTCCGGAAGTGGGAACCAGTTCACGCAGAAGAAGCTTTATCAAGGTGGATTTTCCTGAGCCGCTGTCTCCTACAATAAATACAAACTCTCCCTTTTTTATATGTAAATCCACACCGTTAAGTGCCGGGGCACCTGTTGCATATGCCTTACTCACATTATTCATGGTGATAATCTCATCACCGGATATATTTTTCTTTTTTCTACCTCTTAACTCTTTTGCCACCTTATTCCACCACCTGTATATTAATACTCAAAGCTTTCCATATAATTCATATACTTCACTACCATCAGAGCAATTCTGAAAGTAATGGCATCCTCAAATACCCGAAGGTCAAGACCCGTGCTTTTCTGCAGTTTATCCAGACGATACACCAGCGTATTTCTGTGAATAAACAGTTGTCTGGAAGTCTCAGAGACATTCAGGCTGTTCTCGAAAAATTTATTGATCGTTGTGATTGTCTCCTCATCAAAATCATCCGGGCTCTTTCCTCCGAAAATTTCCTTAATGAACATTTTGCAGAGAGGGATTGGAAGCTGGTAGATCAATCTGCCGATACCGAGTTCACTGTAAGCAATGATATTCCTTTCATCAAAGAAAATCTTTCCTACATCCAGAGCCATCTTGGCTTCCTTATAGGAACGGCTTACTTCCTTGATCTCCTTAACCACGGTTCCGTAAGCAATATGAATGCCGGTCGTCCCTTCTTTTGCCAGGAAATTTTCCATGGATCCTGCTGCCTTTTCGATTTCCTTAGAGCTGTCTCCCTCTGAAAGATCCTTCACTACAATCACATTATTCTCATCAACTGCCGTGACAAAATCCTTGCTGTTACTTCCGAAATAAGTCCTCATCATTTCAAGGATATTGCTGTCCCTTCCATTGTCCGTCTCGATAATCATAACCACACGATTCACATCGGTCTGTATATGAAGCTTCTTCGCACGGCTGTAAATATCAATCAGAAGCAGATTATCCAGAAGGAGGTTTTTGATAAAATTATCCTTGTCAAAGCGCTCTTTGTAGGCAACCATCAGGCTCTGTATCTGGAATGCCGCCATCTTACCCACCATATAAACATCTTCACCAGTGCCTGCCGTGATAAGTACATACTCAAGCTGCTGCTCATCATAAATCTTAAAATACTGACATCCCTGTATCTCCTGGGAGTCTGCCGGTGATTTTGCAAATTCAACCACCTCACTGCCGTTTACATTTATGTTGCCGGTAGCCGCCACTTCTTTGCCATCCGTGTCCATAACACAGAATTCTACTCTCGCAATTGACTTTAACCCCTCAATCGTGTTCTGCAATATCTGATTTGAAATCATTTCCCCACTCCTTTGATTGCACACTCCTATATACAGCTATGCAATTTTCACAATATAATTTACAGTCACACACATTCAAAAAAAAAGCTACTTTTTCATTTTAAAGCAAATGCACAAATAAATCTACCTGTTTTTGGAGATTTTTTGTGAATTTTTTATGTTTTTATACAAATTTTTTTCATTTTAACCATTATACAACATAAACAAAAAAAATTGTTTTCCAAAGTTGATTTTTTGTGCTATGATTGAGGTACAGACAGAAAGGAGTGATATTATGAATATACCTCAATTATCAACAGCTCTTTCCAATGTGAATCTTATGAGTCAGGTAGGGACTGCCGTCCTTGGCAAGGCATTAGACGATTCCGAAACAGCCGGTGCCAGTCTCATCAATATGATGGACCGCTCCATGGAATTATCCGTTAACCCGGCCGTCGGAAGCAACTTTGATATGTCTGTTTAAAGAGGTCACACATAAAACATTTGTATTACATAACTCCAAATAATAATTCCCAGACAGAGGATGATCGCCAGTATCAGTGGAACTGTTACCAGCTTATCCTCTTTCTTTTTTCTTTCTTTCCACAGACGCATCAGTACACCCTGTCTTCCTTCATGTCCGCTCATCCATATAAGCAGCGCCCAGGCAAGAGGCAGAGTAACTGCTGTGATTACAAGATAAGCAGCGAGCATCATCACTATCATTTCCGTATTGACCAGTTCCGCTGCTTCACTGTAGGCGGAAGTATTTACCTTCAGCATGGCATATGTCATGGCTACCTGACTGCTGTTGATCAGCGTATGGTAAATGACCGAGGACCAAAGACTGCCCGTAGCTTCCACAAGCAGCACCGCCATAATACCCATGACAAAGGCATATGCTGCCTGATTCAGATTCATGTGGAGCAGGGCAAACAAAGCAGCTGACAGAAGCATAGCCTTAAAGCCGCTTCCGGACTTCTTATATCCTCTGTAATAAATCCCCCGGCAAACCAGTTCCTCACAAAAAGGCGCAAAAATACCTGTCGAAAAAAGGAGAAGTAAAAACGGCATTTCTGCTACCTTTGCATCCTCCATTGCCGCCATCGCCTCATTCTTCACAAAGAGCTGAGAAAAAACATTAGCAAGGGTGATCACCGGCATACTGAACATGGTAAATGGAATAATTGTCAGCAGAGTGCCCGCCTTTATCTTCTTAAAATGAAAAAAACTTACCGGCTTTTCTTTCGAAAAAAGAAGGAAAAGCAAACCCGGAAGTACAATCACCGATTCGCAGAGCAAATTATTAAAAACAAGGTTTTCTATCCAGGCAGGAAACAAATAGGATGCCCCGAATATGACCCCGATATATAAAATGATAGTAATCAAGAATGACCTGTTTACCTTTTTACTGTTCATTTCCCGGCTTTCTCCTCATGTAACTTTTGAATACAATTCTCTTCTATTTTAATAATTCTCTGTTTATACAGATTTCCGGCTGCCCGTTTAAATTCATTTTTACTCATGCCGGTCTTTTCCCTGATCAGTTCCGGAGAAGATTTATCACCGACAGGAAGGCTTCCGCCTTCCTCTTCCAGCAGTGCAAGAAGCTTCTTTGCATCCTCACCGATCTGAATATATGCTTTCTCCCGAATGCTTAAAGACAGCTTACCGTCCTCCTTCACCTCAGTCACTCTTGCTGTGATTCTGTCTCCCTCTTTCACATCTCCTGCCGGTTCTGTCCTCGGAATCAGGGCACTGTAACAATTGTCCACCGCCACAAACACGCCGAAATTCTTACTGATTTCATAGACAAAGCCTTCCACTCTGTCATCCTTATGGTAGGGACTGTCGGTTCTCAAATAATGGTAAACCTTCATGGTAGCACAAAGTCTCCCGCTCTTATCCACATAAAGTGACACCAGACACTGCTCTCCCGGTTTTACCGGTTTGGTCTGTTCTTTATAAGGAAGAAATAAATCTTTTTCAAGCCCCCAATCAAGGAATGCTCCTATTTTTCCCACCTGTTTTACGGTAAGAAGGGCAAGTCCTCCCACCTCAAGTACAGGCTCTCTTGTAGTTGAGATCAGTCTGTCCTCAGAATCTCTATACACAAATACGGTAAGGCTGTCATTTAACTGTGTATCCTCCGGCACCTGCTTCATAGGAAGAAGAACCTTTTCCTCCCCCGCTTCTCTGCCGCCTGTTCCCGCAGTATCAGCGAGATATACGCCAAAATCCACCTTTTTTATCACCGTCAGAATCTGTTTTTTCCCTAATTCTATCATTGTCTTCTCCGTTCTCCCATCTCTGATTTCTCTTTTATTCCTGCAGTTCCACGATGCAGCAGATTGCGTCTTCCTGGTCCTTTAGCGCTACCACGTAAGCGCCCGTTTCTGTCTTTCCGTAATAAGGCAGCAATGTATCATTCAAATAAACCTGTTTTTTATACTCTACGCGAAGCTGTCTCACATGACATTCCTTTTCCAGACTGTCCATGGCAATTTTCACATATTGCCCATTGTTCACATGATGATTGGTATCCAGGTGATGAGGTCTTATTACGACCGCTTCCCCCGGCTGCATATTCTCAGGAAGTGTGATCTTCCTCGGTGCATATTCCATGGGAAGCTTTGTCTCGAGCACATATTTCTCCAGCATTTCAGCATTGGGCTTCACCGGTCTTCCGCTTTCCGTATCAATCAGGCTCCATATGGAATTGGCACAGGCTATCCCGTTCCCTTCCCCATCTTTCATCAAAAAATTACGGTACCCGATAAAGCCCTTAAAATCATAGGGCGCTGTTCCCAACGTAACTGTTTCCCCAAGCTCCGGATATCGTTCCACTACGATCTGCCAGGAGGACATGACCCATACCATGTGCTGCTTTTTTAAATAATTTACTCCCAATCCCAGATCCTCGGAATGGAAGGTGGAGCAGTCTTGAAAATGATCCAAAAGAGCTTCTATTTTTAGGTGGCCGGTCTCGTCCAGTTCACTGTATCTGATTCTTGTCTGATAGGTGTACATTGTTTGCCTTTCTTATTCAAAATTAATTTATTTTATTCATTATTGTAGCATATTCATGAAAAATCAATTTATGGCTCATGTGCTCTGTACGCTCCAATGAGCCTCAAAACATAAAAACGTGTTCAGCAAAGGCTTCCACGTTTTTATGAGTCTCATTTACGCAGAGCACAAAATCGCCATCACTTGATTTTCCATTGGATAATTGATTGCAGTAATTGCAAAAGCATGTTTGATTAAGAGTATAACACGAACGGGTAGGAGTTGCAAAGTAACAGGTTCATCGTATAATATATTTTTATACAAAGGATAAAGGGGACGGGGAGATTGAAAGAGCGAAATCAAAATCTGGATCTGATCAAGTGTATTGCCTGTTTGGGAGTTGTGGGGCTTCACAGTGTAGGGATGGTGAATTATACCATCTACTATCTCTGTGATTTCAGCGTGCCGCTTTTCTTTATGGTGAACGGCTTTCTCATGTTCTCAAAAGAAGAGATTTCATACGGATATGCTTTTCGCAAAATCCTGAATTTGATAAAGGTTGTGGTCCTCTGGAACCTGCTGATCATGCTGCCGGTTCTTGTTTTTCGCCGCAAAATAGTAAATCCTGTCAGGCTTTGTCTGGAAAGTCTGTTTCAAAAAGGGTATTTATGGCACTTCTGGTTTTTTGGTGTTTTGATGCTTCTGTATCTGCTTCTGCCCCTACTGCATAAATTACTGAAAAACAATTCCTTTTTACATGGTGTGGTTTGCCTGCTTCTCATGTGCATCTGCATCCTCATCAGTGACGTTTCCATGGTTAAGGGTTATTCCTTACAGATGTTCGTTCCCCAGACGCTGCGTCTCTGGACCTGGATGCTCTTCTTCCTGTTTGGCGGTTTATGTTATACCCTGCTGCCTGTTATCTCAAAAAAATTTCCCCTGTGGATTCACGGCTCTCTTGCCCTTCTTTTTACCATACTCAGCAATATGGTACAGAAAAAAGCCGGTCTGTATCTCATACATAACCGACTCGCCGATCTTTTCTATGACAATATCACTTCCACGATCTGGTACGCTGTACTCTTTACCTTTTTACTCCGCCTTCCGGTGAAGCAATCCCTGTCGGGACTGATTACCCGGCTTAGCAGCCTGACCATGGGCATCTTTATCCTGCATCCCATTCTCCTTGCCGGGATCCGCAGCTTTTATGTGCCTGCAAATACAGGCAGTGCGGTTGTGTTCTGGGGAATACTCACAGTAATATCAGGTGTTATCACCTATATAATCATAAAAGTTCCAGTGGTAAAAGAGTTTATAAAGTTGTAATTTTTCTAAAGCTTTTATTTATGATATTTCCTCAAATATGCAAAAACCCTCGAAGAGCTTTCTCTTCGAGGGTTTCAAGCTGGGCTACAAGGATTCGAACCTTGAAATGACGGAGTCAGAGTCCGTTGCCTTACCGTTTGGCGATAGCCCAATATTAAGTTCTGCGCTTAGCACTTGGATATAATAACCCATTTCCCGTAAAAATGCAAGTACTTTTTTCAATTTTGCACAATTTTTTTCTTTTAAAATTATCTTTTTATGAATCTTCTTTCTTACGTCATTTGTTACTTTTTTATCAGGATGTTTTTTTTTGAATACTTCCGTTTTTTCCACGAAAAAATGTTTTCAACCCTCTGAAAATCTGTTATGCTCATAATATCGGAAAGCATTTACATATAGATACACAGGAGGATTTTATATCATGAGATACTTTTTCGATGGCAAAATTGAAAAGCAGGATGATTTTTACAGTATTCGCATTCCTTTCAACGTCTGGGAGGTATGTAAGCAGAGAGATGTTATTCAGGCAGATCTCGTGCTTGATAATAAGATAATTGCATGTGAACTTCTTCCTGAAGAAAAGGGTAACTACAAAATCCATCTTTCAGCGGATGATGTTTCCCACATCAACACCAATGATAAGCATAAGATTCTTCTCCATATAACAGGAAGCCTGATTCAAATGAACCAGAACAGTCCGTACAGTTTTGAAAATCCTATTCGAAAGATCGATGGTATCAATATTATTATTCAGCCTGCAGATGGTCTTTGCGGCCAGACCTGTGTAGCCATGCTGGCAGATGTTACCATTGCGGAAGTGATTAGTGTAATGGACTGCAGAGAATGGCAGGGTACTATGGGGCGTATGATTTCCGCTCTAAACTATTATGGCATTGATCACAGTGATATTATTGTGTACACAGAAGGACAGGAGGCTACTCTCCCCAAATGCTGCATTATGATGGAAAAAATGGGACGTTATTGTCATTATCTGCTGCATTATGATGGAAAATTCTATGACCCCAATTTAGGAATCTTCTCTGAGTATGATATGAGCAAACTTCTTGGATATCTTGAGATCAAAGTTGATTAATTAAATAAAATATTTATTTTTTATTGTAAAAATCCCCGGTTGACGTATATCAACCGGGGATTTGCTTTGGGGGTTATATTACTAACACTCAAAGGAGGGAGGCTATATCTTATACTTCAAAGATCAGATCGCCGTAAGTAGGAATCGGCCATACCTTCTTATCTACAATCATCTCAAGCTCATCGGCAGGTGTTCTAAGGTCTGCCATAGCTTCCTTTACAACATCTTTGTAGAAGAATGCCTGATCCTTTACACTTTCTATTGCGCCGGCCTTCTCTTCTGCTTCTTCCAGCTTGGCAAGAGCTGTCTTCATAGCTGTAAGTTTTGTTGAAACTTCCTTCAAAAGGTCAGCTTGTACAGAGGCATCTGCCCCTGCTTCTTTTACTGCGATCACAGTATCTGCAAGGCCTTTGGTATACTTCACAACTGCAGGAATGATCTGTTTGGAAGCCATATCGATCATGGTAAGTGCTTCAATATTAATAGTCTTTGCATAAGTTTCATAAAGAACCTCTTCACGGGATTCCAGCTCAGCCTTTGTAAAGATACCGAATTTTTCAAACAGCTTAACTGCCTTGTCGGTTGTAAGGGTATCTACTGCCTCGATCATGGACTTGATATTGGGAAGTCCTCTTCTCTCTGCTTCTGCTACCCATTCATCCGAATAGCCGTTTCCGTTGAAGATGATTCTCTGATGCTCTGTAAAGTATTTCTTGATCAAATCATGTACTGCAACGTCAAAATCATCTGCCTTTTCCAGAACATCTGCCGCTTCACAGAACGCTTCAGCAACGATAGCATTCAGTGTGGTGTTGGGACTTGCGATGGAATCGGAAGAACCAACCATACGGAATTCAAACTTGTTTCCGGTGAAGGCAAAAGGTGATGTTCTGTTTCTGTCTGTAGCATCCTTTGCAAGATCAGGCAGAGTGGAAACACCTGTCATAAGCTTTCCGCCTTCCAGGCATCTGGAAGCTTCCCCTGTCTCAACAAGCTGTTTCACCACATCCTCAAGCTGTTCTCCAAGGAAAATAGAGATGATAGCCGGAGGTGCCTCATTAGCGCCAAGTCTGTGATCGTTACCCACATCGGACGCGCTCTGACGAAGCAGATCTGCGTGTACATCAACGGCTTTGATAATGCAGGCTAGCACTAACAGGAACTGAATATTTTCATTGGGTGTATCACCGGGATCGAGAAGATTTACACCGTTATCTGTACCCAGTGACCAGTTATTATGTTTACCGGAACCGTTCACACCTGCAAAAGGCTTCTCGTGAAGCAGACAAGTCATGCCGTGACGACCTGCAACCTTCTTCATGGTCTCCATAACCAGCTGGTTATGGTCAACAGCAATGTTTGCTGTCTCATAAATCGGTGCCAGTTCATGCTGGGCAGGTGCAACCTCGTTATGCTGTGTCTTGGCAGTAACGCCAAGCTTCCAAAGCTCGAGGTTCAGATCCTTCATATAAGCACCGATACGCTCACGAATGGTGCCGAAGTAATGATCTTCAAGCTCCTGTCCCTTGGGAGCAGGTGCGCCGAACAAAGTACGGCCCGCAAAGATGAGGTCAGGTCTCTTTAAATATTTTTCTCTGTCAACCAGGAAGTATTCCTGTTCAGGTCCCACACTGGCAACTACCTTGGTAGCTTCCGTATTGCCAAACAGACGGACTATTCTGAGTGCCTGCTCGCTGACAGCCTCCATGGATCTGAGAAGTGGAGTCTTTTTATCCAGCGCCTCTCCCTTATAGGAGCAGAACGCTGTGGGGATGCAGAGGATCACGCCTGTTGCATCTTCCTTCAAAAATGCAGGGGAAGTGATATCCCATGCTGTATATCCTCTTGCTTCAAAAGTTGCACGAAGTCCGCCTGAAGGAAAGGAGGAAGCATCGGGTTCTCCCTTAATCAGTTCCTTTCCTGAAAATTCCATCATCATCTTGCCGCTTTCATCAGGATGTGATACAAAGGAATCATGCTTTTCTGCCGTGATACCGGTCAGAGGTTGGAACCAGTGAGTATAGTGGGTTGCACCATTTTCAACTGCCCAGTCCTTCATTGCTTTTGCAACTACATCGGCTGTAGCCAGGGTTAATTCACCGCCCTGATCCATAATTCTGGTAACTTCCTTATAAACGTTTTTAGGTAAACGTTCTTTCATGGTTGCTCTCGTAAATACTTTGCTGCCAAATAGTTCTTCGATGTTTACTACTTCACTCATAGTTTAGTCCTCCCTGTTTTACTGAATAAAAAAAGACGCTACACTGCCCGTGTAAACGTCTTCGTTTATTTTTACATATGGAATTTAAGAGTCAGTTCTCTTATAATTTATTACCATACAACAAAACTTTTGAAATTGCAAGCACAATTTTTAAAAAATATTTAAAAAAATAATTAAACAGGGTAATCCTTACACCTCAAAGAGTAATTCCGCATAGGTGGGGAAAGGCCAATATTCTTTATCTACCAGCTTTTCCAGCTCGTCTGCCGGCTTTCTCAATTCACTCATGGAAGTCATCACCACATCATGATAGAAGAAGGCCTGTTCCTTTCCTCTTTCCATGGAGGAAGCTTTCTTTTCCTCTTTTTCAAGATGATCTGCCGCTTTTTTCATCTCGGACAGCTTTGCCGTTATGTTTTTCAAAAGCTCTTCCATAACAGAAGCATCACCGCCCACTCCTTTTACCTTTGCTGCGGTATCTGCCAGAGTGCCTGCGAAACGTATCACGGCAGGGATGATCTGCTTATCTGCCATATCAAGCATGGTAAGTGCTTCGATGTTGATCGTCTTTGCATAAGTCTCATAAAGAATCTCCGCCCGGGAACGAAGCTCCGCCTCCGTAAAGATTCCAAATTTTTCAAACAGTCTGATAGATTTTTCCGTGGTGAGAGCACCCACTGCTTCCACCATGGAAGGGATATTGGGAAGTCCTCTTCTTGCCGCTTCCTCCTCCCATTCTTTGGCATAGCCGTTTCCATTGAAAATAATTCTCTGATGCTCTGTCATATATTCCTTGATTAAATCATGCACGGCGAGATCAAAGTCTTCTGCATTCTCCAACCGGTCGGCAGCCTCGCAGAAAGCTTCCGCTACGATTGCATTTAAAGTAGTGTTAGGACTTCCGATGGAATCCTCACTTCCCACACTGCGGAATTCAAATTTGTTTCCCGTAAAGGCAAAGGGTGATGTTCTGTTGCGGTCAGTTGCATCCTTCACAAAATCAGGCAGCGTGGAAACACCTGTCTTTAAGATGCCGCCTTTCTTCAGGGAATCAGCCTTTCCGGTTTCCACCAGCTGCTCCACCACATCTTCAAGCTGCTCTCCCAGGAAAATGGAGATGATAGCCGGTGGCGCCTCGAAACCACCCAGTCTGTGATCATTTCCCACATTGGAGGCACTCTGCCTTAAGAGATCTGCATGAGTGTCCACCGCCTTCATGATACAGGCAATCACAAGCAGAAACTGAATATTTTCATTTGGTGTCTGTCCAGGTTCAAGCAGATTTACCCCGTTGTCCGTAGTGATGGACCAGTTATTATGTTTTCCCGATCCGTTCACACCTGCAAAGGGCTTCTCATGCAAAAGACAACGCAGACCGTGTTTGCCGGCTACTCTCTTTAAAGTTTCCATCACCAGCTGGTTGTGATCCACTGCCACATTGGCGGATTCGTAGATAGGTGCCAGCTCATGCTGGGCAGGCGCTGCTTCATTGTGCTGGGTTTTAGCTGTGACACCAAGCTTCCAGAGTTCGATATTCACATCATGCATAAAGGCGCCGATACGCTCTCTGATCACACCGAAATAATGGTCATCCATCTCCTGTCCCTTAGGCGCCGGTGCACCGAACAGGGTTCTGCCGGAAAAGATAATATCCTCTCTCTGAAGGGCTTTCTTCTGATCCACCAGGAAATATTCCTGCTCCGCTCCCACAGACGGAATCACTTTTTTTGCCTCCGTATTACCAAAGAGACGAACCAGTCTGACTGCCTGTTTGCTGAGCGCTTCCATGGATCTCAAAAGCGGTGTTTTCTTATCAAGAGCTTCTCCTGTATAAGAACAGAAAGCCGTGGGAATACAAAGAGTGGGGCCGGTAGCTGTCTCTTTGATAAAAGCAGGAGATGTAATATCCCATGTGGTGTATCCTCTGGCCTCAAAGGTAGCGCGAAGGCCTCCCGATGGGAAAGAAGATGCATCCGGCTCTCCTTTGATCAGTTCCTTTCCCGAAAATTCCATCAGCATTTTTCCGTCTGCATCCGGATGGGTCACAAAGGAGTCGTGCTTTTCCGCTGTGATACCGGTCAGAGGCTGGAACCAATGGGTATAATGAGTTGCCCCGTTTTCCACCGCCCAGTCCTTCATGGCCTTTGCGATCACATCGGCAGACTGCAGCGTAAGTTCCCCTCCTTCCTCTGTGACTTTGATTACTTCCCTGTACACGTTTTTGGGCAGACGTTCCCTCATCGTCGCCCGGGTGAAGACTTTGCTGCCAAACAGCTCCTCTACGCCCACTGTCTCGTTCATCTTTTCAGTTCCTCCCTTATAAAATTTTGTTTCGTATATACACATAATTATTGATTAGAATCCTTTTTCATGCGAAGAAGATCGTATCTGTCCGCTTCCCCGTCAAGTTCCACATATAATATCTGCTGTGGATGTGGTGCACTCTCCACTCTTTCTCCTTCCGCGGTAGTAAGGGAAAGCACGGTTACCGGCACATTTCTTCCATCCGGCTTCATAATTTCGATGATATCCCCCACACAGAATTTATTTCTCTGTTCGATTCTGGCATAGCGTTTGTGCTCACCGTTATCCGGCATTCCTGCAATGTGGTCTGTGATCTCTTCCACAATTCCCAAATAAATATACTCATTAACATACGTATTGGAGTCATAAATCTGAGTATTTTCATCCGGCTTTCCAAAATAAAAACCCGTGGTAAACTGCCGGTAGGTGCACTTTGCAATCTCAGCCCGGTACCAGTCCAGATTTGAACGATATTTTTCCTCTGATTCCAGATAATCATCAATAGCCTTCCGGTAGGTTCTTGCAACCGCAGCCACATAAAGAGCTGTTTTCATGCGGCCCTCAATCTTAAAGCTGTCGATTCCCGCCTCAATCATCTCCGGAATATGCTCGATCATACAAAGGTCTTTAGAGTTAAAAATATAAGTGCCTCTCTCATTCTCATAGACAGGCAGGTATTCTCCGGGACGGCTCTCCTCCATGACAGCATATTTCCATCTGCAGGGATGGGTGCAAGCCCCCTGATTAGCATCTCTTCCTGTAAAATAATTACTCAAAAGGCATCTTCCTGAATAAGAAATACACATGGCACCATGGATAAAGCTTTCTATTTCCAAATCTTCCGGTATTTTCTTTCTGATCTCCTTAATTTCCTCAAGAGACAGCTCTCTTGCAGAAACTACTCTCTTTGCCCCCTGTTTATACCAGAACAGATAAGTCATATAGTTGGTATTATTGGCCTGGGTAGATATGTGAATGTCAATTTCCGGACAGATTTCCCTTGCCAATGTAAACATGCCCGGATCCGAAATGATTAGGGCGTCCGGTTTCATTTCCCTCAGCTCCTTAAAATAGGGCGAAGCTTCCTCGATATCCCCGTTGTGTGCAAGAATATTGGCTGTTACATGTACTTTCACGCCATGCTCATGGGCAAAAGCAATCCCTGCTGCCATATCTTCCTTTGAAAAATTTTTGGCCTTTGCCCGAAGACTGAAGGCTTCTCCTCCGATATATACTGCATCAGCACCGAACAAAACGGCTGTCTTTAATACTTCAAGGCTGCTTGCCGGTATCAATAGCTCTGGTTTTTTCATATTTCCTCACATTCTGCCATAAAAGGCGCTATCTGCGGACGCTGATGGTCACACCGTCACCCACAGGGAGAATATCTGTCTGCAGATTTTCATTATGCTTGAGTTCATACAGGTAATCCCTCATTCTTGTATGAATGGTTCTGTTTCTTCTTGTTACCGCATACCGGGATTCCAAAACATCCCCGTCCTGCAACACATTGTCGGATATCAGAATACCGCCCTTTGGCAAAAGCTTCATGATGTCAGGCAGAAAATTGATATACTGCCCCTTTGCCGCATCCATAAAGATCATATCATAGGGACCCGAAAGCTCCCTTAAGATCTCCGTGGCATCCCCTTCAAGGAGTGTAATCTGCTGCTCTCTCCCCGCCTTTTTAAAGTTTTCGCGGGCAACAGGAATTCTCTTTTCATATTTTTCTATGGTAGTGATCTTACAATCCTCCGGTCCGTATTCACTCATCAGTAAAGCAGAAAAACCAATGGCTGTTCCCACCTCCAGAATCGTCTTGGGCTGCTTCATGGCGAGAAGAAGCTTTAACAGACTTTGCATCTGCGGTCTGATAACAGGCACATTGGTCCTAATGGCATATTGCTCCAGTTCATTTAAAAACGGAGTATTACCGGTATCAAAAGAATTGATAAAGGTACTGATTCTCTCTTCTGTGATCATGCAAATACTCCTCTTTATTCTGCCGTCATACCTTCCGTATTTTCAATCTCTTCGCTTTCCTCCACACTCTCACCGACATCATCATCTTCTTCTTTCGATTCTTCCGCCGGTGTTGACATAACCGCCAGCATTTCCTCTGCTGTCATACTTGTGGAGAGATCATAAATACCGGGAAGGATTTCTCCATGGTAGGCAGATAAAAGTTCCTGCACCACAAAAAGTCTTGCATCTTCGATAAGGCCTTTTTCTTCCAGCATCTGTGCAATATCCTTTACACTTGCACTTTCTGCAATTCCCACCGTGATGGTCCTGCCTCCTGATACGGAAACCGGTTTGTCCGCAAACACTTTATAGCCAAAGTCATAGGCTGTTGTGGCAGTGCGGAATACAAACATTACTACAACCGCTATCACAATCACCTTTATGACAGCCTCGATTACTGCTCCCACCAGATATTTTCCATTCATAAAATCACGCCTTTCTTTGGGCATACGCTCTACTCAAAATTTACTGCTTCCATAATATAAAGATTAACTTCCTGCATCATCCGGCAGAAAGCAAGCTCTGCCCTTAAAAACTCATCTACCACCGAATCCTCCCTGAATTTCTCAAATTCCTGCTCAAAAGCATCCATCTTATCAAACAATTCATCTTTCTGGGCAGTATTTTGAATTTCGAAATTTCTTCTTCTGAATTCATTTACTTTCTGGTATTGCTCCGGATTTCTTTTCAGTCTTTCCAGCTGTTCACAATATTTTTTGTAAACAGCGGTATCCCTGATTGCTTTTACATAACTTGCTGTTGCATTTTCCAGGCTGTCTTCCATGCTAAAGTCTCCGTTTTATCTTTGATCTGAACAAGCTCTTTATACTTCCATAATAATGGGCAGAATCATGGGGCGGCGTTTTGTCTTTTTCCATACATAATCGCTTAAAGAATCCTTGATGGAGCTCTTTAATTTCCCCCAATCAGTGATGCCTCTGTCAAGGCATCCTTCCACCGCTTCATTTACAACAATTCTTGCTTCCTCCATCAGTTCATCCGATTCCCTGACATAGACAAAGCCTCTGGAAATAATATCGGGACCGCTGACCAGTTCATCGCTGGCACCGTCAAGTCCCAGTACCACGATAATGATACCATCCTCTGCCAGATGCTGTCTGTCACGAAGCACAATATTTCCCACATCGCCGACACCCAGTCCGTCCACCAGAATATCGCCCACGGGAACCTTTCCTGTCACTGCTGCCGATTCCTCGGACAATTCCAGTACATCTCCCGACTGCAGGATAAAGATGTTCTCCTTGGGAATTCCCAGTTCCTTTGCAATCTTTGCCTGTGCGATCAGATGCTTATATTCTCCGTGTACAGGAATCGCATACTTGGGATGTACCAGGGTATAGATCAGCTTGATCTCTTCCTGACAGGCATGTCCCGACACATGCACATCCTGGAAAATCACATCCGCACCCTTTAAAAGCAGCTGGTTGATCACATTGGTAACCGCCTTTTCATTTCCGGGTATTGGATTGGAGGAAAAGATAACGGTATCTTTAGGTCCGATGGAAATCTTTCTGTGATTGTCCTCTGCCATACGGCTTAAAGCCGCCATACTTTCTCCCTGACTGCCGGTGGTAATGATAACTGTCTTTTCATCCGGATAATTCTTTAACTGTTCGATATCGATCAAGGTCTGGTCCGGTATGCTCAGGCACCCCAGGTTGGTGGCAACCTCAATGATATTCACCATACTTCTGCCTTCTACTACCACCTTACGGCCAAATTTATATGCAGAATTAATAATCTGCTGCACTCTGTCTACATTGGATGCAAAGGTTGCAATGATAATGCGGGTGTTTTTATGATCCTCAAAAATGGCATCAAAGGTCTTTCCAAGCTTTTTTTCCGAAGGGGTAAAGCCCGGGCGCTCCGCATTGGTGGAGTCACACATCAGCGCCAGTACACCCTTTTTACCAAGCTCGGCAAAACGCTGCAGATCAATGGCATCTCCGAACACCGGCGTATAGTCAACTTTAAAATCACCCGTGTGTACCACCACACCCGCCGGTGAATAGATGGCAAGTGCTGCGGCATCTACAATGCTGTGATTGGTTTTGATAAATTCCACTCTGAATTGTCCCAGATTAATGGATTGTCCGAATTTCACAACCTTACGCTTCACCAGGTTGGTGAGATTGTGCTCCTTCAGTTTGTTTTCGATCAGTCCCATGGTCAGTCTGGTGGCATAGACGGGAACATTGATCTCCTTGAGGACATAGGGAAGAGCTCCGATATGATCCTCGTGACCGTGGGTAATCATAAACCCTTTTACTTTTTCAATATTGTTCTTCAGATATGTGATATCCGGAATGACAAGATCAATTCCCAGCATATCATCCTCAGGAAAGGAAAGACCACAGTCCACCACAACAATACTGTCTTCATACTCAAAGGCAGTAATGTTCATACCAATTTGTTCCAAACCGCCAAGTGGAATCACTTTCAGCCTGGAACCCGTGTTTTGTTTTATTTTTTTCAATCAATTTACCTCCATATTTTTACAATAACTGTAGAACTTTCCTTTATGGCAGACCGGTTCAATACAATGATGGCCGTACACGTTTCCATCTTCCGTTTTCTAAACATGCAGGTTCATTATCCGCCGTAGGTCTGTCATTCAAATTCAGTTCGACAATAACTGTATTATTTTTCAATTGCAATATCATCAAGCAGATTTTCAAACACGGCCGCTACTGCAGACAGTTCCGTGTCATCCTCTACGATCTCGTAGGTGCTCTCAGTTCCTTTTTCGTCGGAGATCTCCTTCAAAATAAGGGCATCCGAATCTCCTTCTTCCTCTTCCGTTACCAGGATATAGTGTCTGCCTCCTATTGTTGTCTGTTCCAGTACATAAAACCAGGCAGTTTCAGCTCCTTCCAGAGCAAATGCTATTTTTTCCAATCTGATACCTCTTCCTGTTTCTTCCTGCTTCGCAAATCAAGATATCCCTGCAGAATAAAAACCGCAGCGATCTTATCCACATATTCTTTTCTGTTTTCCCGGCGTATTCCCGCCTCCATCATCGCTTTATCTGCGGCAACTGTGGTCAGTCTCTCATCCCACATATGAACAGGAAGTCCTGTCCGCCTCTCCAGTTTTTCCTTAAATTCATTGGTAAGCTCGACTCTGGCGCCAAGCGTATCATTCATATTCTTAGGAAGTCCCAGTACAATTTCTTCCACTTGATACGCAAGAATCAGTTCCTCGATTCTTGCCAGTGTCTGCCGTAGTTTATTCTCGTCTTTTCTTCTGATAATTTCTATTCCCTGAGCAGTAACAAGCAAGGAATCGCTGATAGCCACCCCTACTGTTTTTGCTCCGAAATCCAAACCCATGATCCTCATAAAAATTATTTCCAGTTATTATTCTTAATATATTCTGTGAGCAGCTCTTCTACCAGTTCATCCCTCTCCACCTTCATAATAAGGCTTCTCGCATTTCTATGACTGGTAATGTAAGTGGGATCTCCTGACATAATATATCCAACAATCTGGTTTACAGGATTATATCCCTTCTCTGTCAACGCATGATATACTTCATCCAACGTCTTCTTCACTGTATTGTTATCTGTTTCCACTTTAAAAAATTGTGTATTTCCTAAGTCCTGCATGAATCGCACCCCTTATTTTTCTAGCCCTGTCAGACTCTATCTTACCCTATTTCCCAGTAAAATTCAATGGTATTTAACAACGTCTCTTTTTCGGAAAAACTACTGCCTTTCAAAAAGCAAAAGATCCGATTGTAAAAAGTCACTGCAGCTTCCTTTTATGGCTCTTCCGGCAAGCTTCTCTTCCGAACAGATTGCGGCTTTGATATATTCCATACTGTGTCCTGTCTGATAAATCTTTCCCGCAATTTCCTTTTCTTCCTCAAAAAGAACTGTCATCTCTTTATGTAGATGTTCTTTTCTGTATTGCAAGGACATTTCCTTTTCAAGTTCCATCAGAATATCGCTCCTTACTGACTTCACCCCTTCAGAAACCTGCCCTTCCATGGAAGCCGCCACCGTTCCCTGACGCTTGGAATACTTGAAAATATGCATTTCATAAAAACCTGTCTTTTCAAGGAAAGCTCTCGTCACCTCAAACTCTTCCTCCGTTTCACCCGGAAATCCCACGATCACATCTGTAGTAATTGCGGGATGGTCGAAAAATCTGCGAAGAATACACACCTTATCATAATATTCTTCCGCTGTATATTTTCTGTTCATCCGTTTTAATACACTGTTGCATCCACTCTGTAATGACAAATGAAAGTGAGGACAGAATCCCGGAAGCTTTGCAAGCTCTCTTGCAAATTCCTCTGTCACGATTCTGGGTTCCAAAGATCCAAGTCTGATCCTTTCAATCCCTTCCACCTCATGGATTCTCCTGATCAGATGAAGCAGTCTCTCATAAGGAAAGTTCTCTCCGGACGCAATATTGGAAATTCCGTCAAAATCAAGACCGTAAGAACTGATATGAATCCCTGTAAGCACCACTTCCTTATAGCCATTCCCGGCAAGATTCCGAACCTCCTCAAGAATCTCTTCCTCGTTACGGCTTCTCACTCTTCCCCTTGCATAGGGAATAATACAGTAGGAACAGAACTGATTGCATCCATCCTGAATCTTGATAAATGCCCGTGTGTGTTCTGCCGGAGCCTTCAGCATCATGGACTCATATTCATCTGTATGATTGATTTCAATCACTGTCTTTCCGCAAAGCGTCTTGTCACAGCACCCCGATTTCTGCTTTCTTTGATCGCGCTCTAAAAGAAATTCTTCCAAAATCGGAATCAGATCCTTTTTTCTGTTGTTACCCACTGCAAGATCAATGCTGGCATCTTTCAGAGCATCCTCTTTTCCCGTCTGGACATAACAGCCTACAGCCACCACAACTGCATCCGGGTTTTTCTTTTTGGCGCGATGGAGCATCTGTCTGCTCTTTCTGTCTGCAATATTGGTAACGGTACATGTATTTATGATATAAATATCGGCCTGTTCATCAAAAGGTACAATTTTATAGCCTTTTTCTTGTAACATTTGTTGCATAACATCCATTTCATATCCGTTTACTTTACATCCAAGGTTATGTAATGCTACACTTTTCATGTTATTCTCCATTTTTTTTGTGTTGTTTTATCATTGACTTTTTTTCCCTTAACCTTTACTATATTAGCATGAAGGTATGAAAAATTTAAGGAGGTAATTACAATGAAAACCGTACAGATTTCATTAAATTCTATCGACAAGGTAAAATCTTTTGTAAATGATATTACAAAATTTGATTATGACTTCGACTTAGTTTCCGGAAGATACGTAATCGATGCAAAATCCATTATGGGTATCTTTTCCTTAGACTTATCCAAGCCTATCGATTTAAATATTCATGCAGAAGATAATGTTGATGATGTTTTAGCAGCATTAAAGCCTTACATGATTTAATTTAATGACCCGGTGGAAGTATAGTAATATTCTTCCACATGATTCAGATTTTTAAACGGCACATTTTATATGTGCCGTTTTTTTCTCCAATAAGCCGGCTCGCAAAGCGTGTCGGTGTTTGGTTTATCCTTCGTAATTTACTACAATCACTTCATCTGTATCAAGGGCCGTCTGCATCAGTTCCTCAATTTTTTCATTCAGATTCTGCTCATGCCGTTTGATGATATTTAGGTTCGGTTTTGTTACCGGATGCTTTGCCACAAAAATCGTACAGCAATCCTCATAAGGCAGTATGGAAGTCTCATAAGTCCCGATTTTCTCAGAAACATCCACAATTTCCATCTTGTCAAAACCGATCAGAGGACGGAATACGGGAAGGGTACATACCTCGTTCGTCACTGCAAGTGACTGCACTGTCTGGGAAGCAACCTGACCGATACTTTCTCCGGTAATAAGACCAAGACACTCCGTCTCCTTCGCAATATGCTCCGCAATTTTCATCATGTAACGCCGCATGATAATCGTCAATTCATCGTGAGGGCATTTCTCATAAATATAAAGCTGAATATCCGTAAAATTAATCACGTGTAAATAAATGGGACCTGTATACCGGGAAACCTGTTTTGCCAGATCGATTACCTTCTGTTTTGCACGGTCACTGGTATAGGGAGGGGCATGGAAATAAACAGCGTCAATCTTGACACCTCTCTTTGCGATCATGTATCCCGCTACAGGGGAATCAATTCCGCCTGACAATAACAGCATGGCTTTTCCGTTACTGCCGATGGGCATACCTCCCGGTCCCGGAATCGTTTCGGAATAAATATATATTTTTTCTCTGATCTCCACATTCAGGAGCACATCCGGGTTATGCACATCCACCTTAAGTTCGGGAAAAGCATCCAGAATCACACCGCCAAGCTCCACATTCAGCTCCATGGAATTCAGGGGATAATTTTTTCTGGATCTTCTTGCCTGTACCTTAAAGGTAAAGTTTTTCTCCGGATAAACATTATCCATGTACTTTACAATATCCTGGCCCAGTTTTTCGAAGCCTTCATCCTCCACATGAACAACGGGACAGATGCCGGAGATGCCGAACACTGTTTTCAGGTTGTCCACCGTCTCGTCATAGTCAAATTCTGACAGTGCCTCCACATAAATTCTTCCCGGTGTACGGGTAACTTCAAATCTGCCTTCACAGCGCTTTAATGCATTTTTTATCTGTTTTACGAGAGCCTCTTCAAAGAGATATCTGTTCTTTCCCTTAACACCGATCTCCGCATATTTGATCAAAAAAGCTGTAAACATACTGACTCCTTCTCATTATGCGCTCACAAACAAAAGTCCGTGAGCGCCGTAAACTACTTTCTTGTGAACCTTCTCAACACGGGAATTATATCATATAAGCACTGCAAAGTATAGCTGATTTCATCCATGGTGGTGAAAACAGAAAAGCTGAAGCGGATGGTGGAGCCAAGCAATTCCTTATCGATTCCCATAGCCTGTAGTGTTGCCGAAGGCTGAGGCTTATGCGCCGAGCAGGCACTTCCCGCAGATACATACACTCCTTTATCCTCAAGTGCATGCAAAAGGACTTCGCTTCTGACACCCTGAAAGGAAACACTTACCACATGAGGCGCACCGTCTCTGCCGGAATGCCCGTTTACAAAGACGTCAGGGATCTGCTTTACTCCTTCCACAAAGGCTTCTTTTATCCGGTAAAGTTCCTCAACCTCTCTGTCAAGATTACTGTATACGATTTCAATTGCCTTAGCGAGACCTGCAATGGCAGGCACATTTTCCGTACCGGAACGGAGACCGTTCTGCTGTCCGCCGCCAAAGAGGATGGGTTTTATTTTCACTTTTTCATCTACATATAAAAAGCCGATTCCTTTCGGCCCGTGAATCTTGTGTCCACTCACAGATAAAAGATCGATATGCATCTTTTTCGGAAGAATTCTGAATTTGCCGTATCCCTGAACCGCATCCACATGAAAAAGGATTCTCGGATTCATCCGCTTGATCAAAGCTCCCGCTTCTTCAATGGGCTGAAGAGATCCTACTTCATTGTTTGTATGCATAATGGAAACCAGAATGGTTTCCCCTGTGATGGCTCTCTGCAGATCTTCCGGCCGGATACATCCTTTCTCGTCTACAGGAAGATAAGTGACACGAAACCCTTCCTCCTCCAATTGCTTCATAGTCTGCAAAATAGCCGGATGCTCAATCTGTGTTGTAATCAAATGTCTTCCTACTCTGCAATTGGCATAGGCACAGCCGCGAAGTGCCAGATTATCCGATTCTGTTCCACCCGAAGTAAAAAAGATTTCCTTCTCATTAACCTTGAGATTTTTAGCAATAGTTTCTTTGGCATAACGGATATATTGCTCCGCCTGCACACCCTTTCTATGCAGACTGGAGGGATTCCCGTAATCCTCACACATTATCTTTGTCATCAGCTCTGCCACTTCACCAAAACATCTTGTTGTAGCAGAATTATCTAAATATACCTCCATGATATCACCAGTCTTTCTAATGTAAATTGTTACTTTTACCTATTATTATCATATGCCCTGACACTGATTTGTTGCTCTCTTTGACAGGCCAATCCTCAGCCTTCCAGCTGATACATGATCCATGACAACACGGTCATCCCTGCAGTCTCTGTCCGCAAAATCCTCTTTCCCAACGTAATGGGAATGATGCCGCTCTCCATGGCTTCCCCAATTTCCGATTCCTCAAATCCGCCTTCTGGACCGATAAAAACGGCAATGTCCTCTCCGGGTTTCAAGGAACCGATGATCTCCTTGGTTTTTTCCATGCCCTCTGCGAGCTCATAAGGAATTATTCTGACCAGACAGCACTTGCTGTAAGAGATAGCTTCCTTCATAGTCATCACATTCTTCACTTCCGGAATAATGCCTCTCTTGCTCTGCTTTGCAGCCGCCTCTGCAATCCCCTGCCATCTTGTAAGCTTGCTCTTTTCTTTTTTTTCATCCAGTTTCACTACCGCTCTTTTACAGGAAACCGGGATTACCTGATATACGCCGAGTTCCACCGCCTTCTGGATGATAAGTTCCATTTTATCGGCCTTAGGAAGACCTTGAAACAGAAATACTCTTGAGGGGAGTTCAAGTCCCTCCTCCTTAACAAAGCGAAGCGTGCAGATCACTTCATCTTCCAGAAGCTCTTCAATTCCACAGCGATACTCCTTCCCGTCAAGACCGTTGCTGACAGAAATCTCCTCTCCCTTTTTCATACGGAGTACATTTTTGATATGATTCACATCTTTCCCCGTGATCGTAATCCTTGTTCCCTGAATCTGTCCGGGATCCACAAAAAACTGATACATTTTCTATTCCTCCACCCTGAAAGATATGCCTGTTCCACATCCTCTTACAGGGGTTTTCTCGCGGTAACGGAAACCCATTCTCCCTGATATGTCACCTCAAGCACTTCCATGCCTGCTGCCTTAACCGCCTCCACTACGGTCTGCTCCTTATCATCAATAATACCGGAGGTAATATAAATACCGCCCTTTTTCAGCTGATGCATGATCACCGGCGTCAAAGGTACAAGTACATCCGCCAAAATATTTGCAACTACGATATCATAGCACTCATAGCCTACCTTGTCCTGAATTTCCTTTTCCGTAATGATATTTCCGATCAGCAGTTCAAACGCCTCCTCCGAAATACCGTTGACCTCTTTATTCTCTCTGACAGCTTCAATGGCACAGGGATCCAGATCAGTTCCGATGGCCTTCTTTGCGCCGAACATGATAGAAAGAATTGCCAGAATTCCGCTTCCGGTTCCCACATCCAGAAGCACCGTTTCCGGCGTAATGAATTTTCGCAGCTGCCTGATACACAGCTGGGTAGTATCATGCATACCTGTTCCGAAAGCAGTTCCCGGATCAATATGAAGGATCATTTTATTCTGATCCTCCGGCTGAACCTCCTCCCAGGAGGGGATGACCAGTACATCATCTATGGTAAACTGGTGAAAATACTGTTTCCAATTGTTGATCCAGTCAATATCCTCGGTCTCGTCAACAGACACACTGCCTTCACCGATATCCATAAAGGTGCGAAGCTCTTCCAGCTCACTCGTTACTTCCTTCATGATCTGATCAGGCGTCTTCTTTTCCCCACAAACCTCCAGAGATCCGTCCTCCTTTTCCTCCACGAAAAAGCTGAGATAGGCAATTCCGTCATCCTCCGGTCCGTCAGGAAGGATGTCCACAAACATCTGCTCCTTTTCCGCTGCAGTTAACGGAACCTTATCCTCTATCTGTGCGCCTTCCAGTCCAATATCATACAAAGTACTGATAATGATATCTTCTGCATCTGTGATCGTTTTTATTTTAAATTTCATCCATTTCATGACAACATATCCTTTCCTGTTTCCGCATTGACCGCGGAACAGTTACATATTATCATAGAAATGAATTTGGTGCTATAATAAATTGAGACTTTGGCGAAAGGATGATGAGATATGATACAGGATATCTACCCTCATATATATCACAATGAATATAAAGATTTTCAGCCGGAAAATACTGATTTTATTCTGGTTTTTCATAGAAATACAGTTATGATCAGATTTAAGGAGGAGCATCTGCGTTATCCCACCTTTTCTGAAATGCAGTCCTTCTCCTGTGATTATCAATATCTGTTTTCCATTGACAACTATAAATATTTTCTTGCCCTTCCCAAAAGCTGTCACTTAGAAGAACCGCCAATTATGATAGACGGTTACCACTATGAAGATGTGCGTATCTTTCGCAGCGCAGCTTCCAGACATACAGCTTTTGCGGGAATTACTGCACATCATCTCTTCGGATGGTATCAGAGCAACAGGTTCTGCGGACGCTGCGGGCAGAAGATGCTTCCCGGTCACAAGGAGAGAATGCTCTTTTGTCCCGACTGTCGCAATATGGTTTATCCCAGGATTTCTCCCGCTGTCATTGTAGGAATAATTAACGGCGATCAAATTCTGATGAGTAAATATGCAGGACGTTCCTACACCAACTATGCCCTTATTGCAGGCTTTACGGAAATTGGAGAATGTGCGGAACAGACTGTGGCAAGGGAAGTCATGGAAGAGGTGGGCCTTAAGGTCAAAAATATCAGGTACTATAAGAGTCAGCCCTGGGCTTTTTCGGGAAGTCTCCTCATGGGGTTTTTCTGCGATCTGGACGGTTCTGATCAGATCAAACTGGATACCAGCGAGCTCGCGGAAGCAGGCTGGTATTCCAGAGATGAGATCACACTGGAAGATGACCATATCAGTCTTACCAGAGAAATGATCATGCATTTTAAAAACGGCAATATTTCATGATTAAGCCAGAATGTCATCAATCCTGTCACACTCTTCCTTTGAAAAAGCAATGTTATCAAGCGCCTTGATATTTTCCAGGATCTGTTCCGGTCTGCTGGCACCGATCAGCACAGAGGTAACCTTTCCGTCACGCAGGATCCAGGAAAGTGCCATCTGGGTCAGGGACTGTCCCCTCTCCATTGCTACCTCATTCAATTTGCGGACTTTTTCAAGCCTCTCTGCATCCAGATCACTCTCATGGAGATACGGGCTCTTACCGCTTCCGATGCGGGAGTCCTTGGGGATCCCGTTCAGATACTTTCCGGTGAGCACACCCTGAGCCAAAGGGCTGAAGGCAATGCAGCCAATGCCATTTTCATAAAGAAAATCTTTCAGACCGTCTGTCTCTATCCATCTGTTCAACATGGAATAGGACGGCTGGTGAATGATAAAGGGTGTCCCCTGCTTTTTCAGAATCTCATAAGCTTTTTGGGTCTGCTCCTTATTATAATTGGAAATACCCACATAAAGTGCCTTTCCCTGTCTGACGATCTGATCAAGAGCTCCCATGGTTTCCTCCAAAGGAGTATCGGGATCCGGTCTGTGATGATAGAAGATATCCACATAGTCGAGCCCCAGTCTCTTAAGGCTCTGATCCAAACTGGCGATCAGATATTTTTTGGAACCGCCGTCCCCATAAGGTCCTTTCCACATATCGTAGCCTGCTTTGCTGGAAATGATCATCTCATTCCGGTAGGGCATCAGATCCGATTTCAGAATCTTTCCCATATTACTCTCCGCGCTGCCATACACCGGTCCGTAATTATTGGCCAGATCAAAATGAGTGATTCCATTATCAAAAGCCGTAAAAAGAATTTTCTTCATATTCTCTTCATCATTGACAGAGCCGAAATTGTGCCACATGCCAAGGGACATTGCCGGCAGTTTTAATCCGCTGTTACCGCATTTGTTATAGATCATCTTGTCATATCGTGTTTCACTTGCTATGTACATATTCCTATCCTTTCCTTTGCATACATTATCAGTAAAAATGATATCTTTTTTCTCACGCAACATAATTATATCATTCTTTTCTCAAGTATCCTATTGAAAGATTCCACTTTTATAAAAAATCATGATATACTACCCATGAGATACAACCTGTCAGGAGATTACATTATGCTGAAAAATATTATTTTTGATATGGGAAATGTGCTTTTGCGCTTTGATCCCGAAGTATCATTAAATCTTTACTGCAAAACGGAAGAAGCCAGAAATATCATCCGGAAGGAGCTTTTTGAAGGTCCGGAATGGATTCAGGGTGATTATGGAACCATTACAAACGAAGAGCGTTTTGAGCCTGTCAGCAGACGTGTTCCAAAGGAATATCATAAAGAGCTTTATCAGTGTATCATGGGATGGGACATTTGTATGGAACCCATTCCCGGTGCAATGGAATTCTGTGAATATGTAAAGAAAAGCGGATACGGCATCTATGTCCTTTCCAACGCTGACAATACCTTTCATGATTATTTTCCCCGGTTTGCACCGGAAGCCTGGTTTGACGGCGTGATGGTCTCCTCTGATGTCCACATGATCAAGCCGGATATAAAAATATATACCTATTTTCTCAAAACATATTGTCTCAGAGCTGAGGAATGCCTCTTTGTTGACGACCGCCCGGAAAATATCGAAGGCGCCAAAAAAGCCGGAATCCCCGGAATGATATTTACCGGTGATTTCCAGCCTATTAAAAAGAAAATCGAAATTTAATCATTTCAAGGAGAATTGTATCGTGCAAAAAGAAACCCGCAAACCCAAATATACCATCACCGCCATTGTCATCTGTATTCTTGCCCTTTTAACCGGCAAGCCTGTCAGCGAGCTCCTCATCCCGGAAGAACAGTCTGCCACACAGGAAACGGTAGTTTCCGAACAGATCACTGCCTCAGAAGAAATAAATTCAGAAGAGGCCACTGTCACTGACTATACTTTCCGCTCAAAGGATCAGCTTGAAGACCACTATCAGAAACACGGCATAGAAATGGGTTTTAAAAGTGCCGAGGAATATCAGCAGGCTGCCAACCGTGTGATCAGCAATCCCGATACACTCCATAAGCTGGAGGCAGAGGATGGCGATGACGTATACTACCTGGAACGCACCAACGAATTTGTGATCGTATCAAAAGCCGGTTACATACGAACCTATTTTTATCCCAGTGACGGAATCGACTACTTTAACCGTCAGTGATCCTTTATCTTACAATAAATCACTGCCACAGCCGTACTGATAAAGGTTGCCACAATGGCAGGTCCGATAATTCCTGCCGGATTTACGCTCCCGTACTGCTGCCTGTAAGCGATCATATTGACCGGTATCAGCTGTAGCGAAGAAATATTTAATATCAGAAAAGTACACATTTCATTGCTGGCAAAATGGGAATCGTTCCCACGCTCTTCCTCCAGCTTGTGAAGCTCTTCCATGGCCTTTAATCCGGCAGGCGTACATGCCCACCCAAGCCCCAGAATATTCGCTATGATATTGGTGGAAATGTAATCCCTGGCTTTATGCTCCTTGGGAATTCTGGGAAACATAAAAGAGATGAAGGGTGACAGCAGCTCTGTCAGACGCCTGATCAATCCGGATTTTTCCGCAATTTCCATAAGCCCCACCCAAAATGCCATGATACCGGCCATAGAAATACACAAGGAGACCGCTTCCCCTGCGCTCTGCAGCGCAGCTTCCGTAATCTCCTTCATGGTTCCGTTGATTGCACCGTATAAAATCCCGATAAAAATCATGGCTGCCCAGATATAATTCAGCATGACTTTCTCCTGATTTTTTGTATAATATATGATGCCTTTGCCGGGAAAATTCTTAAAATCAGTTTACCTGTATCAATTTCTTTCCTGTTTTCTGCTCTTCTTATCCTGATACATTTTACTGTCAGCCTTATCTGCAAAGGCTTCATAATCCATGATTTCCACTTTTTGCCCTGTATAAAATCCAATGCTCGTCCAAAGCTCATAGGGTTTATTGGCGCTTTGATTATATTCTCTCAGTTTCCTGTGGATTGCATCCTGAATCTCTATCGCTCTTTCGCTGCCCTTCGGATTTACGGTAGCCATCATAAACTCATCCCCACCCATTCTGGCACAGATCTCTCCTTTTTCAGCCACACTCTCAATGATCTTACCAAGCTGTCTCAAAGCAATATCGCCTTCCGTATGTCCGAAATTATCATTAATCTTTTTCAGATTATCCATATCAAGAGCAATCAATGTGAGGTTCTCACAGGCATTGTCTTTTCGGAACATTCTTTCCTTCTGTTTCTCGAACCCGCGTCTGTTCAAAAGTCCGGTAAGCTCATCTTTACTGAAAAGCTGTTCCTTTATCACTCCTGACCAATAACCTTCAATAGCATTTCGAAGATTCATGAGAAACACATTCAGCAAGTCCGATCGCAGCTTCTCTTCCTCAAATGTGATTGCCAGATAACCAATTGTGATCCCTCTCAGGTGCATAGGCAGAAACATAATGGCATCCTCTGTTTCAAAAAGAGAAGGAAGTCCGGGAACAAGCTCCCTTCTGCCAATCACAGCTATTTTCTTTTTCTCTTCCTGCTTTCCATTGCTGTGACAGGCGACTATCATCTGATCAGAGTAAACCCTTTCCTCATTTTTCTTCACCTGCGCTAATAATTCATCCATATCCATGGGAATCCGATCCACCATGCCTTCATAACAAAAGGTATTAATACATAGCCAGTATTCTTTATAGGCAATTTTTCTGGCAAATTTTTCCGCAATCTGAAAGATTGCAGATATTTCTTCACAGCTGTCGCATTCCGCATTCATGTTCAGCATTGACTGATAATATTCTGAATTTCTGCCAAGAATTCCTTCCATCTCGAGCAGCTTGTCTGCCGGGTTCATAATGTGATTATGCTGACAGCCGCATGAGTGTCCAATCTGCACTTTATAGGGAATCATAATCAGTTGTTCTTTTTTCTCACGATCCCAGATATCTCTTAATGTCTCAAAAACACATCTCACCGTCTTCTCAAGATCATAAGCGGCCGTTGTCAGTCTTGGATTATGATACTTCTCAAATTCGATTCCGTCAAAACCGGTCACCCTGACATCCTCAGGCACCCGGATATTTAACTCTCTCAATCTTGTACAAACTTCCATTGCCATGGAGTCATTGGCACAGATAATGGCCTCCGGAAGTTCCTCTTCTTTTAAGAATTCCTCCAAAACCTTTCCTGCACCTTCTCCCACAAAATTTCCGTATCCTGTTCTTTTCTCATCAAAAGGAATTCCGTTTTCCGCAAGCACCTTCTGATAACATTCAAAACGTTCTCTGGAAAATCTGCTTTCCCTGTCACCACCGATATAATTTACCTTTCGGCACCCATGATCCTCTACAATATGTCTTACAATCTGCTCAAAAGTCTCTTTATATGTAAAGTCAAGATTAATACATCCTTCCAGTCTTCTGTTGATGGAAATCACGGGAATGCCGGCAGCAATCGCCCTGTCTGCAACCTCCCTGTCGACACGGACTTTTTTAAAGGTTTCCGACATGATCACCACCGCATCAAAAGCGGCTACATCAAAAACCGAATAAATCTGCTTTTCTCCGTGGTCATTGATATCATCATAGTACAAATCCGTGAGGGTGGAAAAGATCATGACTTTACAGCCATATTCTCCGGCTGCCTGACAAAAACGGTCAATATATTCTTTCTGCTCATCCCGGTGAAAACGGGAAATGCAATATGCAATTACTTTATACTCCTTACCGTCAGAATATTTTCTCAATTGTTCTCCTCCTGAAAGCAAGCAAATCTGTTACTTTAGTACTATTATTATATCACACTCTGTTCACCCTTACCACTTTATTATAGAAAAAGAAAAGGTATTGTATTATAATAATTGCATGACATTTTTTGATAAATTATGGAAAAAAACTACATATTCTTTTTTTCTTTGTCTTTGCCTGATACTTACAGGCTGCGGTAGCCGTCATGAGGCCTACGTTTCCACTTCCACTACCATAAGGGACAACTCTCCCGTATGCCTTCTTCCGGTTGCAGACGGGATTACCGTTTTCGGAAATGATTATGTGTCTGTTGATGCCTCCCATATGGCTGAAGGCTATATAATGGTCTCCTATTCAGGCGAAAACACAAAGGTGAAAATGCAGCTCACAGGACCCGACTATATCACATACACATATAATCTGACAGGAAACGGGTACGAAACCTTTCCTCTCTCTGCCGGAGACGGTACCTATCAGTTAGGTGTTTACGAAAATGTGGAAGGTAGCCAGTATGCCACTGTATTTTCACAGGAATTATCTGTATCCATCACCAATAGTATGGGACCTTTTCTCTATCCCAACCAGTATGTCCATTTTGATTCCTCCAGTGACGTGGTGAAGGAAGCGCAAGTCCTTGTTGCCGGAGCTCATGACGATCTGGAAGCAATCACTGCCATATATAATTATGTCATTAGCAACATTACTTATGACTATGACAAAGCGCAAAATGTACAAAGCGGCTATATTCCCGATGTGGATGAGATTCTTTCCATCAAAACCGGAATCTGCCTTGACTATGCAGCTGTTATGTCCAGTATGCTTCGCTCCCAGCGAATTCCTACCCGCCTTGAGGTAGGCTATGCAGGGGATGCCTATCATGCCTGGATCAGCACCTATGTGGAAAATCAGGGCTGGGTAAACGGTATTATCCAGTTTGACGGACACAGCTGGTCAATTATGGATCCCACTTTTGCCGCAAATTCAAGCGAAAAAAGTCTAAAAAATTTCATCGGTGACGGAGATAACTATGTCACCAAATACATATATTGAATTCCATCTTTAGGAGGATTTTCGGATGAAAAAGAACCGTCTTCTATCAAATGCAGAAATTGCATCCTTTTGCAGACAGACAGCCATGATCATCAAAGCAGGCATCACCCCTGCCGAGGGTATGGAAATTTTAAAACATGATACGTTGAATAGAGAAGGGAAAGAACTTCTTGAACAGATCTCCCTGTCCTGTAAGAAAGGAAATCCTTTTTTTCAGGCTCTTTCAGACACCGGATTATTTCCCGATTATGTCATAAAGCTTGTGGCCCTTGGTGAGGAATCCGGAAATACCGATGATGTTCTCATCTCACTTGCCGAACACTATGAACGTGAGGAAGATATTTCCGAAAGCATCAAGAGTGCTGTTACCTATCCTCTTATCATGATTGTTATGATGTTCATCGTGATCATCGTTTTGATCGTTAAGGTACTTCCTATCTTCCAACAGGTGTTTGTTCAGCTTGGTACCCAGATGAGTCCTCTGGCCTCATCCCTGCTTTCCCTTGGCAATACCTTAAGCCGGTATTCCCTTGTTATTACCCTGGTCTTTTTCATCCTGATTGCAGGTATGGTCATTCTGTATAAAATCCCTGCCGGAAGAGTAAGACTAAAACATTTTCTTACCCGTTTCCCTCTGACCAGCAATTTCTATGAGAAGGTTGCCGCCGGCCGCTTTGCCAGTGGTATGTACCTGGCATTTACCAGCGGCATGGATACATATAAAAGTCTTGATATGATCGCAGATATTGTTGAAAACGATGACATGTATGCCAAGATAGAATCTTGTAAAAACGAGCTGAAAAAGGATTCTGATCTGCCGGAGGCTCTTGCCAAATCAAAGATTTTTTCCAATCTTTATTCCCGCATGGTTTCCGTTGGTTTCCGCTCAGGATCCATAGATCTTGTAATGAAACAGATTGCCGATAACTATGATGAAGAAACAAAAAAACAATTGAACCACATCATTTCTATCATTGAACCTACTCTGGTGATCATTCTTTCCCTGATTGTAGGTTTGATACTGATGTCGGTTCTTCTTCCTCTTATGGGAATTATGTCCAGTATCGGATAGATTAGTCGTATTGTACTTTGAAAGGATTTTTATGGCAAACAGATTTACCACTAAAAGGGCGCACTTGTCAAGGCTGCCCCGTATCAGAATCATTTATATCATATGTCCTATTTTGCTTATTATTTTCCTGCTCAGCCTTTCCTCTATTCAGGAAAGCACCTTGTCAAAACAACAGGAAAGCTTAGAGACAGCACTTGCCCGTGATATTACCCACTGCTATGCAGTGGAAGGTTTTTACCCTCCGAGTCTTTCCTATATGGAAGAGCATTACGGACTTACCTATGATAAGGATTTATTTTTTGTGGATTATCAGCCAATAGGGTCCAATATACGCCCTGATGTTACAGTAATCTTAAGGAAGGGTAACTCATGAATCGTCAGCAGGAACATCATATTATTGATATTTTATTTGTAATAGCGCTGTTTTGCATATTTGCTCTATCCGCAGTTTTTCTGATCACTGTGGGGGCAAATATCTATGGAAAAACTGTTTCTCATATGGAAGACAACTTCAATTGCAGAACTTCTTTTGCCTACGTAACGGAAAAAATACGTCAAGCTGATCAAAACGGAGCTGTCAGTGTCGGGGAACTCCACGAGCTTCCCGCTATTCTGATCACAGAGACCGTAGATGATACCCGCTATATTACTTATCTTTATCAATGCAATGGATATTTAAAAGAATTAATGGTGCGGGAAGACACTCCTCTCTCTCCGGAAGCCGGGCAGGATATTTTGCCTGTAACGGAGTTTTCTTTTGAGGAAGTAAATGATAAATTGTTGGCCTTTACAATCACCACTGCTGACGGAAGCAGCTGCAGGCTTTTTGTCGGCAAAAAATCTGCGGGAGGTGACAGTAATGCGGAATAACTCTTCCAAGACCAGCCTCTTCCTTATGGAACTGATTATCGCAATCCTGTTCTTTTCCCTGGCAAGTGCTGTCTGCATTCAGCTGTTTGTCCGGTCGCACATCATCAGCAATAAAAGCGTAGAACTGAACTATGGTGTTCTCTGGGCACAGAATACTGCGGAGCTTTTCTACGGATGTAACGGAAATGCAGAGCAGATGGCAGCTCTTTTGATAAATTCCGATGTTCAGAATAACGGGAATAAGCAGGTCCTGACTCTGTTCTTTGATGAGGACTTTCATTCTCTGAGCTCCGATCAACAGCTTAAGGATTCTTCTGATACCGCAGTCTACAGACTAACGGCCGATATCTCGAAGGATTCCGGTCTTATGATATGCAATATTATTGTGGAAAATCTGGAAAACTCACAGAATATACAACCCATTTATACTCTGGAAGTTTCCCTTTTCCCAGATAAGGAGGCCTCCTATGAGCAATAAAAAAAGATATGGAATCAGCGTAGGCTCATCCTCTATTCTGATCATCATTGTTATCCTCTGCCTTGTATGCTTTGCCGGTCTGTCCATTGTCAGCGCCACCGCCGATTATAAACTGAGCAGCCGGCTTGCTGAAAGAACTACCCAATATTATGAAGCCTCCAACCTTGCCAACAAAAAACTGGCAGATCTGGACCGTGCTTTTTGCCTTATCTATCAGGAAAGTTCTTCTGAGGAAGAATATTTTCAAAAAATAAAAGAGTCTTATGCAGACTCTCTTACTTTTTCTTATCCTGTCAGTGATACACAGGCGCTTTCTGTTTCCGTTTTACCTGTTTATCCCGAAAGTGAAGCAGGAGCTTTCTTTCAGGTAAGCTGTTTTCAGGTAATCACCACAGAGGAGATGGAACTTGACAATTCTCTACCTGTCCTCTTCGGCAATTAACACTCCGTGAACGATGGTTCTGTTATTGCTGTGAAGACCATGACAAGTGGAAAGTGTCGCAATCTTATCAGTAGCCGTCACTTCTTTGTCAGAACGATAGGTTGCTTTCTGATCGATAAAATCAAGGTATTCGCTCTGTTCCTGCTCGGTTTCAATCAAATTGTATGTTTTGGAATCAGCTGTCGTGATATATACGGCAAAGATCTCATACATATACGCCTTATCCTCTGTAAAAATATAGAAATAAGGATTTTCCTCTATGATCTCCTGATCATTCAAAAGCTTTTTCAGGGAACCGAACATCGTGCCGTTTCGCATGTTATGTCCGTAAATAATCGTATTGAAATTGCTGTAATCCTTCCTGTTCAGAAAGTCCATAAAGATAGCACCTGAACTGTTCTTCTCATTTTCAAAGGTATATTCCGTATAATAATCATTGTCATTCCCACGTACGATGGGATAACTGATTTCCAAGGGTTCATAGTAGAGCCAGCCCACAAAATCTTCATTGATACCCTTAAGTTCATCATACTTTACATCAACAGATACGGGAATTTTTGATTCCTGCTCTTCCTCCTGCGCACTTTGATCCTGCTGTTTATCTGCAGTTTGATTCTCCTCAAGAGATACATACTGTTCCAGTTTTTCATATTCATTGATTCCTTTTTGATATTCCCTGGACAGCCGGAAAACATTTACTCCGGACACCACTACAATGATCAGGGATACCGCCAAAATAATCTGCCAGATTCTGTTACTCATTTTTTTCCGCCTTTCACCCAAATATTTTGTTACCATAATACTATAATTAATTTTACACTACAATTGCATAAAAAGCAAAAAAAATACCGCATCAGATGATGCGGTATTTTGCGTTGCTCTTAGTAGCCGAATTCCTGTGCCCAGGTCCATCCACCGTTGCCGTTTATATGTACAGCCAATGCCATGGATCGCAATTCGCCGTCCATAAGATTAGCCTTGTGGGTGGGAGAATTCATCCATGCCGTAACTACGGAATCACCGGTGGTATATCCCTTTGCCAGATTCTCTGCATACATCAGGTTACTGTTGACAGTCCACCATTCGGAACCATCAGGCCTGGTATGTGAAAATGACTGGGATGCCTCTACTGCTCTGACTGCTGCTGCCTGTTCAAGACCTGTATTCCATGTAAGAGCTGCTAAACCGGCTTCCTGTCTCTTGGCATTTACAATGTCAAATGCTGCCTTAGCTGCTGCCTGTGAATCTGCATTGCCTGACAGAGCATCTGCCAGACCCACCAGATCAGGTTCAATATAAACAATGCCATCAGCGGGAATTCCTGCGTCTCTTACTGCTGCCTCATCTGTAAGGGAACCCTCTGTCTTTGCTCTTGTACCAAAGTAAGCGATGCTTCCCCCTGCAAGTGCGAATACAAGTACTGCACAGAGCACGATCTTAGTAAGTTTTGATTTGCTCATAAGATAATACACTTCCTTCCCATCTCTTCTATATCAGAAGAGAAATCCATACCAAAGTACTACTTCTATAATAATAATATCATGTACAGCGCAAAAAACAAGTACTATTTTACCATTTTTTCTTAATTTTTCCTGTATTTTTACCGCAAAAGCTTTTCCATGCATATCATATCATAAAATCAAATTATAAAAAAGGTGTCATTTAATGAATGATTATGTAATTTCCTCTCTTGAACTTCATCTCTTTTTTGCAAGAATTATGAAAGAACACGCCCTGTTTCTGGAAGCCGGATTTTTAGTGCCGAATGAAGCATACCGGCAGAAATCGGAACAGCTGAAACAGCAGTTTGAAGCTCTTCTTGAGCATGTTGTCCGCCTCAGCGACGGTATGATCCCAAGCACGGTTCTTTCCTCCGGTGAAATCGTAACCGACTTTACCCTGGAAGCGGAACAGAAAACACAAAGACTGACGGATATTTCCATTAATTCCGGAATTACCGTGCAGGAAAAGATTTTGCAGGGCAGCAGAAAGTGTGACAGCCCACCTGCCACGGAACAGCAGATCAGCTCCATCAACCAAAGAGCCATCCGGCTTCTTCGTGAGCTGATTGCCTTTAAGGAAAAAATACTCGGCGAAGTGCTTTGCTGCAAACTTTTTACGGGCAACTATCCTCTTCTGATCGACCATATCTTAAGGGAAGCCAAATTGTATCTGTCCTATGTGGAAGAATTGGAGGAATTCGGACGCATCCGACCGGAAACAAGAAGAAGCGTGGAGCTTTTCTGGAACCGGATCATGATGGAACATGCTCTCTTTATCCGCGGTCTCCTTGACCCTACCGAAGAAGAATTGATCGACACTGCAGACGGCTTTGCCGATGATTATCAAAAGCTTTTGATGCAAGCCAGAGATACCCATGACATGACTATCCTGACGGCAAATGCACTGGAAACCACAACCAGATATCAGAGCTTTAAGACAGCCGGTACCATAGGAATCAAGGATTGCAAGATCAAGTCTCTTATCCTTCCTCTTCTTGCGGATCATGTGCTGCGTGAAGCCAACCATTATCTGAGAATATTAAAAAATAAGTGAATGCAACAAGAGGAAGCCCTTTTCACAAGGCTTCCTCTTTTATCTGTTATTTCTTCTATACAAAAGGATTAAAATATCTCCCGCCATTGATAACCATAAAACCCGCGGAAACTGCCAGCATCAGAACCGCCACAAGAATCGCGACATAATCACACTTTTTAAAAGGCCGTTCCACAATCCATGTCCTCTTCTTATTTTTTCCAAAGCCACGAAGCTCCATGGCATTGGAAATCACTTCAATTCTCTGAAGACTGGACAACACAAGGGGAAAAAGAATCGCTGCTGAATTTTTCAGTCTGTCCGTCAACTTGTCCTTTTTGCTAAGGTCAATGCCTCTTGCCTGCTGTGCCTGGGATATTTCATGGAAATCCCGCTGTACATCAGGAATATATCGAAGAGCAATGGCTACGGAATATCCCACCTTATAGCTGACTCCGATCTTGTTTAAGCTGGCTGCAAACTCACTGGGGTTGGTTGCCAGAATAAACAGAAGAGCTACCGGAATCACGGCCAGATATTTCATCATGAAATTAAACAGATAAAAAAATTCCTCTGCTACAATGGAATAGCGCCAGAACAGATGAACTATTTCATGTCTGGTGCCGTATATGCCGACTCCCTGCTCCGGTGCAAAAGCATACAGTGCGATCAGATTTATCACGATCAGCCATGTCATAAAAAGCACCGCAAAACGGATATCCTTCCATTTCAGCCCTGACATGACAAAAAAGAGCACACCCATAAGGAACATTGCGACAAGAACTCTCGTGTCATAGGTGATCATGGCTGCCACACTCCATATCAGGAAAAAGATAAATTTTGTGCTGCCGGTCAATCGATGGATCGGAGAATCCTTCTTTATATAGGAAAGTGTTGCGCTCATGCTCTCACCTCCCTGTCATATTCGATAAACGCCCTGATATAGCTTTCCGGCGGCAGATCACACTGCTTTGCAAGTTCATATAGTGAAGTTTCCTTAAGGCTTGCTCTCTTAAGGAGTTCCGGATCTGAAAACAGCGCCTGCGGTGTGGTATCCGCAATTTTTCTGCCGTCTGCAAATACAAGACTTCTTTCCGTATACTCCAGCATCAGATGCATGTCATGCGTGATCATCAGAACGGTGATCCCTTTTTCATTCAATTCTCGAAGGAACTCCATGATCTCCGTGTAATGTCTGAAATCCTGTCCTGCCGTAGGTTCATCCAGAATCAAAATCTTCGGGTTGGCAACCAATATACTTGCAATGGTCACACGCTTTTTCTGTCCATAACTCAATGCACTGACCGGCCAGTTTCTGAATTCATAAAGACCGCATATTTTTAAAGTATCATATACTCTCTGCTTAATTTCTTCCTCCGGAAGCTTCTGAAGAGTCAGACTCATAGCTACCTCTTCAAAGATCATGGGCTTGCTGATCATCTGATTGGGATTCTGCATCACATAGCCGATATGCGCAGCTCTCTCCTTGATAGTATCACCGGACATATCCTCTCCTTCATAATAGAGATTTCCTTTATCCGGTTTTTCAAACCCGCAGAGAAGCTTTGCCATTGTGCTTTTTCCGGCACCGTTCTTTCCAACGATACTAACCATTTCTCCCTCTCTGACGGAGAAACTGATATCTGTCAGATTTTCCTTTTCCGGTGTATATCCAAAGCAGATTCCATCTACCCGCAGAACCTCGGGTTTTTCTTTTGCCGGTTCCTTTGCCTTACGCTCTGCGAACCATTTTCTGATCTGTTCTTTATGGTTTTCTTCAAGCTTTAAATCCTGCATGCGCTCCACATGCATTTCCCCGGTAAGGTTGATTCCCGCATATTTTAAAGCAGTAAGATACAATGGTTCACGAATTCCGGCCTTTATCAGCCTGTCAGACAAAAACAGTTCCTCCGGTGCAGAGTCACTGATGATTCGTCCGTTTTCCATGAGGATGATCCTGTCAGCTCCCATATGCATGGCATCTTCCAAACGATGCTCGATGATGATCACCGTTTTTTCTCCGTCCTTCTGCAGATGATCGATCAGCTCAATGGCATCCCTTCCCGCTGCCGGGTCAAGATTTGCAAGCGGCTCATCAAACAAAAGAACAGGGACTTTATTGATCATGACACCTGCCATGGAAACCCTCTGCTTTTGTCCACCTGAAAGTTCATGAGGCGCCACATCAAGCTTCTCCAAAAGAGAAACTTTTCCGGCTTCTTCAAGGGTGCGCCTGACCATTTCCTCCTTTGGAACACAGTCATTTTCCATGGAAAAAGCAATATCCTCAAGAACTGTCATACCGATAAACTGACCGTCCGTATCCTGAAGCACGGTTCCCACAGACTGACTGAGTTCAAAAATACTGGATTTCGCAGCATCTACCCCGCAAATCGTAAGTGTTCCCGTACTTTCCCCGGGATAACTAAAGGGGTTCAGACCATTAAGGCAATGGGCCAGGGTGCTTTTTCCGCACCCTGACGGCCCAACAATAATGATCCGTTCCCCTTTGAAAATCTCAAGATTGATATGATAGATTGTCGGCTCTGCCTGAGCACGATAATGATACGTGTAATCTTTAAATGAGATAATAGGTTCCCGCATTCTGATTAATCTTCCTTCTGAAGGCTTCCTGCCTTGGTTCTTGTCTTGGCATAGGCGAATAATAACAAGGTTCCTACAATGGCTGTAGTAAGTGCATTCATACCCCAGGCTGTCAAGCTCTGTGCCACTAATTTGGACAATGCCTCATCATAGATAATAATATCTAGAGCTGTTGCTACACCGACCCAGCAGATACCGTGTGCCACGATCTGAACCACATTAAAGATCACAATCTCTCTCACACCGAATTTACCGTTTTCGATGTCAATTGCTTTCTTTGCAAGACCGATCAGAAGACCGTATACAGCGGATGCAATGATCCAGCTCCACCAGGGACTTCCCCAGGATAAGTCAATCAAAGTATGTCCGATAAAGCCTGCCAGCATACTGACAACGGGCCCAAAAATAATGCCGAATACGGATAAGATACCGTACTGAATATTTGCTGTTGTGTTGGGAACGGGTGTGGGAATTGCCACAAAACGTCCAAGTACAAAAAACAGTGCTGCGCCAATACCTATGGCTACAATACTTTTGATTGTGAACTTACTCTTTTTCTCCATGATTTCATCCTCCGTTATAAGAAATTTTATCACTGTTCTATTCCACAGTGACATTCATTTATTAACACTCACATTTTAGCATATCATCAGAATATTGCAAACTCTTTTAATAGATCCTGTGTTTTTTCGTAAACCATGTATAATAAGCCAAAAACAGGATCGATGTAATCACCCAGGTGATGGGATAGCTTGCCATAACCGTCTTCATACTGTTCCATTTCGGAACCGCCGTAAAGAGCCAGATCACCCTGAGTCCGCAGATACCTCCGCAGGTGATCAGCATGGGGATCAGGGAATCTCCCATTCCCCTTAGGGCACCGGAATAAATTTCAATACAGATATAGGTCATGAAAGTTGGCACCAGAAAACGCATCATCATGATGCCAATCTCAATAACCTGTTCATCCTTCGTAAACAAACGGAACAAAATCTGTCCCAGGGGAATGATAAGTATGTTCAGAAACAGCGTAAAAATTGCCGTGATCAGAAGACACTGACGCACGCCTTTTCTCACCCTCTGATACAGTCCCGCCCCGTAATTCTGCCCCACAAAAGTTGTGACAGCAATACCGAAAGCATTTACTACCATCCAGAACAGAGAATCAATTTTGCCATAGGCTGTCCATGCTGCCACGGTATCTGTTCCGAAACTGTTCACGTTCGCCTGTATCAGCGCATTGGAAAGAGAATACATCAATGACTGACACCCTGCCGGAAGTCCAATGGCAATAATCCTCTTAAAAACCCACCCGTGAAAACGAATGCTTTTCAGCCGCAGTCTGTACTCCTCCGGGAACTTTACCAGGGTTACACACACAAGCACAGCGCTGAATGCCTGGGACAAAATCGTTGCAAGTGCCACACCGGCGACACCCATTTTTGCTGCCGCTACCAATACAATGTCAAGAACCACATTCACAAGGCAACTGGCGATCAGAAAATACAGCGGTTTTTTGGAGTCTCCCATAGCTCTCAGGATACCGGAGCCGATATTGTAGATCAGATTTCCAATCATTCCGCAAAAATAGATACGGAGATACAAAACCGATCCTTCCATGGTATCTTCGGGTGTTTTCATCAGAGTAAGCACGGAAGGTGCCAGAATCATGCCAATCACCATAATAATGATTCCGCCTGCAATGGCCAGGGCAATTGCCGTGTGGATTGCTTCCCTGACTTCCTTCATTCTCTTTCCGCCAAAGAACTGAGAAATGGTGACCGTTGCACCTGCCGAAATACCCACAAAGAAGCCCACAAAAATATTAATGATCATGGCAGAAGCCCCGCCTACCTCCGCAAGGGCTTCCTTCCCCACAAACTGACCCACGACCACTGCGTCAACCGTATTATATAATTGCTGAAAAAATGTCCCAAATAAAAGAGGGAAGAAAAATAAAAGCAGCTGCTTCCAAATCACTCCATCTGTAATATTGTTTTTATATTCTTTTGCTTCCATAACTTATTCCTTCATATGTACCATTCCCATAGTAATCGGACAGATGCAAACTCCATCTGTCCGATTCAATATCATAGCACACTTTACGAAAGAACTAAAGACCTTCCTATTCCATCTCATAGAGATAGAAGTCATCCCATGCGCCCCATGCACCGGCCGCCGCTTCCACCTTCACGCCCACAGTCACTTTAGCGTCCACAGGAATAACAATATCCGTAATCACAGGATTGTCCCAGTTCTGCCAGGAGGTGACGCCTGTCTGCGCCGTATAAATTTCCCCGTTCACCGTGATATACAGTTCAAATACAGGACTGCTGCCCGCATCTCCGCCCTGTAAAAAAGCTCCCAGTTCATACCTTCCTTCCGGGATTCCTGTAATTTCCTGTTCCACCGTATAGGATACCGGATCAGGACTCCAAAATTTCAGACTGTAGTCGCCCGACTTCTTGTTGTTATCGTTTTCCCTGTCTATGCCCTTGCCGTTAATCTGCCACATGGACATATCGGCTTCTTCCAGTCCCGGATTCTTAATATAATTTACTTTTTTAATCTCTAGTGTACAGACAACGGGGTACTGCGTACCCTCACTTTCTGCTGTTCCTTCTATTTCGTAGACACCGGCTCCGCCTTCCTGCGCTGCCGCAATCTGTTCCTCATTCCAGATAACAGGAATATCCCTGGTCTCATTACTGTTTAACAGTGCCGGAATCTGTTCCGGAAGCTTAATCTCCTGCCCGATTCCGGACTCCAAAGCAAGATTCTCGACTCTTACTATGGAAAGCTCCGCCGTCGTTCCGCCGAATACATACTTAAATACCTTGAGTGATTCCAGAGGATTTCCCTCAAAATCAAACATGGCCTGATTATCCCAGGAGGAGCCGCCGTAATAAATGCCCGCATCCTTTGGGTCGTAACTTGATGCAAAGCTGGACGCCCATCCGCTTCCCTTTTCTTCCCAAAGCTTCTTATTCTCAGCAAGTATTGTCGCCGCATCACTCTTGTTTGCATCATATACCTGAACGGGAATCCAGGCAGGCTCCCAGTAGAAGACTCCGATTCCGGCATCTCCCACCTGCTTCACAGCCTCTATCACATCCCTCACTTCATTTGCCTGTCCCTGAACGGATATATCATAGTTTAAGACAATTCCGGTACTTTCCGTGGAAATGGAATTGGCATTTCCATCTCCGTCTTCATTGGTATACACATAAGAGGTCTCTGCCACCATCACCTTTTTTCCGTAAGTATCTGCGATCGTGGAAAGCTGCTGCGTTAATTTTTCTCTGGTTCCGTGCCAGAAGGGATAATAGGACACCGCAAAAACATCATAATCCACACTTGCTGTTTTTAAGCCTTCCGCATAATCCGGCAGGGACGAGGAATCCGGATTCGTATAATGCACAGCAATCTGAATTTCCTTATCCTTTGCCGCGGAAACCTCTCTTATGGCACTGCTGCCCTGACCGAGCAATGTGTTGATCTTTGTCACGTCAGTTTCCCCTGCAAGGCCGTTATTGATCTCGTTTCCAACCTGGACCATTGTCACATTGACTCCGGCATCAAGAAGTGCTTCCATGCTTTCCTTTGTATAGTCATAAAAAGCCTGCTGCTTTTCGTCCCAGAAAAGATGGGCCCATTCCTTTGGCGCTTTCTGCTTGGAGGGGTCTGCCCAGAAATCAGAGTAGTGAAAATCCACCAGAACCTGCAGCCCGGCCTTGGTCGCCAACTGCCCTATGGAGATTGCCGTATTTAAATCATTGTGTCCGCCGCCGTAGCTGTTGCCGTCCTTATCATAGGGATCGTTCCACACACGAATCCGCACGCAGTTGACACCGGACTCGGCAAGCAGTCGGAAGAAGCCTTCTTCATCCAGCTCGTTCCCTTCGAAATCCTTATAAACCACACCGCTTTCAATCTCCGCCAAATAGGAAGAAATGTCCACACCGCGAATAAAATCATCACTCATACCCGCAACAGGTGCCACATAGATATCGGAAGCTTCCGCAGCGCTTCCCTCAAAGCTGATCGGCTCTGCTGCTTCTATTACCGTTTCAGTTGTCTGCTTTGTGCTTTCCTGCTCCGCACTCTCCTGCTGTGCTTCCGCTCCTGCTTCTGTGCTTTTACATGCCGAAAGCAGAATGCTTCCTGTTAATATGACAGTCATAAGTACTGCACATTTTACTTTCCTTCTCATGACGAATATCCCCATTCTTTTTTCATTTTTTTATCTTCATTTCTGATGAAGCTTTTTGATTAAACCATGCGCAACTCCTGTTGCGCAACCGCTTGCGCTAATAATATTATAATGATAAAAAAATGAAAGCGTCAATTATGAGAAAGTACTACTTTTTGAAGATAAAATTTGGGACTTTTTAACAATATCAGCCTACCCTTTCTTTTTGTTTTATAATATAATTTACTTGACTTTTTCTTTCAGAATTGCGATTTTTTCAGGAGATACTTATGCCAAACATCATTACAATCACAGATTTTTCAACACCGGAGCTGGCTGTTTATTCCAGCCTCACAGAAGCCCAGCTTCACCATTACTATGAACCGGAGGAGGGTCTTTTCATCGCAGAAAGTCCCAAAGTCATCGAGCGGGCTCTTGATGCGGGATATGTTCCCATTTCTTTGTTGCTGGAAAGAAAGCATATCGAGGGACAGGCAAAGGAGATTATTGCCCGCTGTCCGGACATCCCGGTCTATACCGCTGAGTTTGATGTCCTCACAAAGCTGACCGGCTTTCAGTTGACCCGGGGCGTACTGTGTGCCATGTACCGCAAAAAGCTTCCGGACATTGCAAAGGTGTGCAAAGAAGCTCGCCGCATTGCCGTTTTGGAAAACGTCATGAATCCCACAAATGTAGGAGCCATTTTCCGGTCTGCGGCAGCGCTCGGAATGGACCTCGTTCTTCTGACCCCTGCCTGCTGCGATCCTCTCTATCGCCGCTCCATCCGGGTCAGCATGGGAACTGTCTTCCAGATTCCATGGACTTTCTTTGACGAAAAGATCTGCTCATGGCCCACAGAAGGTATGAAATTGTTAAAAAATATGGGATTTAAGACAGCCGCAATGGCTCTGCGTGATGACGCCGTAAAAATAAATGACCCGGCACTGATGGCCGAAGAAAAGCTGGCCATTGTGCTGGGTACTGAAGGTGACGGTCTTGCTCCCGCTACCATCGCTGATTGCGATTACACGGTTTGCATTCCCATGTCTCACCAGGTTGATTCTTTGAATGTTGCTGCCGCCAGCGCTGTCGCTTTCTGGCAGCTGGGAAAACAATAGATCTACGATTCCATTAATTTACATACATCTATCCAGCTTTCAAAGCCGGAGTATTTTTCCAGTTCGGGAATGGTCAGCTCGATCGCACTGTTCCCGCTTCCGCAGGCCGGAAAAACAGTTTTAAAACGCTTCAGGGATTCATCCAGATAAACCCTGACACCTTCCTTTACTCCGAAGGGACAAACTCCACCCACTGCATGCCCGATCAGTTCTGTGACCTGATCCGGGGAAAGCATCTTTGCCTTCGTTCCAAACTGTTTCTTGTATTTGCCGTTATCAATTTTCATATCACCTGCGGTGACAATCAGAATTGCCTTTTCCTCTACCAGAAAAGAAAGGGTCTTGGCAATCCTCTGGGGTGCACAGCCAAGGGCCTGTGCTGCTAGTGCCACTGTGGCACTGGATGTGGGAAGCTCCCGGATGCGGTCCTCAATTCCATACTGCTGTAAATATGCTCTCGCTCTCTCGATTGACATGATGTGTGAACCTCCTTCTGCATTTTATATAAAAGAGAAAGCTCATATTATCATAATGAACTTTCTCTCTATATCCGCTCTTTATTTATTTTCTAATGGAAATACCACTGTCAGCATCATTTTGAAATCCTCCTCGGCATAAACCGAATGAGGCTTTTTGGCCGGCATTACAATGCACTCACCTGCCTTGCAAAGATACTCCTTACCGTCTATTGTAAATTTACCGATACCTTCCAGCACTGTCACCATCGCATCACCGGTAGAATCATGTGTTCCGATTTCCTCTCCTTTTGCAAACGCAAAAAGTGTCACACTGACAGCGTGATTCTGAACAAGGGTTTTGCTCACAATCTGTCCCGGCTGTGTGAGAACCTGCTCAGTCAAAGTCAGCACTTTTTCCTGTTCAATATTCTTTAGATATGCCATAGTAAACCTCCTTCGCTATTTATCGAGAATCTGTCCCTGCGTGGAAACGGTTATCACCTGTTTCGGAATCATCTTACCGCTGTTTTTCAACGCTGTTACAGCCGCATACTCAATTCCTCCGCAGCAGGGGACTTCCATCCGCACTATTGTAACACTTCTGATAGTATTCCTGCAAAGGATTTCTGTCAACTTTTCTGTGTAGTCCACGGCATCCAGCTTAGGACAGCCGATCAAAGTGATTCTTCCTTTGATAAAATCCTGATGGAAATTTCCGTATGCATATGCTGTACAGTCTGCCGCAATGAGCAGATCCGCATTCTCAAAGTAGGGTGCCTGAACAGGTGCAAGCTTGATCTGTATCGGCCATTGGCTAAGCTGAGATGAAATTCCATGCCGTGACTCTTCTGTTGCTTGCGTAGGCTGTGCTTTTCTCTTTTTGTTTTCCTCTACAGCAGCTTCGTCATATGCAGCAGCCTCTCTCTCCACAAAAGTGATCGCGCCTGTCGGACATGTGGGGAGGCAATCGCCCAGTCCGTCACAATAATCATCCCGAAGAAGCTTTGCTTTTCCGTCTACCATGCCGATTGCTCCCTCATGGCAGGCATCCGCACAGATACCGCATCCGATACACTTGTCTTCATCTATCTGAATAATTTTTCTGACCATTAACTTTTCCTCCTCTGATCTTTTGATCCTTTTGCCGTGTTCATATTTTCCCATCGGCTTAATATGATTTTAAATCGGTGGAATTGGCAAAGCAACCAACAAATATTTCCTGATTATTTAAATTTTGACAAAAAAGTCCTGTAGCATATCACTGTCTCCGGACAGGAATGCACAGGACTTTCTTTTTATATTTATTTTCTTTTGGTATTATCTGTAATCACACTTAAGATTCCATACAATGCTGCATACAGCACACCTGCCACAGGCCAGATCACCCAGGATGTCTTCCAGCTGTTATTCGTAAGGCTGACTGCCAGATATAACGCAGTTGCAAGACACCAGTAAATAGTTGGGAAATAGGCATTTCGTTTTCTTGTCTGTTTCTTTTCCTCCGTATAGTCCCCTTCCTGAAGGAGCTTGTCAAAACTGCTCTCTATGTTTCCCGACCATACAAAGAAAACGGATGCGCATGCCACAAATGCAAGAAGTAACGCAACGCAGCACACATAAACAATATCCTCCGAATCCAAAGCTGCCGCAACAAAAAGCGGGATTACGCCGAAGATACAAAGTGCTGTCCCTCCTACAACACAACCCCTATATTTCGGTGCAAATTCATTCTTTTTCTTTTCAACGATTCCCTGTACGCCGTATTGAAGGGAAATTATTTCTTTTTCCAAATATTCATATTTGGAAAGCGTCATTCCCGTGGAAATAAAAATGGAAACCCCGATGATCACCAGAACCAGCAAAACGATCATTCCGACGCCCCCTGCCATATTTTCGGTTATCGGAAGGATTCCTGTTTCCGACAGACCGCCCAGCAGAATCAGGCTAATGGGGGAACATATGCAGATTGCTACTGCCAAAGCAATTTGCCGTGCCATCTTGCTGCATAATGTCAGGTAAGAATCTGCTTCCTCCACCGAAATGCTTTTCACTTCCTTGTCATAAGAGTCTGCATCCTTTTCCGAAGGAGTAATCTCTTCCAATTCATCCTTCAACAAATAGTCTGTGCTGACTCCGAAAAGTCCGCTCATCTTTACAATCTTGTCAAGATCCGGAATGGACATTCCGGATTCCCACTTGGATACCGACTGTCTGGAAATGTCAAGCTGTTCTGCCAGCTGTTCCTGTGACCAGCCACACTTTTTTCTGAGTAAAATAATCTTATCCGCCAATATCATATTGTTGTCTTCCTTTCTTAATCTTATCACTTATTACAGTTCTGTCACGCCATTTCAGGCGCTGAACAATTAACGATATCGTATGATAAAAATGTATCATGAAATATGGTTGACAACCAGCAAGTGCGCTTGAAAATTTGACAACCGGCAGTTGCATTTGGTTAAAAATGCTTTTATTTACTGCTATTTGTCATGGATCTCGCTATGAAGCTCCTGTAAGGATTTGAGTTCACTGCTCTCATGGGACTTCACGTAATGAATTCCTTCTGCAGAAGCTCTCGCTGCGGCAATGGTGGTTATATAGGGAACCTTTGCCTTTATGGCCGCTTTTCGAAGATAGCTGTCGTCATGAACACTGTCTTTGCCTACAGGTGAATTGACGATCAGTTGAATTTCCCCGTTGGTGATCATATCCGCGATATTGGGACGACCTTCATACAGCTTTTTCACCTTGGTGGCCGGAACTCCTGCGGCACTGATCAGATCATAAGTACCTTCAGTGGCTACAATCTTAAATCCATCCTCCGCAAACCGCTGTGCTATCTCTACAACCTCATCCTTATCCTTTCTGTTAACAGAAATCAGCACCGTTCCCTCTAAGGGAAGCTTTGACTGAATTGCTTCCTGTGCCTTGTAGAATGCTTCACCATATGATTTGGACAATCCGAGTACTTCACCGGTAGAACGCATCTCCGGCCCAAGAACAGGGTCAACCTCCTGGAACATGTTGAAGGGGAATACCGCTTCCTTGACGCCGTAGTTCGGAATCACCTGCTCCTTCAAAGATAAGATCGGAGAAGGACGGCCGGTAATCTCTGACGTGATAATATCTGTTGCAAGAGGCACCATACGAATATTACATACCTTGGATACCAGCGGTACGGTTCTTGATGCCCTGGGATTCGCCTCTAAAACAAATACCTTTCCGTTTTCGATAGCATACTGCATGTTCATCAGTCCCTTTACATGCATCTCCTCCGCGATCTTTCTTGTATATTCTTTAATGGTCTCCACATTTTCCGCGGAAATATGCACAGATGGAATAATGCAGGCCGAGTCTCCGGAATGGATACCTGCCAGTTCAATATGCTCCATCACAGCAGGCACAAAAGCATGGGTACCGTCACTGATGGCATCTGCCTCACATTCCAGAGCATGATTTAAGAAACGGTCGATCAGAATGGGTCTGTCAGGCGTCACACCGACAGCCGCTTTCATATATTCTGTCATGCTGTCATCATCGTAAACCACTTCCATGCCGCGTCCGCCAAGTACATATGAGGGACGAACCATAACGGGATAACCGATTCTGTTTGCAATCTCAACGGCTTCTTCCACGTTAACCGCCATACCTGATTCGGGCATGGGGATCTCAAGCTTCTCCATCATGGCGCGGAACAGATCACGATCCTCAGCAAGATCAATTACGGAAGGTGACGTACCCAGAATCTTTACCCCGTTCTTTTCCAGCTCTGCTGCCAGATTTAAAGGGGTCTGACCGCCAAACTGTGCGATCACACCAAGGGGCTTTTCTTTTTTATAAATACTTAAAACATCTTCCAGTGTCAAAGGCTCAAAATAGAGCTTATCGGAAGTATCATAATCTGTGGAAACCGTCTCCGGATTACAGTTCACTATAATCGTCTCAAAGCCAAGCTTTTTCAGTGCCAGTGACGCGTGGACGCAGCAATAGTCAAACTCGATACCCTGTCCGATACGATTGGGTCCTCCGCCCAAGATCATAATCTTAGGTTTGTCAGTACTTACCGGATTCTTATCGGATGCGTTGTAAGTGGAATAATAATATGCGCTGTCCTGCGTTCCGCTGACATGAACGCCTTCCCAGGCTTCCTCCACACCAAGCCGGATGCGATGATTGCGGATATCCTCCTCGGGAACCTGAAGCAGCTGACTCAAATACTTGTCGGAGAAGCCGTCCTTCTTGGCACTGATCAGCATCTCATCCTCCGGCATACTGCCTTTACATTTGAGGAGCGCTTCCTCTTCCTCCACCAATTCCTTCATCTGCTCAATAAAGTAAGCTTTTACCTTTGTGATCTCAAAGATTTCCTCTACGGTAGCACCCTTGCGAAGAGCTTCATACATAAGAAAATGACGTTCGCTGGAAGGTGTTGCCAGTCTCTTCAGCAGTTCTTCCTTGGAAAGAGAATCAAAATTCTTCACATGCCCAAGTCCATAACGACCTGTTTCCAGGGAACGGATGGCTTTCTGAAAAGCTTCCTTATAGGTTTTGCCGATGCTCATGACCTCGCCCACGGCGCGCATCTGGGTACCAAGCTTGTCCTCAACACCTTTAAACTTTTCAAATGCCCAGCGGGCAAATTTGATCACCACATAATCGCCGTCCGGCACATATTTATCAAGCGTTCCGTATTTACCACAGGGAATATCCTTCAAGGTCAGTCCTGCTGCCAGCATGGCGGAAACAAGTGCAATAGGAAAGCCTGTGGCTTTGGATGCCAAAGCGGAAGAACGGGAGGTACGGGGATTGATCTCGATGACAATAATACGGTCTGTCACAGGATCATGGGCAAACTGCACATTGGTTCCTCCAATAACCTGCACGGACTCCACGATTTTATAAGCCTGCTCCTGCAGCCTTTTCTGACATTCCTCGGAAATGGTAAGCATTGGTGCTGCGCAGAAGGAATCTCCTGTATGCACCCCAAGAGGATCAATATTTTCGATAAAACATACGGTAATAATATTGTTGTCGGCATCGCGGACAACCTCAAGCTCCAGTTCCTCCCATCCGAGAATGGATTCCTCCACCAGAACCTGTCCTACTAACGATGCCTGCAGACCTCTTGCACAGACTGTTTTTAATTCTTCCTTGTTATATACAAGTCCGCCGCCTGCTCCTCCCATGGTATAGGCAGGACGAAGAACAACAGGATATCCCAGTTTGTCTGCAATGGCAAGTGCCTCCTCCACGGAATATGCCACCTCACTGCGGGCCATTTCAATGCCCAGTTCATTCATGGTCTTCTTAAACTCGATACGGTCCTCGCCACGCTCAATGGCATCCACCTGAACACCGATAACTTTCACGTTATATTTGTCCAGAATACCTGCTTTATTCAGCTCCGCACATAAGTTAAGCCCTGACTGTCCTCCCAGATTGGGAAGCAGCGCATCAGGGCGTTCCTTTGCAATAATCTGTTCCAGCCGCTCTACGTTCAGTGGCTCAATATATGTCACATCTGCTGTTTCCGGATCTGTCATAATCGTTGCGGGATTGGAATTCACAAGCACAATCTCATATCCCAGCTTGCGAAGTGCCTTACAGGCCTGTGTTCCCGAATAGTCAAACTCACAGGCCTGTCCGATGATGATAGGTCCCGATCCTATAATCAATACCTTATGAATATCTGTCCTTTTAGGCATAAAAAATCCTCCTGAGTCGTTATAGTTTTCCTAAAAATGATTTTATCATTATACTGTCACGGGTGTCAATTTGGATACTATAATTCTTCAGAAGGTATTTTTTAGGGTTATGTCATTACTTCTTTAGTATTCTTCCGCAACGTCAATCTCTTCCTGCTCTTTCTCAATCGACTGTTCAAAACCGGGTGTATGCTGCAGATACATTGCATAATAGCCGCATCCCACGATACCGGCACCGCCCACGATATTTCCCAGTGTTACCGGCAACAGATTATTTAGAAGAAAGGTGCCAAAGCTTAACCCTTCCGCCGCAATTCCATATTCATGGGCAGAAAGAACTCCCGCCACACCAAAATAAATATCCGCAATGCTGTGCTCAAATCCACAGAGCACAAACAGCATTACCGGCCAGAAACTCATCATCAATTTCCCCGATACTTTCTTTGCCGCAAAAGCTGCCCACACGGCAATACATACCAGAATATTGCACATGATTCCTTTGATAAATGCTTCCGGAAAAGACTGTTGTACACGGCTCATCGCTGCTGCCACTACCTTTTCGGCAAGAAATCCGTCAAACAGATTGGGTACACGTCCATACACCACCATGACTGCAACAAAGGCTGCTCCGATAAAGTTACCGATAAACACAAAAAACCAGTTTTTCAACATTTGGAAAACTGTAACCTTTTTAGACAACAGTGCAATTATAATCAGGTTATTCCCCGTAAAGAGCTCGCTGCCCGCCACCAGCACCATGGCCATACCTGCCGGAAACACACAGGCGCTGACAAGCCTCGAAACGGACGGATTCTCGATAGTAGCTCCCGCCGTAGTAGCCGCAATCCCCGCAAAGCCGATAAAGATCCCCGCAAATATCCCAAGTACCAGCATTTTGTAGGCGGACAGCCTTACCTTGTGCATCCCGATCTCTATAAAATTTTTTGCAATTTCCAAAGGTGAATGCATATGTTTTCCTCCGCTTTTCAATTTCATATCTCTCAAATAAATATGTTAAGTCATAACTAAGTATATCATCCCCATCAAAAAAAGAACAGACAATTCCTTTTTCACCTTGAAGACGGTATTGTGTTCCGGCACAAATTTTTCCTTTGGCACATATCAATATATTATAAGAAAAATAAAATGGAGATATTCTATGATTTTTAGCTATGATAGAAAGAAAACAGATTATGGCGCTGACCCGTATGTAACTGATATTGAACAGAAGGCGGATCAAAACACCTATTTCCGTACCGCTGTCTGGACCGGACAGCACTTACAAATGACTCTCATGTGTATCCCACCTTATGAAGATATCGGTCTTGAAATGCATGCAGATACCGACCAGCTTGTCAGAATCGAACGGGGCCATGCGATAGTAAAAATGGGAAAAACAAAAGATCGATTGGAGTTTCGGCAGGAAATGCAAAAAGGCGATGTTGCTTTTATCCCTGCCGGTGCCTGGCACAATATCATCAATACCGATTGGATTCCTTTAAAGGTATCCTCTGTGTATGCACCCCCAAATCACCCTAAAGGAACCATACATCCGACAAAAGCCGATGCCGAAAAAGAAGAATATTAATGATGATTGTGGATAGAATAAGAAATATCTTATTTGTAGGAAATATTCTATTCACGGAGGTAATGGAATGTGCGTGACTTTTTTTATGGCTGGTACATGAAATGTCAATCTGAAACTCAGACATTAGCAGTAATTCCGGCAATTCATCAGACAGGGAAAAAGACCACCTGTTCCATTCAGATTATTACAGATGACGGAGTATGGACAGCCACATTTCCTTCAAAGGCATTCCGCCGGACAAATCAAGAAATATATATTGGCAAAAATCGTTTTGCCAGGGACGGCATTTGTTTCAACATGAAAACTCCAAAGCTGACTGTAAAAGGTCAATTGCGCTTTGGCTCTCTTTCTCCTCTAAAATATGATATTATGGGACCGTTTTCCCTGGTCCCTTTCATGGAATGCCGTCACAGCGTATGGAGCATGCAGCACTCAGTCCGGGGAACGGTATCTGTCAATGAACAGGATTATTTTTTTCAGAATGGAACAGGATATTGGGAAGGAGACCGCGGCCATTCGTTTCCGAAAGTATATGCCTGGACACAGTGTTTCTTTAAAGACGGTTCCTTAATGCTCTCCGTGGCTGATATTCCTATTGCCGGCATTCACTTTACCGGTATTATCGGAATCGTGTTATGGAAAAATCACGAATACAGACTTGCCACCTATCTGGGCGCCAAAGCAGTTAAAATCGAAAACGGAAGCCTTCAAATTACTCAGGGTGATATGGAATTGGAAACACAACTTCTGAAAAGGACCGGACATCCTCTAATGGCACCGGACAAAGGCAATATGACCAGAACTATCCATGAAAGTGCATCCTGTGAGGCCTCCTACCGATTCCGAAAGGGAGGCCGCACTCTTTTTGCTTTTAAGACCGATTTCGCCTCTTTTGAATATGAGTATCCGTTCTAACAGGAAAGTCCCTTATTCTGACTTCCCAAATTATAGGGACAGATATCTCTGCACTTATGGCAGGATATTCGCCATGTCTGCTTTTCTTCATCGTCGCCGAATGCATAATTCCAGCAGTCATTCTGATTGATCTCTCTGTTTTGCAGGGCATTGACAGGACAAGCATTTATACATAAGTTGCAGTCATTGCATATGTTTTCTTTCATTTCATCGGGTTCAAGCTCCTGATTGCACAGAACACAGCCAAGCCAAATCATGCTTCCAAATTCCGGTGTGATCAATAAGCTGTGTCTTCCGATGGTTCCAAGCCCTGCCGCCTGAGCAGCATGTTTCTGGGAAACAATAGAACGCCACCTGTTCGTATTCTTATCCCACTCACTCTCATTTGTGGGGATCGGCACACAGACAATCCCGTGTTTCTCCATTTCAATGCAGAAATCCAGTGCTATGGCATCCATTTTGGGTGTGATGGAATTTCTGACTCTGGTATAGGGAACCGGTGTTTTGCTGGATAATGTTCCCACAGGAAATCTGCATCCGAAAGATATCACGGATTTACAGGAAGGCATCACATCCAGAGGATGATATCCTTTTGGTGCATCGTCGAACCTGTCTATACTTGCAATTCCACATAAATCCGCACCCAGAGAAAAAAGGATTTCTTTTACTTTTTTACTGTCTATCACAAGAGCTTCTCCTCTGCCGCATCCAAAATTTCAGGATCCTCTGATGTGGCTTAAACACTTTCTATAGCTTACTCCAAATCATCAGATTCCAGTACAGAATTTACATATTCCACAGAAAGTCCAAGCCTATCTGCAATCTCTTCCGGGGTTTTGTTTTGGCACTTCAGCTTGAAAACAGCCAGTTTTGTTGCAATCTCGTTAGCCTTGGCAACAGCCTCATCCCGTTCGGCCTTTGCTGCAGTCACCTCTTCCTGCAGCTGGGACACCATCAGCCGCTCCATGTTCTTATCCATGATATACAGTTCCTTCGATAACATACCGATCAGCTCCTTTGGATCTTTTGCAAACTCCATCATCTCCTGATAGATGGGAGCAAAGCAGGGAAACGCTTCTATCAGTCCACCGATTACTACAGGGTCGGTGGCGCTTAGAAAGGTCAGCCATGCTTCCAGTTCGCTACTGTCTTTAGTTACATTATGTACGTTAGAATGGAAACTGTCAAGGCACAGAA
>CAMEIH010000012.1 GCA_945917985.1 uncultured Clostridium sp. | reverse complement strand
TTGTAGCCCCGGGCTTTCAACAATCTACCTAAAGAAGCGGCTGTAATTCCCTTGCCTAAGCCTGAAACAACGCCGCCGGTTACAAATACATATTTTATTCCCATACTTACTCCTTAGTTTAGTGTATTTTAATAAATAAAAAAAAGCGCTATGAACCCTGTTCACAGCGCCTTTGCTTTAATAAAAAAATTCTAGCACCGCTTGTTTTCACTGTCAATACTTATTTCTTTAGAAAAAATTGATATTTGTTAATCCCTTTTTTATGGAATAATTAACAGACATGTGCTACAATAAACGAAGTATGGCAATAAGGGAACTATGTATATACGAAACAAAAAAGAATAAAGGGAAAACAGGTTAAGTTATGAGAGTGGGATTTGACAATGAGAAATACCTGAAGATGCAGTCAGAGCATATCGAGGAGAGAATCAGCAAATTCGGGGATAAACTATATCTTGAATTCGGAGGCAAGCTGTTTGACGATTATCATGCGTCCAGAGTGCTGCCGGGCTTTGAACCGGACAGTAAGCTCCGCATGCTGATGAAGCTGTCCGACAGGGCAGAGATCGTTATTGTAATAAATGCGGCAGATATTGAAAAGAATAAGATACGTGGTGACCTTGGGATCACCTATGATGAAGATGTACAGAGACTGATGAGAGAATTTGAGAGCCGCGGACTCTATGTGGGAAGCGTGGTACTGACTCATTATGCCGGCCAGGTGAGAGCCGCTGCTTTTAAGGAGAGACTGGAAAAGAAAAATGTGAAGGTTTATCTTCATTATGCAATAGAAGGATATCCCTCCAACATTCCGCTGATCGTCAGTGATGAGGGCTATGGCAAGAATGAATATATTGAAACAACGAGACCTCTTGTGGTAGTGACGGCGCCCGGACCGGGAAGCGGAAAGATGGCGACCTGTCTGTCACAGCTTTATCATGACAATAAGAGAGGGATTAAGGCAGGCTATGCCAAGTATGAGACCTTTCCTATCTGGAATATTCCGCTGAAGCATCCTGTCAATCTCGCTTATGAGGCTGCCACGGCAGATTTAAATGATGTGAATATGATTGATCCCTTCCATCTGGAAGCATACGGGGAGACCACCGTCAATTATAACCGTGACATCGAGATCTTTCCGGTACTCAATGCGATTTTTGAAGGAATTTACGGAGAAAATCCTTACAAGTCTCCCACTGACATGGGTGTCAATATGGCAGGAAACTGTATCATAGATGATGAGGCATGTAAGGAAGCTTCCTATATGGAAATCATTCGTCGTTACTATACGGCGATGAATGATGTGATCAAGGGAAAAGCCAAGGAAAATGATGTCTATAAGATAGAGCTTCTGATGAAGCAGGCAAAGATCACCACAGATGACAGAAAGGTAACGGTAGCCGCAAAGAAGAGAGCGCAGGAGCTGGGCGTTCCAACTGCTGCCATTGAACTGAATGACGGTACGATCATTACTTCCAAGACAACAGATCTTTTGGGAGCCTCCGCAGCACTTTTGCTGAATTGCCTGAAATACCTTGGAAATGTGGATCATGATACCCATCTGATTTCCCCGGAGGCAATTGAGCCCATTCAGGAATTAAAAACGAAATATTTAGGAGGAAAGAATCCCCGTCTGCATACGGACGAGGTGCTGATTGCACTGTCCATTTCGGCTCTCACCGATCCGAATGCGAAAAAAGCACTGGAGCAGCTTCCGAAACTGCGCGGTTGCCAGGTGCATACCTCAGTGATGCTTTCCGATGTAGATATTAAAACATTTAAAAAGCTGGGGGTAGATCTTACCAGCGAACCAATCATAAAAGGAAAAAGTAACTAGATGAGTGAAAACAACAATTTAAACCAATTTGATCCGGGATCCGGAAATGGAAACAACGGTTCCGGCGGCAACAATGGTAATGGCAACGGAAATGGTTCCGGCAATAACGGCAAGGATCCCAAAAAACAGAGCATGATCCTGTTTCTGATAGCGGCACTTGTCACACTGCTTATGATGAGCAGTTTTATGAAGATGATGTCCGGTGAAACAGAAAAGGAGATCAGCTACAATGAATTTATTCAGATGCTGGAGGATGGGAAGGTTGAGTCTGTAGAAATCAGTTCAGACAGAGTCAATATTAAGCCCAAGGAAGAAGAGAAACCCCAGACGATGCTCTATCTGTACGGCAGCCCTTCCACCGTGACTTACTACACCGGAAAAATAGAAGATGATGATACCTTGACCCAGCGGCTCCTTCAATATAATGTGCCCGTGAAAGGGGAAGTGGCAGACAGCTCCAGTGTGATCATCAGCTTCCTGCTGACGTATGTTGTGCCTATTTTGCTGATGTGGGTACTTTTAAGTTTCCTGTTCCGCAAGATGTCAAAGGGCGGAGGCCCTATGGGAGTGGGAAAGAGTACAGCCAAGGTTTACGTACAGAAAGAAACGGGAATTACCTTTCAGGATGTGGCCGGTGAGGATGAGGCGAAGGAATCCTTACAGGAAGTAGTGGACTTTCTTCATAATCCCGGCAAGTATGCAAAGATCGGTGCCAAGCTTCCAAAAGGAGCGCTCCTTGTGGGACCTCCCGGTACCGGTAAGACTCTGCTTGCCAAGGCAGTGGCCGGAGAGGCAAAAGTTCCCTTCTTCTCCCTGTCAGGTTCTGATTTTATAGAATTGTATGTGGGTGTGGGCGCTTCCCGTGTGAGAGATCTGTTTAAGGAAGCTACCAAGAACGCTCCCTGTATTATCTTTATCGATGAAATAGATGCTATCGGCCGAAGCCGTGACAGCAAATACGGCGGTGGAAACGAGGAAAGAGAGCAGACTCTGAATCAGCTCCTGTCTGAGATGGATGGTTTTGACACTTCTAAGGGCATTCTGGTGCTTGGCGCTACCAACCGCCCGGAAATTCTGGATAAAGCGCTGCTTCGTCCGGGACGCTTTGACAGGAGAATCATTGTAGATAAGCCTGATCTGAAGGGGCGTGTGGCTATTCTTAAGGTACATGCCAAAAATGTGCATCTGGATGACAGTGTAGACCTTGATGCGATCGCACTTGCCACAAGCGGTGCGGTTGGTGCGGATCTTGCCAACATGATCAACGAAGCAGCCATCAATGCGGTTCAGCATGGCAGAGAATATGTGAACCAGAAGGATCTCTTTGAAGCAGTGGAACAGGTACTGGTAGGAAAGGAAAAGAAGGACCGTATCATGAGTCAGGAGGAGAGAAAGATCGTCTCCTATCACGAGGTGGGGCATGCGCTGATCAGTGCACTCCAGAAAAATTCCGAGCCGGTACAGAAGATTACCATTGTTCCAAGGACTATGGGTGCGCTGGGATATGTCATGCATGTTCCTGAGGAAGAAAAATATCTGCAGACAGAGGCAGAGCTCCATGACAGACTGGTCAGCTTACTTGGTGGTCGTGCAGCAGAGGAGATTGTATTCGGCAATGTGACTACCGGAGCAGCCAATGATATTGAGCAGGCTACCAACATTGCAAGCAATATGATTACCCGATTCGGTATGAGCAAGCGGTTTGGATTAATGGGTCTTGCCACGGTGGAAAGCGAATATTTAGGCGGCGGCGCAAAACTGACCTGCTCAGACAGGACAGCGGCCGATGTGGATACGGAGATTATGGAACTCTTGAAAACCTGTTATGAGGAAGCAAAGGAAATGCTTTCCGGCAATCGGGAGCTGATGGATAAACTGGCAGCCCATTTGATTGAGAAAGAGACGATCAGTGGTAAAGAATTCATGAAGATCTACCGTCAGGAAAAGGGAATCCCGGAACCGGAAGAAACGGACCAGGAGGAACCTGCCAAAAAGCCTGAAGAGCCGGCAATTGAAAATGTGTCGGAACCCTTGCCTTCGGAACCGGAGCCGGAACCCTTATCTGAGAAGCCGGAAGAGAAAGAAGACACTGTTGATGAGGACGATGACAGACCAAGAGGACTTTTTTCGGGAACGCGTCCCGATTAACACAAAAAAGAATTCTTATGCTATAATCAATAGTATAAGAATTCTTTTTTGCCTGATAGGCCGTTCCGCAAAGCGGGTCGGCGTTTGATTTTGATGAAGAGAGGAAAATTATGTTTGACATTCAGGAAGAATTGAAGAAACTCCCGAAATGTCCCGGTGTCTATATCATGCATGATGAAGCGGACACCATTATTTATGTGGGAAAGGCTATCAATCTGCACAACCGTGTCAGGTCTTATTTCCGAAAAAATATCGGAAGAGGTCCTCAGATCGACAAAATGGTTACCCTGATTCGCCGGTTTGAATATATCGTGACGGATTCTGAACTGGAAGCGCTTGTTCTGGAAAATAATCTGATCAAGGAGCATCGTCCCAAGTATAATACGATGCTGAAGGATGATAAGACTTATCCTTATATTAAAGTGACGGTGGGGGAAGCATACCCAAGAGTGCTTTTTTCCCGAATGATGAAAAAGGATCATTCCAAATATTTCGGCCCCTACACCAGTGCGGCAGCGGTGAAGGATACCATTGAACTGATCAACAAGCTTTATCAGCTCCGCACCTGCAATAAGAATCTGCCTAAGGACTGCGGTAGTGACAGAGCCTGCCTGAATTACCATATCGGGCAGTGTATGGCACCCTGCCAGGGAAACGTACCGGAGGATGTATATCGGGAGAATGTGAAGAAAGCACTGGATTTCCTGAATGGAAATTATCAGGAAATTTTAAAAGAACTGGAACAGAAAATGCAGGAGGCATCCGAAAACCTGAAATTTGAAGAGGCTATCCGGTATCGTGATCTTTTTAACAGTGTGAAGCAGGTGGCGCAGAAGCAGAAGATTACGGGAAGCGGCGGCGAGGACAAGGATGTGATCGCACTTGCCTGTGATGACAAGGATGCAGTGGTGCAGGTTTTTTTTGTCAGAGACGGAAAACTCATGGGGCGGGAGCATTTCTACATGACACATGTGTCGGAAACGCCTCCCGCACAGATATTACTTGATTTCGTAAAACAGTTTTATGCGGGCACACCGTTCATTCCCAAGGAGCTGATGTTACAGGAGGAGATTGAGGATACTGAGATACTGGAGCAGTGGCTCACGAAGAGAAAGGGAGCAAGAGTATATATTAAGGTTCCTAAAATCGGTACCAAGGAAAAACTGGTGGAGCTTGCGGCAAAAAATGCTCAGCTTGTCCTTAGTCAGGATAAGGAGAGAATCAGAAGAGAAGAGGGACGTACAATCGGAGCAGCCAGAGAAATCGGAAGGCTTCTTGGACTTGAAAATGTGAATCGTATGGAAGCCTATGACATTTCGAATATCAGCGGCTTTGCCAATGTAGGCTCTATGGTGGTTTATGAGAAGGGCAAGCCTAAGCGCAGTGATTACAGAAAATTTCGGATTAAGACGGTTTCAGGACCTGACGATTATGCCTGCATGCGGGAGGTGCTTACAAGGCGGTTTACCCACGGCATGGAGGAACAAAAAGAACTGGAAGAAAAAGCCTTTGACAAGGAGCTTGGAAGCTTTACCAAGTTTCCGGATCTGATCATGATGGATGGTGGACGGGGACAGGTAAATATTGCCCTTTCTGTTCTTGAGGAACTGCATATTGACATACCGGTCTGTGGAATGGTAAAGGATGACAACCATCGTACCAGGGGACTTTATTTTCACAATGAAGAGATCCCTATTGACAGGGATAGCGAAGGCTTTAAGCTGATCACCCGCATTCAGGATGAGGCGCATAGATTCGCCATTGAATATCACAGATCGTTGCGCAGCAAATCCCAGGTAAAGTCCGTGCTGGATGAAATTCCGGGTGTAGGTCCCGCGAGGAGAAAGGCACTGATGCATCACTTTAAATCCATAGAGGAAATCAAAAATGCAGATGTGGAAACGCTCTCTTCGCTGGATGAGATTCCTGCCAATATTGCGGAGGATATCTACCGTTTTTTCCACACGCAATGATATTGAGATTGAAACTTTAATGTGGTAAACTTATATATTATTAAGCACTGATTGAAAAGGAGCAGGGACATGTCAAGCGTAAAACTGGAAAGCATTATCGAAAAGATGAAACTTGAAAATCTGACACCGGAGCTGGATATCTCCAAAATCAAGATAACCCAGCCGGATATCAACAGACCGGCGCTGCAGCTGGCAGGTTATTTTGAGCACTTTGAGGCAACAAGATTACAGGTAATCGGTTTTGTGGAATATTCTTATATTGAGGGACTTCCTGAGGCAAGAAAGAGAGAAATTTATACAAGGCTTCTTTCCAGCGAGATTCCTGCTATTGTATTCTGCCGTGAACTTCAGCCTGATGAACTGTTTTTAAAGACGGCCATCGAGCACAAGGTTCCGCTTCTTATGACCAAGAAGTCAACCTCCGCATTTATGGCAGAGATTATCAGATGGCTGAACGTAAAGCTGGCTCCCTGTATTTCCGTGCATGGCGTACTGGTGGATGTTTATGGCGAAGGCGTTTTGATCACAGGGGAAAGCGGTATCGGTAAATCGGAAGCAGCTCTTGAACTGATTAAGAGAGGCCATCGTCTCGTGACGGATGACGCGGTTGAGATCCGCAAGGTAAGTGATGATACTCTGGTGGGTTCCGCACCTGATATCACCAAGCATTTTATCGAACTTCGCGGTATCGGTATTATCGATGTAAAAACTTTGTTTGGTGTGTCCAGTGTTAAGGATACCCAGAATATCGATCTGGTAATCCGTCTGGAAGACTGGGACAAGGAGAAGGAATACGACAGACTGGGTCTGGAAGAAGAATATACGGAATATCTGGGAAATAAGGTTGTGTGTCATAACATACCCATTCGCCCGGGACGTAATCTTGCAATTATCTGTGAATCCGCAGCTATCAATCATCGTCAGAAAAAGATGGGCTACAATGCAGCACAGGAGCTTTACAGACGTGTGCAGGAATCTCTTGCAAGAGGCAGATCCGATGAGGATGATGATTAATTGCAACAGAAATAAAAATTGAGGAATAATTAAAGATTTAAAAAATAAAAATAGAAAAGGGAGTATACGTAAATGAAAAAATATGTTTTCGGGGTAGATATCGGAGGAACTACCGTAAAGCTTGGTCTGTTTGATGTGGAAGGAAATGTTCTGGACAAATGGGAAATTCCCACAAGAACAGAGAACGGCGGTGAAAAAATTCTTCCTGATATTGCTGACAGCATCAGGGAAAAAATGAAACAGATCGATAAGGATTTTGTGGCAGGCGTCGGTGTAGGCGCACCGGGGCCTGTTGACGGCAAAGGTATCGTTCATCGTGCTGTCAATCTCGGATGGGGAACCTTCAGCATCAAGGATACACTGGAAGATCTTTTAAATATGCCTGTTATGGCAGGCAATGACGCCAATGTGGCAGCTCTTGGAGAAATGTGGATGGGCGGCGGACAGGGTTACAGAGACCTTGTCGTTGTGACACTGGGAACAGGAGTCGGCGGTGGCATTATCATTGACGGTAAGATGCTTACCGGCGCTACCGGTGCAGGCGGTGAGATCGGTCATATCCATGTAAATGATGAAGAAGAGGAAATCTGCGGCTGTGGCAATAAGGGATGCCTGGAGCAATATTCCTCCGCAACCGGCATTACAAGACTGGCGAACCAGCTTCTTGCATCAAGTGATAAGGATAGTGTGTTAAGAGGCGGCGAGGTGTCTGCCAAGACTGTGTTTGATGCCGTGAAGGAAAGAGATCCTCTTGCTGTGGAGGTGGCAGAGAAATTCGGCAAGTATCTTGGTGATGGTCTTGCATCCATTGCCTGTGTTGTGAATCCGGAAGCGATTGTTATCGGTGGCGGTGTGTCCAAAGCGGGAGAAATACTGATCGACTTTATCAGACCTCATTATGAAAAGAACGTTTTCCATGGCAGCAGACAGGTAAAATTTTCTCTGGCAACTCTTGGAAACGATGCGGGAAATTATGGGGCAGCAAAGCTGGTACTGGATGCAGTGGAAAATAAATAACAGGAAATAGCAGGTGTAAAGGTGCAGGAATTAAGCGCAGCAGTATATGAATTGATAGAAAAATTCGTGCCGAAGGAAGATATTCTGAAGGCGGAGCCCATGTGTAAGCATACTACCTTTCGAATCGGAGGGGATGCTTCCTGTTTTATCAGGATCAGCAGTGAGGAGCAGCTGACCGGACTGATTCCGTACTTGGAACAGGTCGGTATAGATTATTTTGTACTTGGAAATGGCAGCAATCTTCTGGTGAGTGATCATGGCTATGAGGGAGTGATTCTCCATATCGGTGATAAATTCAGCCGGATTACTGTTGAAGAGGACCGTATGAAGTTGCAAAGCGGTGCGCTGCTTTCGAGCGCGGCCAAGTGTGCATATGAGCATGGACTTACGGGTTTTGAGTTTGCTTCCGGAATTCCGGGAACCGTTGGCGGTGGTGTAGTCATGAATGCCGGCGCATATGACGGTGAAATGAAGCAGATCGTGGAAAGTGTAAGGGTTCTTTCAAATGATGGCGAGATCCTTACGCTTGACAACGATACAATGGAATTCGGATATCGGACCAGTATTATTAAAAACCGTCATTTTACCGTGCTTGAGGTAACACTGAAGCTGAAGGAAGGAAACAGGGAAGAAATCAGGAAAAAGATGGATGAGCTGAATGCAAAACGAAGAGAGAAACAGCCTCTTGAATTTCCTTCCGCAGGAAGTACGTTTAAAAGACCTGAGGGATACTTTGCCGGGAAACTAATCATGGATACAGGACTTCGGGGATTTTCCGTGGGCGGTGCCAAAGTATCTGAAAAGCACTGCGGGTTTGTGGTCAATACGGGAAAAGCGTCTGCGACGGATGTGGCGGATGTAATAGCGGAAGTACAGGAGAGAGTAAAGAATAAATTCGGAGTTTCTTTGGAACGGGAAATTATTTATCTGGGAGATTTTTAAGGAGGGCGTCATGCGGTTTGTAATTGTGACAGGGATGAGCGGCGGCGGTAAAAGTACGGCGCTCAGAATGCTTGAAGATGTAGGATTTTATTGCGTGGACAATCTTCCGGTACCTCTGATCGAAAAATTTGTGGAACTCATTGCCATGCCAAACAGTGAGGTCGGTAAGGTTGCGCTTGGCCTTGATGTACGTGCCGATCAGCCCTTTGAAGATGCACAGAAGGTGTTAGAAAAGCTGAAGGAAAACGGATACAGTTTTGAGATCCTGTTTATGGAGGCAAGCGATCAAGTCCTTTTGAAAAGGTATAAGGAAACAAGGAGAATGCATCCGCTCTCTCCGGACGGAAGGGTGGAGGACGGTATTTTGAAGGAGAGAAAGATCCTTCAGGATATTCGCAGCAAAGCGGATTATGTGATCGATACCTCAAAGCTTCTTACAAGGGAATTAAAAGAAGAAATTGATCGTATCTTTGTAAAGAATGAGGAATATAACAGTCTTATGATCACCATTCTTTCGTTTGGATTTAAGCATGGTATACCGGCAGATGCGGATCTGGTTTTTGATGTTCGCTTCCTGCCAAACCCTTTTTATATTGATGAGCTGAAATATAAGACGGGAAACGACAAAGAAGTACAGGAGTATGTGATGAGCTTTCCGGAGGCGGAAACCTTTATCGATAAGCTTTGTGACATGCTTTCCTTCCTGATTCCCAATTATGTAAAGGAAGGAAAATATCAGCTTGTGATCGGAATTGGCTGTACCGGTGGCAAGCATAGAAGCGTTACGCTGGCAAACAGACTGTACAGCCGATTGAAGAATAAGGGAAACTACGGGCTTAAAATTGCGCACAGAGATGTGGGACAAGGCGTTTAAAGCATTGGATATAAGGATAAGAAAAGTATGTCATTTTCAATCGGGGTTAAAGCGGAACTGGAAAAAGTAATTCCGGGTTCCAGACACTGCCAATTAGCGGAACTTTCAGCGATTATTCATTTTGGATGCCGGATTTGTCAGGAGGAAGACGGAGAGTATCGGATTGTGCTGCATTCGGAAAATGAGTCGGTTGCCAGAAAGTACTTTACATTATGGAAAAAAACCTTTATTATAAATACTGGTACTGAGAAGGTACTTCAGGCGGTTAAAGTGCTTGATGGGGACAAACAGGTGCGGCAGCTTTGTGAGGGCGTGAGTCCTCTCCTTATTAAGAACAGCTGTTGTAAACGTGCTTATCTGCGAGGAGCTTTTTTGTGCGTTGGCTCTATGAGTGATCCAAAGAAGGGGTATCATTTGGAATTTGTGTGTGAATACGAGTCACAGGCAAATCAGATTCAGGCAGCCATACATAGCTTTGATATCGAGGCTAAAGTAGTAAGACGTAAAAAATACTATGTTGTGTATCTGAAGGAAGGATCAGGCATTGTTGATCTGCTTAATGTAATGGGAGCGCATTTATCCTTAATGAATCTTGAAAATCTAAGGATAGAGAAGGAAATGCGTAACTCGATTAACAGGCAGGTGAACTGTGAAACTGCCAATATTGCGAAAACAGTGAATGCCGCGAGCAAGCAGATAGAAGATATCCAGCTTATTCAAAAGCATGTCGGACTTTCAGGTCTTCCGGATAATCTCAGGGAAATGGCTCTTGTGAGATTGACGCATCCGGAGAGTTCCCTTCAGGAATTGGGCGGTTATTTAGAACCACCGGTAGGTAAATCCGGTGTGAACCATAGATTACGAAAATTGAGTGAAATTGCCGACAAAATTCGGATCTAAAGGAGGAGATATTATGACCGAAAAGTCTATCGAGATCAAAATGGCGGAAGATTTTGACGCAAGACCGATTGCGATGCTGGTACAGATTGCAAGCAGACACGAAAGCAGCATACACCTTGTTGCAGAGGGGAAGAAAGTAAATGCCAAGAGCATTATGGGAATGATGAGTATGGCATTAAGTCAGGGAGAAACTGTTACTATTGTCGCTGAGGGCAGTGATGAAAAAGAGGCAGTAGAGCACATTAGTGATTATCTGAGCGGTAAAGCGGAATAGATAATCTTGAGCGCCCACGAAAGTGAGGCGCTTTTGTTTTTTGGGAGGATGTATGGAAAAGAAAAAAATGCTTTTTATTTACAACCCAAAAGCGGGAAAGGCACAGATACGAAGCAATCTGCTTGACCTGATAGATATTTTTGTGAAAGCCGGTTATGAAGTGACTGCTTATCCCACCCAGTCAGCGGGAGATGGGATAAAAGCTGTCACGGAAAGAAGACTTGGATATTATGATCTCATTGCATGCAGCGGAGGAGACGGTACTCTCGATGAAGTGGTGACGGGAATGATGCAGTGTGAAAAAAGGCTGCCTATCGGCTATGTCCCGGCAGGAACTACAAATGACTTTGCCGGAAGCCTGAAAATTCCTAAAAATATGGCGGAAGCTGCAAGTGTGATTGTGGAGGGACAAAATTTCGGCTGCGACATCGGTGGCTTTAACAATGATATTTTTGTGTATTGTGCAGCGTTTGGCCTGTTTACGGATGTTTCCTATGAGACCAGGCAGGAAATGAAAAATATGCTTGGACATATGGCTTATATTCTGGAAGGAATGAGACGCCTTCCCGGCATCAAATCCTATCCCATGAAGGTGGAATACGATGATCAGGTGATTGAGGGCGATTTTATTTTCGGTATGATCACAAATTCTCTTTCGGTTGGCGGTTTTAAAAGAATTACAGGCAAATACGTGCAGCTGGATGACGGAGAATTCGAGGTGACGCTGATCAGAAGACCCGCCAATCCAGTGGAATTAAATATGATCATGGCGGCACTTCTGAATCGAAATATCAATACGGATTTAATGTATTGCTTTAAAGCCTCTTCTTTGAAGATCAGTTCGGAGGAGGAAGTTGCCTGGACACTGGACGGAGAATACGGCGGCAAACATACCGAGACCGTCATTCAGGTCTATAAGCAGGCACTGCAGATTCGTGTACCTAAATAGAAAATTTCTTTCGGGAACATCTTTTTCGAGAATATATTTGCGAAAGGACAAGCTTTGGGGTATAATAGGAGCGATAGTGAATATCCGGTTTTGACCGGTCAAAATAATATCATTAAGAAAGGTGGTAAAAACAATGCCATTAGTTACAACAACCGAAATGTTTAAGAAGGCATACGATGGCGGATATGCAATCGGTGCATTCAACGTAAACAACATGGAGATCGTTCAGGGTATTACTGAGGCAGCAGGCGAACTTAACAGCCCTGTTATTCTTCAGGTTTCCAAGGGAGCGCGTGCTTATGCTAACCATACCTATCTGGTTAAGTTAGTAGAGGCAGCAGTAGCAGAGAATCCTCAGATTCCGATTGCTCTTCACTTAGACCACGGTGACAGCTTTGAACTGTGCAAATCCTGTATTGACGGCGGATTTACTTCCGTTATGATCGATGCATCTTCCAAGTCTTTTGAGGACAATATTGCACTCACCAAGCAGGTTGTAGAATATGCACATGCACATGGTGTAGTTGTTGAGGCAGAACTCGGAACATTAGCCGGTGTTGAGGATGAAGTAGTTGTAGAATCCGGTAAGGAAATGTACACCCGTCCCGAAGAGGTTGAAGAGTTTGTTGACAGAACAGGATGTGACTCTCTTGCAATTGCTATCGGTACTTCTCATGGTGCTTACAAGTTTACAGCAGCTCAGTGTACCAGAAACGCTGAAGGTATCTTAGTTCCCCCTCCGCTTCGTTTTGACGTATTGGAGGAGTGCATTAAGCGTCTTCCCGGCTTCCCTATCGTTCTTCATGGTTCTTCTTCCGTTCCTCAGGAATTTGTAAAGATGGTGAACCAGTATGGCGGTAATATGCCTGATGCAGTAGGTATTCCGGAAGAGCAGCTCCGTAAGGCAGCACAGCTTGCAGTATGCAAGATCAATATCGACTCCGATATTCGTCTTGCAATGACTGGTAATATCCGTAAGTACTTTGCAGAGCATCCGGATCACTTTGATCCTCGTCAGTACTTGAAGCCCGCTCGTCAGGCTGTTAAGGACATGGTTGCTCACAAGATCGTGAACGTACTTGGTTCTGACGGTAAGGCCTAAATAGAAAATAAAAGACAAAAAAGCGGCGCCCAAAGCGCCGCTTTTATATTTTTTATAAAGGTACGCTGTTTAGCGAGCCTTTTTTGCCCTAAAAAGGGAGGATGCCAAGTAAGCTTGCTTACTTGGCATTTATTATGAAAAAGTTATTTAAAAATCAATTACTTGTAATCATCTGTTTCATTTCTGTATCTTATGATAACAGTATATAAGGCAGAAATGTCTAAAGAATGATTTGTTATTGAAATTTTTTTAAATTAAATGTTAACAAAATATGAACGATATAGTACCTTTGTCCCCTTTACATAGCCTTAAAAAGGTTATTAATACTTTTCGGGTTCCGGATATTCCACGCCGAATGTTTCAACGGTTACGGATTTTATTCTCTGATCTTCCAGAGGGCGGTCGGAATAATCGGTAGGTGTCTCTGCGATTTTGTTTACATTTTCCATTCCTTCAATCACTTTGCCGAAAGCCGCATAGGAACCGTCCAGATGGGGAGCGTCCTTATGCATAATAAAGAACTGAGAGCCTGCGGAGTTTGGCATCATGCTTCTTGCCATGGAGAGAACGCCTTCCGTATGTTTCAAGTTATTTTCTACGCCGTTGGCGGCAAATTCGCCTTTAATACTGTAGCCGGGGCCACCCATTCCTGTGCCTTCCGGATCCCCTCCCTGGATCATGAAGCCGCGGATCACGCGGTGGAAGATCAGACCGTCATAGAAATTTTTGTTGATGAGACTGATGAAATTATTGACGGAAATGGGAGCAATATCGGGATAAAGCTCAGCCTTGATCACGTCTCCGCTTTCCATGGTAAATGTTACGATAGGATTCTGTGCCATTGTATTTACTTCCCTTCTTTTCAAATTTTTGCAACTATATTATAATCATAACATATCTATTGTATCCAAACCGAAGGGACATTGCAATGTTAAAATGCGTTGTGTTTGTGGTAACAGAATATGGCTTTCGCTATCTTGAAAAACATCGGAAAAGTATTGATGAAACATTAAATGACGGAGGAGTAAAAACATTATTTTTCCGTTGTAAGAAAGATGATACCTATGCTGATGCGGCTTTGCGTGACAGTACTCAGGACAGGGAAAGATATCTGATGGAAGAAGTGCTCTATATCACGGATAAGGTTGAGGTCTTAAAGTATCTTCTGAAACAGGGATGTTATGTCATAGCCCTGTACCATGATAAAAACAGAGATGTTTCTTTTGCGGATGCGCTTTATGCGGTAGATAATGTGGAAGAACTCACGTTAAGAGCATATGACGAGGTTTACAGGCGGCTTGCCGGAATCCCCTGGGATATTCTCGAAACGCAGCGGCTTAAGATTCGGGAAAGTACGGTGGCGGATGTAACGGATTTTTACAGAATCTATCAGGAACCGTCTATTACCTATTATATGGAAGATCTCTTTCAGGATCCTGATGAGGAAAATGCCTATATGGAGTCCTATATTAGACAGATCTATGGATTCTACGGTTTTGGTATGTGGACAGTTCTTTTAAAGGACACAGGGCAGGTGATAGGAAGAGCAGGACTCAGTATCAGGGAAGGTTATGATCTGCCGGAGCTTGGTTTTGTGATCGATGTATCTCATCAGGGCAGGGGATATGCTTTGGAAAGCTGCAGCGCCATTTTAACTTATGCAAAGGAGGAGCTTTGCTTTGAACAGGTGCAGGCACTGGTACAGGAAGAAAATAAGGCGTCATTAAAGCTTTTAAGAAAATTGGGATTTCGACATGAGAAAAATGTAGTGGAAAGGGGTCAGGAATATCTGTTTTTGATCAAAAGCCTGCAATGATCTGGCAGAGAAATAATGGTAAGGGTAAATGAGAATTTGACAACAGAATCCCTTTGTGATAGGCTAATGCTATAATTATCAAGTAAACGCAATGACGAAGAGAGTAGGTACAGGTAAGCTTTACAGAGAAAGTTCCCGCAGGTGACTGCAGGCTGGGAGGAACTAAGCGGCGATGGACCGAAGATGGCTTCCGAGCAGTGCACCGACCCGTTTCAATGTAAGCGGTTAGATTGCAACAGGATCCGCCTGTTACAGCGGAAGGGTATATTTTTTACTGTACCCCATGAGATTTCTTTCGTGAGAAAGAGATGAAAAGAAGTGGTAACACGGTTTAACAGCTGTCTTCTGTCGTTATGGATAGAAGATGGCTTTTTTCATTTCGCAGGAAATGGACTTTTATGATCAGGAAAGGAGCTTTACAGAACATGAATAAGGGAAAGTATTACATTACAACAGCGATTGCTTATACATCCGGCAAACCCCATATCGGTAACAGTTATGAGATCGTGCTGGCAGACAGCATCGCCCGTTTTAAGAGAAAGGACGGCTATGATGTCTACTTCCAGACCGGAACCGATGAGCATGGGCAGAAAATCGAATTAAAAGCACAGGAGGCAGGCATTACGCCCAAAGAATTCGTGGATAATGTGGCGGGAACGATCAAGAATCTGTGGGATCTGATGGATACCTCCTATGATCATTTTATCCGAACCACAGATGGTTATCATGAAAAGCAGGTACAGAAGATTTTCAAGAAACTGTATGATCAGGGAGATATTTACAAGGGATCCTATGAAGGACTTTACTGTACTCCATGTGAATCTTTCTGGACGGAATCCCAGCTTGTGGACGGCAAGTGTCCGGACTGTGGAAGAGAGGTAAAGCCTGCAAAAGAGGAGGCATATTTCTTCAGAATGAGCAAATATGCGGACAAATTGATTGAGCATATCAACACGCATCCGGAATTTATTCAGCCGGTATCGCGTAAGAATGAAATGATGAACAACTTCCTCCTGCCGGGACTGCAGGACTTATGCGTGTCCAGAACTTCATTTAAATGGGGAATTCCGGTAGACTTTGATGACAAGCACGTAGTCTATGTGTGGTTGGATGCACTGACAAACTACATTACGGGAATTGGATATGACTGTGACGGCAACAGCAGCGAGCAGTACAAGAAACTCTGGCCTGCAGATCTTCATCTGATCGGCAAGGATATTATCAGATTCCATACTATTTACTGGCCTATTTTCCTGATGGCGCTGGGGGAACCTCTGCCAAAGCAGGTGTTTGGTCATCCCTGGCTGTTACAGGGTGACGGCAAAATGAGCAAATCCAAGGGAAATGTAATCTATGCGGATGATCTGGTAGACTTCTTTGGCGTGGATGCGGTTCGCTATTTTGTGCTTCATGAAATGCCTTATGACAATGACGGAACCATTTCCTGGGAACTGCTTGTGGAGAGGATCAATTCCGATCTGGCAAATACCTTAGGTAATCTGGTAAACAGAACCATATCCATGAGCAACAAATATTTTGGAGGAGAAGTTTCCGACAAGGGTGTCAGCGAAGCAGTGGATGAGGAACTGAAAACTGTTGCTACCGGCACTTATGCAAAAGTCAGTGCAAAGATGGATGAGCTTCGAGTGGCAGATGCCCTGACGGAAATTTTTGCACTGTTTAAGCGCTGCAATAAATATATTGATGAGACAGAGCCCTGGGTGCTTGCAAAGGATGAGGCAAAGAAAGACAGACTTGCGACTGTTCTGTACAATCTGGTAGAAAGCATTGTGATCGGTGCTTCTCTCCTGGAACCCTATATGCCTTCCACTGCAAAGAAGATTGCAGCTCAGTTAAACACCTCTCTTCGTGGATTCGAGGAACTTACCGCATTTGGCAAGTATCCTTCCGGCAATCACGTGACGGATAAACCCGAGATCCTTTTTGCAAGACTGGATGCCAGGGAAGTAGTGGAAAAAGCAGAGGCTATGTTTGCAGAAAGAAAAGCGGCACAGGAACCTGCCAAAGAAGAGGCACAGGACAATGTAATTGATATCGAATCCAAGGAAGAAATCGGTTATGATGATTTTGCCAAAATGCAGTTCCAGGTAGGAGAGATCATTGCCTGTGAGGAAGTACCCAAGTCAAAGAAGCTTCTCTGCTCACAGGTGCGCATCGGAAATCAGGTGAAACAGATCGTTTCCGGCATCAAACAGCATTACAGTCCGCAGGAGATGGTTGGCAAAAAGGTGATGGTTCTGGTGAACTTAAAGCCTGCAAAACTGGCCGGAGTGCTTTCGGAAGGAATGCTGCTTTGCGCTGAAGATGCGGAAGGCAATTATGCACTTATGGTACCTGACAAGGAAATGCCTGCAGGTGCTGAAATCTGTTAACAGAGTGAATGATAAGTGTCGGAAACGGGGACCGGCATGGAAAGAGGGTTACGTATGGTAAAAAAAGAAGAATTTACATTTGATTCAAGAGACGGTCAGAGTAAAATACATGCTGTGCGCTGGATCCCGGAGGGAAAGGTGATCTGCATTCTCCAGATCATCCACGGTATGGCGGAGTATATTGAAAGATATGAGGAAGTGGCACAATATTTCGCTCAGAAAGGCATTCTGGTAACAGGAGAGGATCATCTGGGTCATGGAAAGAGCGTGACTGAAAACGGAACGTACGGATATTTCTGCAATCAGGATCCTGCCACGGTGGTAGTACGGGATGTGCACAGGCTCAAAAAGATGACCCAGGAAGATTATCCGGGTATTCCTTATGTGATCTTAGGTCACAGTATGGGGTCTTTTATTCTTAGAAATTATCTGTTTCGCTACGGTACGGGAATCCAGGGGGCTATCATCTGCGGTACAGGATCACAGCCCACAGCGCTGATCAAATGCAGTAAAGCGCTGGCAGCAATTCAGGGAGCCTTATTTTCGCAAAAGCATGTAGCGAAAATGTTGGATAAAATGGCATTCGGAAATTATAATCAGAAAATTACAGACAGGAGAACAGATTTTGACTGGCTTTGCAGGGATGAAAAGGTAGTGGATGCGTATAGTGAGGATTCTCTCTGCGGATTTACTTTTACCGTGAACGGATTCAAAACATTATTTACCCTGATCGATCGCCTGAACAAAGCGGAAAATATTCAGAGTATGCCGAAAAGTCTTCCCGTATTTTTTATAGCCGGTGAAAAAGATCCGGTTGGAAATTACGGGGAAGGCGTCAGAAAAGCATATGAGAGTTTTCAGAAAGCCGGAATGGAGAAAGTTTTCCTGAAATTATATCCGGAGGATCGCCATGAACTCTTAAATGAACTTGATAAATATCAGGTTTATGAAGATCTGTATCCCTGGATCGTGGACAGAGTGAGGGAATATCAGCTATAAAAAGAACAGGTGGTAAATATGAAAAAAATTTTTCTGTGGATGATGACGCTGTTTCTTTCAGTCAGCATTATTATCAATGTGCCTTATTTGCCGGTACGTGCATCGGAAGAGAGCAGCGTCGATATTGATGAATTGCTTGGAGATGTGAGAGAGAAGCTTTCAAATGCCCTTTCCGGGATGGACGATGAGACTGCCGGAGAAATTTTTGAATTTGTAAAGGAAAAGGTACAGGATGGGAGTCTTAAATCGGAGGATGGCATAAAAAAGGCTATCTCTGAGGGAGAAGAAAAATTTGGCGTGGATATCAGCGAAGCTGATGCAAAAAGGATTGTGGAAACCATGGAGAAGCTGGAAGATTTGGGCTTTTCGGGAGAGTATGTCATAGACAAGGCACAGGAACTTTACAATCAGTACGGGGCGGATTTCCTGGATCATGCGGACGAAGTGATCAAAGGAGCCGTACAGAATGCCGTTACCAGTGCTGCGGACAACTTTTTTCACAATTTGTGGGAGTCTGCAAAAAATTTCTTTAAAAATTTATTCAGCGGGTTATAAATGCCTCTTTTTTGCGGATACTGAATAGTATCATTGCAGAAAAGAGGTCAGGATTTATGAAAATCGCGTTTTACAGCACCAAACCTTATGACAGAATATGGTTTGAACCATTAGGTAAAGAATATGGCTTTGATATTCATTTTATAGAGGCAGCCTGCAATCAGGAGACAGTATTCATGGCCAGGGGCTATGATGCAATCTGCATTTTTGTGAATGATCATGTAAATGCAGACATGATTGAGGAACTTTATGAGATGAAGGTCAAAGCCATTTTGCTTAGAAGTGCCGGCTTTAATCATGTGGATGTAAAAGCGGCGGAGAATAAGATAACGATTTTGCGAGTGCCCAGCTATTCGCCGGAGGCAGTGGCGGAATTTGCCATGGCCATGCTGCTTACCATAAACAGGATGACTCATAAGGCATACAATAGGACAAGGGAATTCAACATGAGTCTGAATGGTCTGATGGGAACAAATCTTTATGAAAAAACTGCGGGAGTGGTAGGCACTGGCAAGATTGGACAGGCCATGATAAAAATTTTAAACGGTTTTCAAATGCGGGTTCTCTGTTATGATCCATATCCGGCAAAAGGAGTGGAAGCGGAATACGTATCACTTAATGAACTGATGAAACAGTCTGATGTGATTTCCCTGCATTGCCCGCTGACATCGGAGACAAAGTATATGATCAATAAAGACTCTATTCGAAATATGAAAGAAGGCGTTTATCTTGTAAACACCTCACGAGGCGGGCTGATCAATACAGATGATCTGATAGATGCCATGCTACTGGAAAAATTCGGAGGAGTGGGTCTTGATGTATATGAGGAGGAAGAAGGACTTTTTTATGAAGACCGTTCCGGGGAGATCATTACCGACGATAACCTGGCAAGACTGATGACGATACCGAATGTTCTGCTGACTTCTCATATGGGGTTCTTTACGGAGGAAGCTATGGAGGCAATTGCCAGAACAACCCTGGAAAATGCATACGCGCTTGAAAATGGTCTGTCGCTTAAGAATCAGGTTGGCAAGGAAATGGCATTGTAAAATTGTAAATGTTTTGTTATAATTATTCATTGATAATGCATCAGAGGATAAATGAATGAGCGAAGAAATGCCACTTGAAATACGATTTGTAACAAGCGATGAATGGGAAGATGCCATTGGGCTGGTGTGGAAAACATTTCTGGAGTTTGAGGGAGATGTTTATCCGCCGGAAGGGGTGCGCAATTTCGAGGATTTTATTACGGATTCGGCGCTCAAGAGAATGTTTGTTATGGGATCCTATCAGATGATGGGAGCATATCTTGGCAATAAGATTGTGGGGATAATCAGTCTTCGGAATAAGACACATATTTCTTTGCTGTTTGTGGACAAGTATTATCATAAAAGAGGGATAGGGAGAGCTCTGATCGTATCACTTTCCAAATATGTGAAAGCAGAAATAGGGCAAAACAGAATTACGGTGAACGCATCTCCGTACGGAGTGGACTTCTATCATCGTCTTGGCTTTCAGGATATTGAACCTGAAAAGCAGCAGGACGGAATCATTTTTACACCGATGTTTTTGAACATTGAAGGTGAATAAACGTACAGGGAGAACTGAAAGAATGGGAAAAGTATTTGCACTGGACAGTCCATTGATGAATGGACTTAGCAAGCTGGCAGATTTGATCTGGCTTAATATTCTGGCAACAATCTGCTGCATTCCGATTATTACCATTGGAGCATCACTTACGGCACTGCATTATGTTGTGCTCAAAATGGTGAAAGACGAAGAAGGATATATTACGAGATCTTTCTTTAAATCATTTAAAGAGAACTTTAAGCAAGCCACACTTATGTGGCTCATGTTACTGGTTGTATTTATACTTCTGGTGGCGGATTTCATGATCTTCCGTTTTTCAGGAATTGTATTTCCAGGATGGTGTCAGATCGCTCTGATTGCAATTGCAGTTCTTATTATGTTTGCAACCATGCATTTATTCCCGTTGCTTTCAAGATATGAGAACAGCATCAGAGCTACATATAAAAATTCCTTATTTATGGGAATCCTTCATTTGCCAAAGACCATTCTCATGATGCTTTGCTGGATCGTTCCCATAGTAATTACCATATATGTTGAAAGCTTTTTTCCCATTGTATTCTTTTTGGGAATTTCAGGTCCTGCTTTTTTAAATGCTCTTTTATACAAAAAGAGTTTTCAGCAACTGGAGCCGGAAACCGAAATAAAATCGGATGCGGACTGGACAGTGCAAGCGGTGTCTGAAGAAGAAACAGAGGAAGAAACAGAGGAAAAACCATAGAAACCGTTGACTGATCTTTGCCTGGGAGCGAAGCATGGGAGAAAAAAGAAAAAAGCAGATACAATGGGTTATTTTCTTTATCAGTATCTTTGTTGTAATGGGTATTCTGATGTGGGATTCCCTTGCGAGAATTAAACGTGAAGGAACATATTACTACAAGGAGAACATGATAACCCTTGTACAGGATCATGCCGAAAAAATAAATATTGAGCTACAAAAGTTGGAAACATCCGGAAAGACAGCGGCAAATATATTGGCTGCGACGGAAAACCCGGGGGAAAAGGAAATTGAGAGGGTGATGCTTTCCGTGTTATCAAGCACGGATGCTTCCAGGGTTATCTATCATGAGGGTGATGGTGTCGGATGGGAATGGGACGGCAACGCACTGAAAGAGACAGATCTGACACAGTATCACTATTACGGCACACTTCAGAATGCGGTTGGAGTAACTTATACATATTCCGCAAATGGCAGTAGAGATGATGCTGTGATTATTGTGATTCCCATAAGCGGCGAGGTAAAAAGAGGTTTGCTGGTGTATTACCCTATGGAAAAGATGCATGATTTCCTGCGGGTATCCACAGAGTTTGACGCCAAATCCTTTGCCATATTGCTGGATGAATACGGAACGATTATCACCAGAAGCAATTATGAAAGCAGCTTTCTTGCGGATTCTGCTTTATGGAACAATGTGTCAAGAGAATTTCAGGATGAAGTGACAAGAGCCAAAATACAGATGGTTAATCAGACGTATGGCAGCTTTAAAGCTGTTTCTGCAGACAACAAAGAAACAAAGACGCTTGTTTATGTCCCGATTGGGGAAAAGGGATGGTTTCTTATTGCCGGTGTGAACCAGAATCTTGTTAACCGAAAAGAAACAAATTATTGGAAAAACAGTGCTGCAATGGCATACCGGGTATTAGGTGTGCTTGCCTTTTTTACCGTAATATTCTTTGTCTTTAATTATCTCCGCAGAAAGAAAAGGGATGAAGCTGACAGAATGCTTCGTGAAAAAGCTGACACCGATCTTCTCACAGGACTTAATAATAAGCTTGCAACGGAGCGGAAAATTAAAGATTACATAGAGCAGTATCCTGACTCCATGGCCATGATGTTTGTGCTTGATATAGATAATTTTAAGAAGATCAATGATACTATGGGACATGCATTTGGAGATGAAGTGTTAAAGACTCTGGGACGTACGATCAGTCCTATTTTTCGGGTAACTGATATTATCGGGCGAACCGGAGGCGATGAGTTTACCATATTTTTGAAGTTCCTGAAAACAGATGAAAATACCTTGAAAGAAGCGCAGAAGCTGGTAAATTTCTTTAATGGATTTACAGCCGGAGAGTATGTAAAATATTCTGCAACCGCCAGTATCGGAGTAGCAGTATTTCCTGCTGACGGAAAGGATTTTGAAACTCTATACAAAGCAGCTGACAAAGCTCTGTACAAGGCAAAACAGAGAGGAAAGAATCAGCTTGCATTCTATGATGACAGAGACAGAAAAAAAGAGGATGAGACGTAAAGTAGGAGCAGCCGCAGAGGCTGCTCTTTGTACAATCTGTACAGGAAAACAAAAAAACATTGGACATTCTGTCAGATGAAACGAAATTAAAAAAAGATTGTAAGCATTTTTTACAATGTTATTTAAAATCTTTGTGGAATAGTGGTATAGCTAATTTGGGAAAAGTTCGTTATACTTAACACAGACTTGATTTTGAATCAAATTATTTAAGGAGGCAAATAGAAAAATGGCAAGTTTATCATTAAAAAATATCTGCAAAGTATATCCTAACGGATTTGAAGCAGTAAAAGATTTCAATCTTGAAATCGCTGATCAGGAATTTATTATTTTCGTAGGACCTTCAGGTTGTGGTAAGTCTACAACACTTCGTATGATCGCAGGTCTTGAAGATATTTCCTCAGGTGAATTGAAAATCGGTGACAGAGTTGTAAATGACGTAGAGCCTAAGGACAGAGATATCGCAATGGTATTCCAGAACTATGCTCTGTATCCTCATATGTCCGTATATGATAACATGGCATTCGGACTTAAGTTAAGAAAGGTTCCTAAGGATGAAATCGATAAGATGGTTAAGGAAGCAGCTAAGATCCTTGACTTAACAGCACTTCTTGATCGTAAGCCCAAGGCTTTGTCAGGTGGTCAGAGACAGCGTGTTGCTATGGGACGTGCAATTGTTCGTAATCCTAAGGTATTCCTTATGGATGAGCCTCTTTCAAACCTGGATGCAAAACTTCGTGTACAGATGCGTATTGAGATTGCTAAATTACATCAGAGATTAGGTACCACCATCATCTATGTAACACATGACCAGACAGAGGCTATGACTCTGGGTGACAGAATCGTAGTTATGAAGGATGGTGTTATTCAGCAGGTTGATACACCTCAGAATCTGTATGAGAAGCCCGCTAACTTATTCGTAGCAGGATTCATGGGATCTCCTCAGATGAACTTCCTTGATGCAGTTGTAGAGGTTCAGGGTGATGCAGCATCCTTAAAGGTTGCAGGAAACAGTATTCCTCTTCCTCCTGCAAAGGCTAAGAAGGTTATCGACGGCGGTTATGCAGGAAAGACAGTTACATTCGGTATTCGTCCTGAAGATGTATATGATTCAGAGATGTTCATCGAGACAGCTAAGTGCGTATTTGAATCCACCATCAAAGTTTATGAATTACTTGGTGCAGAAGTTTACTTATATTTTGATCTGGCTGAGTTCCCTATTACCGCAAGAGTTGATTCCAGAACAACAGCAAGACCTGGTGATACAGTTAAGTTTGCATTCGATGTTGAAAAGATTCATATCTTTGACAAAGAAACAGAGCAGGTTATTACAAACTAGGAATAATTTCGAAGAGGGATGCATTTTCTGCATCCCTCTTTTACTTCCTGAGAAAAATAAGAGTAAAATAGTTCGACGTCAGTAGATATGGTAAGGAGATGAGAAGAGATGATATCTGCACAGGTGATAACAACAAGTATTGAAGAATTGCGCGCGATAACCAGAGTGGATTTGTGTGTATTTGATCCCGATGGTGCGGTGGTTGCTTCTACCTTCGACAACAATGATATTGGACCCGAATTGATTAAGAATTTTGTGGATTCTCCTGCAGACAGTCAGGTCATCGGGCTAAATCATCTTTTAAAGATAACGGACGAAGGAGAACTGGTATATGTACTTGTTGCCAGAGGAAGCAGCGAGGACACCTATATCATCGGCAAGATTGCTGTCAGTCAGATTCAGCAATTAATGGTGGCTTATAAGGAGCGTTTTGACAGAAACAATTTCTTCCAAAATTTGATACTGGACAATATGCTGTTGGTAGATATTTACAACAGGGCTAAAAAGCTCCACATTGATGTTTTAGTCCCCCGTGTTGTTCTGATTGTGGAGACCGGAAAAGAGAAAGATAATACAGCAATGGAGCTCCTCGGAAGTATGTATTCACCACAGTCCGGGGATTTCATAACTGCTGTGGATGAGAGCAATGTCATTGTGATCAAGTCATTGGATCCGGGAGAAGGCTATGAAGCGGTTGAGCAGACAGCAAACACAATCGTGGATATGATGAATACGGAAGCTATGATGAATGTGCGCGTGGCATACGGAACCATTGTACAGGAATTGAAAGATGTTTCAAAATCCTATAAGGAAGCTTCCATGGCACTTGATGTAGGCAAAATTTTTTATGTAGAAAAAAAGGTGAATGCTTACGGAAGGCTGGGAATCGGAAGATTGATTTATCAGCTACCTGTGAATCTTTGTAAGATTTATATCGATGAGATATTCGGAGAAAATGATCCTTCGGATTTCGATGAGGAAACACTTACTACCGTAAATAAGTTCTTTGAAAATAATCTGAATGTATCGGAGACATCGAGACAACTTTTTGTGCATAGGAATACATTGGTATACCGGCTTGAAAAATTGCAGAAGAGTACCGGACTTGATGTCAGAACTTTTGATGATGCGCTTACATTTAAAATAGCCATGATGGTAGTAAATTATATGAAATATTTGGATTCTTTAAACTATTAAGCAGTAATGAACAACCTTGCTTACCACATATAATATCTTATTGAATACAGTAAGTTCAATAGGTCATTATATGGAGGGATGTAAGGTTGTTTTTGTATGAAAAAAGAATAGCATATCTATCATTATATGAAGTAGGAGAAAAAGTGTGTTCTGCAGGCTTTGTAAGTCTTTCCTTAGAAAAAGAAGAAATTTGTGTTATAATGCAGATAAGAAATGTAGGTAGAGAGAAAAACCAAAGCTATCCTGTGTTCCTTTTGACAGAAAGTCAAAGGATTGATATTGGAACCATTTTCATAGAGGCGGGACGAGGAAATTGTGAGAGAAAATTTTACTTTCATCAGGGAAGAGCATCTGTCAATAATTGGAAGATAAAACCGGATGAAATATGTGCGATTGAAATAAAACTTTTTGAGAATAGAACGATAGAAGGCTGGTGGAGAATTACCGGGAAAGAGTCTTCGAAACAGTTGATACAGGACGAGATACCGGAGGAAAGGAAAGAAAAGGATAACGCGAAAGATAATGAGAACGGTAAAGGGCAGGAGATCATGGCAGTTGTGCAGGAGGAGCCGGAATTAAAAGCCGTATCTATAGCTTCTGACAAGTGGGAACAGCTCAAAAATCAATTTAAAATTATGCATCCTTTCGGGGATGAACGCGAATTTGTCTCCATTGAGATAAAAGATTTTACCGTGCTCAGGGAAGCCTATCAGAAACTTGTAAATAATAGTTTTTTGCTTCATGGATTTTACAATTACCGACATTTAATACTCGGAAAGGATTGCAGAATCGGGACGAGCAATGAAGTTTGCTTTTATCTGGGTGTTCCCGGAGTCTTCTTTGAGAGAGAAAAGATGGTTGCGGTAATGTTCGGATTTGAGGGATTTGAGAGTGAGGGTCCCGTGGAAATAGGAAAGTTTGGATATTATCTCAGAAGGGTAGAAATATAGAAAGATTAGTGATATATTATTATATATAGTACTAAAGGACTGATGTGATTATGAAAATAGCTGTACTTGTGGGTGGGCTGCGTTTTGACAGTCAGCGCCGGATCATGAATGGAATACTGGAAAAAGCGATAGAAGATGGCACCAATGTCTATGTTTTCACCTGCGATGCCTGGACGTATTCTACAACTTATTACAGTCAGGGAGAGACCAGGATTTTTTCACTGCCTAATTTTAGTGATTATGATGCGGTCATTTTCCATGGGGATACCGTTTATGATAAGAATGTTATAAATGAGGTAGTACGAATGATCATTGAGTCAAAGGTTCCCTGTATCAGTCTGAATGTAAAATATCCCGGTATGCTTTATGTGGGAATGGAAAATGACAGTGGTCTCTATGAGATTGTGGAGCATTTAATCAAGATTCATCATGCAAAAAAATTTGCATTTATTGCGGGACCCGAGGGAAACAGCGATTCGGAAGGAAGATATAAGAGTTTTCGAAAGGCGCTCGCAGATAACGATATCAGCTTTGACGAACAGTATATTTATTATGGAGATTATCATCCGGAAAGCGGAAATAAGGCTATTGATTATTTTTATGAACTGAAAGGAGCTTTTCCCGATGCCGTGATAGCAGCTAATGATGAAATGGCGCTGGGAGCTTATTATGCACTGCAGGAAAAGGGATATGACGTTCCAAAACAAGTGCTTTTGACAGGATTTGATCATGCTTTTGTAGGTAGAAATCATTATCCGAGAATCACTACAGTAGAACGGCCGGAAATGGAGCTTGGCAGAAGAGCATATGAAAAACTGAAGGATTATATTGACGGGAAAGAAGTATCAGAGGATGAGATCTTAAAGAGCACGCCCATATTTACGGAGAGCTGTGGCTGCAGAGATGATCGCCCGGAGGAAGAAAAAGAATTTCGTTCCAAAATCATCAAGGATAAGCTGCATGTTACTTCCTATTCGGAAATTATTAAATCTTCGTCGGCAGATTTTACCGGTGCACCGACTTATGAGCAACTCCTGGTAGAGATTAAGCGATATATTCAAATTATTGATCCACAGGAATTTTATCTGTGCATGTGCGTGGTGGAAGAGCCGCTTTCCGCAGACGGAACATTTCATGTTACCGAAAGCAGAAAATTGGAGGAGCTTACCAAGTATTCACCGGAAATCTGTATTCCTGTTGTGTATCGTCGTGGCAAGTTTGAGAATTATGGCAGGTTTGAAGTAGAAAAACTTCTGCCTGAAGTATATACGGCACAGGATAAAGGTAAATTTTATACTGTTCTTCCACTGCATTATCAGGAAAGATGTTATGGATATTGTATTCTCGGAAACAGCAGATTAATGATGGACAGTGAACTCTTTCATCTGTTTATCATGAACATTAATAACGCACTTGAAAATCTCAGGAAGCAGAATATGTTGAATTCCATGGTTCAGAGACTGAACAGGATGTGGGTTTATGATACCCTTACCGGCGTGTTTAATCGGGCGGGTTTCTTTAAGTTTGCTCCAAATGTCATTAAAGAAGCCATAAGTAAAGGAAATAAACTTTTTGTCCTTTTCCTTGATCTTGACGGTTTAAAAAGTATTAATGACAGATATGGTCACGATGAAGGGGACAGCTTTATCAGAGCTATGGGAAATGTACTTAGCAAGGTGAGAGGACATGGAGAGCTTTTGATGCGTTATGGCGGTGACGAGTTTGTGATGATGGCGCAGGACTTTACAAAGGAGGACGCAGATCATTACATTGAGAGAATTCAGAAAGGGATCGATGAGTATAATGCCGATTCCGGAAAGCCATATCTATTGGCGGCCAGCATAGGATACAGTATTGTGGAGCCTTATGAGAATATGGATATTGAGGATCTGATCGAGTCCGCTGATCGTGAGATGTATAAGGTTAAAAACGAAAAGAAAAGACGTAAAGGAATATTATCTACAGAACAATAATAAAAACCATGCTCTTTATTCTAAAGGAAACTGCCATGCGTTACCTTTGCAGTTAGCTTGGGACAGGCACCCTTGCGGCACATAGAAAATTCCGCTTAGTGCTGCTTTGTTCCCAACCTGACACGGTTCGCGGACTTCTATTGCGCAAGACCCATCCGTCAACGCCACTTGCAAAGGGCAGCCATAGCAGCTCCCTTTAACATAAAGCTGCATGGTTTTTGAAGTTACTTTAGTAGTATATTGGGTTTTTTATTATTTGTCAACTATAAGGGATCGTATATGACAGAACAGGAAAAATTTATGAAAGAAGCCATCAGGCAGGCGAAAAAGGCATATGCTCTGGGGGAAGTGCCCATCGGCTGTGTGATTGTTTATGACGGAAAGATCATAGGGCGGGGATACAACCGCAGAAATACGGATAAAAATACTCTGGCCCATGCAGAGATTACGGCTATCAATAAGGCGAGCAAAAAGATGGGGGACTGGCGGCTTGAGGGCTGTACGTTGTATGTGACACTGGAACCCTGCCAGATGTGCGCAGGCGCCATTGTACAGGCCAGGATTGATGAGGTTGTGATGGCGTGTATGAATCCCAAAGCGGGCTGCGGGGGATCCATTTTGAATATTCTGGAGATGCCGGAGTTTAATCATCAGGTGAAGGTGACAAGGGGAGTGCTGGAAACGGAGTGCTCCGAGATGCTGAAGCAGTTCTTTAAGGAACTGCGGGTGAGAGTGAAGAAGGAGAAGGAAGATAGGCGAAAATCAGTTGACGGCTCATGTGCGCCGGTCATTCCGATGAGCCGCAGGGATTGAAAACGTGTTCAGCAAAGGCTTCCACGTTTTCATGCGTCTCATCTGCATGGCGCCCAAAATCGCCGTAAGCTGATTTTTCGCCTTACTATGACAGAAAGTTAAACAAATAAGCAGTTTTTGATGTACATTGATTATTCTGAAAAGAAGGATATGGAAATGATCGGCGGCAGAAAAGTAGCAGAAGTAGATTATAAAGCAGATGCGAGGGACATTTTGTTTACTCTTCAGGAAAAGTATGGGAATGAAGTTCCTGCACTTTTTTCGGAGAATATGAAATCTCTTGCAGAGAATTATGCGCAGGAACAGACGGAGGATGCCGCAAAGGCTTTGGGGCAGGAGATAACTTTGGCGCATTATCTGCTTTATACCATAGAAGAAGACAGTGATTCTTATGTACTTGCGTTGATTTCGGAGGAAGAAGAGCAGGACTTCGTGCAGGAAATGAAGCTTTTAAAAAGAAAGGCAAAAGTATTGCTGCAGCCCAGAAAGAAGCCGGGCAGTGAAGCAAAAAGAATCGATTGGGGAAAGAGATTGCCCTGTAAAGTCTACGAAATGCCGGAAAAACTGCGGTTTACCCCTCAGGATCCGGTAGATGGACTTTATGTAGCAGATAGCTTACATTTACGGGAGAGAAATGTTGAAAGCGGGCTTTTGTCATTGGATCCGGAGCCTCATGTGGTGCATAAAATACCAAAAATATTGGAGAATCTCACAGGAGGAGATGGCCGTTACGCAGCAATCTGGCAGAATCCGGAAAGAGGAGAAAATGGCACATTAATAGACAGGGCTTCTTATATTGCTGTAGGAACGAATTTGGCAAATATATCAGAGTGGAAAGTGATTCACAAAGATGAAGAACGTTCTTGGGAGGTATGCTACTGGTATGGCGAACATTTATTTCTTGCTGATAAAAAAAAAGCAGCAGTAATTAAAAATGCCATGAATGGTGGCAAAGCACCGGAAATTATATTAGAGAGTAAAGAAAATAAGCTTACATTTCCTAAACTGTTTCAGATAAAGGATAAGCTGTATCTTTATCTGCAGGGGAAGTTTTATCGCTGGCAACAGGGTAAATTTTTTAAAAAGGAAGGATTTAAAACAGTAGTTTATACCATAAAGACCCAAACCATAGGAGAAATCATTCCTGTGAGGGATGGGGAAGTGGCTTTTATCGAGAAAAATTATGGAATGCCCAGAAGCAGTGAAATCAGGATGACTGAGATTACCCTTCTGAATGTGGAAACAGAGGCAGTGAGAAAGTTTCCTTGTCCTGTGGGTAATCTGACATCGGTGGAAGAAGGAAAGCTGTTGGTGCTTTGTACAGGGCACGATATAGTGAAAAATAAAAAGAAGCTCCCTATTTTGCTCAGTATTGATGTACAGAGCGGGGAGCGGTTGGAACTTCCTTTCGGAAGTATGGGCCCCCTGGAATTGTTGGATGTATACAAAACGCCGGAAGGTCGCATTGTCTTTCGTACACTTGGAGATGATAGAGTATATTATCCGAAAAATGTTGAAATGATAAATTCCATTTTTGGAGTTAGTTAACAGAATTGTGATTGGAGGAAAAAGTATGTCTGACAAAAAATTAGTAGCATTAACTTTTGATGATGGGCCAACCATCGGGATTACAGATCAGGTTCTGGATATTTTAGAGGAGAATGAAGTTGTGGCAAGCTTTTTTCTTATCGGGCAGCAAATTACGGATGAAACCAGGTATCTGGTGAAACGTGCTCACGATATGGGATGTTCCATTGAAAATCATTCCAGGACACATCAGTCCATGCCGACACTGAGCCGGCAGGAGATCCTTAATGAGATTCAGTATACCACTGATCTCATTGAAGAGATTACAGGGGAAAAACCGGAATTCTTCAGACCGCCTTATATTGATTATGATCAGAAGATGTATGATCTGATTGATCTTGGATTTATTGCCGGTTATGGCTGTGAGGATTGGGTGCCTTCTGTCACAGCGAAGGAGAGAATCGACAGAGTGCTTCATGATGCCAATCCCGGTTTCATTATTCTGCTTCACGATATGGAAGATAACGTAAACACTGTTGAGGCGATTAAGACGATCATCCCGGAGCTTAAAAAGCAGGGATATGAATTTGCAACCATCAGGGATTTATTCCGCTTAAGCGGTATCAGTCCTCAGAAAAATGCGATTTATATGGGAGCAAATGAGGTACGAAAAAACTACCAGTAATAAGTAGGAAAGTGTGAAACGGCAGGAAAGTAATTCTTGCCGTTTTTTATGGACTTTTTTAAGAAAAAGAGTGAACCATAATTTCTTTCATTACAATGTATTATTGAAAGGGTTAAAACCTTAGACGTCTAAGTAAAGTGCAGTGGGTTTTAAAGGAGCAGTATGGCATGACGATCACGGAGCTGGAACAGTGTGTTGATGAATACGGAAAGGATATTTTCAGTTTTTGCAGACAGATAACAGGGAGCACACAGGAGGGAGAGGATCTTTACCAGGATACTTTTTTGAAGGCGATGGAGCTTTCAGAGAGGATGGATATAGAGAATAACCCTAAGAGCTTTCTGCTGTCCATAGCAATCCGGCTTTGGAAAAACAGGCGGCGGAAGTTCGCCTGGAGACAAAGGATAGCCGGGATGGAAAGTCTGGAAGCAAAAATTGAGATGAATGGACTTGCCGGAGGCACAGAGGAAGGACTTTTGGAAGAAGAAATATTGACCCGTGAGCAGAGCGATTTTGTTCGAAGCTGTATCGTGGAGCTTTCTGAGAAGTATCGTATTCCCATATATTTGTATTACAGCGCAGAACTATCCGTGAAAGAAATATCAGGCTGCTTAAAGTTGCCGGAGGGTACTGTGAAAAGCAGACTGCACAAGGCAAGAACAATGATAAAGGAAAGATTGGAGGCTTATGGATATGACAAATGAAGCGTTAGATCATGTTTTAAAGCAGACCCTTGCTCCGAAAGTTCCTGATGAATCAGTAAATCAGAATTTAAAAAGAGCAATGGAGGAAAAGGCTATGAAGAGAAATAAAATCAGACATTTCAACGTAAAAAAAGCAGTGATCCTGGCAGCGGCATGCTGCCTTCTGATCGGGACAGTCAGTGTGGCGGCATCCGGGAAGATTGCCTATCTTGTCAGTGGTTTTTATTTCAGGGATTTTAAAAATTTTGAGCAGCTTTCGGAGGCGGAAGCAAAGGCAGGATTTTCCATAAAGGCAGTGAAGAGTTTTCAGAACGGATACACCTTTTCCGGGATGGACGTAAGCGATACCAATGCAAAGGATGAAGAGGGAAATACACTCGATAATTATAAGGAAATCTCCATTAAATATGAAAAAGCGGGAGAGACCGGACTTTCTATGTACGCGATGGAAGCAATCCATGATCACGAGACAGATAAGCGATCTGCAGATAAGACAGTAGGCATTAACGGTATTGAGGTGAAATACTATGTGGACACCTATAAGTGGGTGCCCGCGAATTATGAAACAACCCCGGAGGATGAAGCGAATATGGAACGTAGCGATTACTTCATTTCCTACGGAGCAGATGCGGTATCGGAAAATCAGGTTTCTTACGTGATTTGGATTCAGGATGGAATCAGATACTGTATTATGAACGTTCACAATGCATCCTCTCCCGAGGAGCTGTTCCAAATGGCAAGAGAAATCATTGAACAATAGATATATACTTTTTGTTTTGTTATAATGTCAAAAAAGCAATCCATGGCGATTTGGTGCACTGTGGAAATGAGACTCATAAAAACGTGGAAGCCTTTGCTGAACACGTTTTTAATCTCTGAGGCTCATGGAACGCCCAGTGCACATGAGCATGGATTGCTTTTTGGCATATAACAAAGAGAAATTATAGTTTATCTTTCCTGCTCCCCACCTACAATATTCTGCATCCACACATTACTCCTGATCATAAAGAAACCGATCACTACCTTAATGATTTCCGTAAACTGTATCAGAAAGAATACAGCGGTAATAGGAAGTGCGGTATGTCTTGCCAGGAAAGAGGCAAAAGGAATGATCAGCACCCAGGTATACACACTGTCAAACAAGAAAGTAATGATCGTCTTGCCGCCGGAGCGGAGGGTAAAGTAAGCAGCGTGTGAGAAAGCGCAGAGGGGCATGGCCAGAGCTGATATCACGATGAAAACTCTGGCAAGCTCCTTGATGCTTTCTTCTGTATTGTATATGGATGGGAACAACTGCCCAAAGAGGATCATAAGTACAGAAATGCCTGCGCAGCAGCTGACACTGAAAAACATCATTTTGTTGTCTGCATCCTTGGCTTCCTTAAGCTTGCCTGCACCGAGCAGCTGACCGACAATGATGGAAATGCTGCCTCCGAGCTGTAAATAAACAATATTGAAAAGGTTGCTGATGGTGGAGGAGATATTCTGTGCGGCAACCACCTCAAGTCCCCGGACGGCATAGCACTGGGAAATCACAGCCATACCGCTGGCCCAGAGCATTTCGTTAATCATTAAAGGCGTCCCCTTCTTGAGAATGTCCTTCAAAATATTTCCGGGAATTCCGAACCCTTTGTAAGCACCGACCAGATAGAGATTTTTGTCTGTGTGGGTGTGTGCCCAGAATACCACAATAAAGCATTCGATAAATCTGGCGATCACGGTAGCAATGGCAGCACCCCTGACACCCATGGCAGGAAGCCCAAGAATACCGAAGATTAGCAGATAATCGAGAATAAGGTTGACAAAAACGGCAGCAGCGCTGGCAACCATGGGGATGAGGGTCTGTCCTGTCTCCCTTATGGTGTTGACATAGGCTTGCCCAACGGCGAAAGGAATCAGCCCGATCATCATGATGGCAAGGTATTCTTTACCGTATTTCAGTGCAAGAGAGATATCACCAACACTACCGTTATCGCTAAGATAAAGAGAGATCAGCTGTGTATCCATGAAACCGAAGAGACAAAGAGCGGCAGCAGTGATAATAAGGCAGATATATACTTTAAAGCGGAAGGTGTATTTGTGTCCTTCATGATCGCCTTTGCCGAAAAACTGGGTACCAAAAATACCGGCGCCGGAAACACCGCCAAAGATACAGATATTAAAAACAAACATCAGCTGATTGACGATGGCAACACCTGACATCTGTTCTGTGCCGATCTGCCCAACCATGATATTGTCAAGGAAGCTGACAAAGCTGGTGATGGCATTCTGAATGATCATGGGAATGACCAGAAGCAGTACATAGTGATAGAATTCTTTATCTCCGATAAATGTTTTTTTGAATTTTTTTAGCATTGTAAAAACCTCGTGAATGATATAACCCCAAATAATTATTATTTATCCTGAATAAGAAGGACAATTGCTATCCTATCATATAAAAAGGGGAATAGCAAGAGTCTGGTAAGCTATACAAGAAGCTTGATTTTTCTGCCTTTTTTTTCAATAATGCCATCATTGCAGAGGCGGGACAGTTCTTTCATCATAGCGCTTCTGTCAACGGAAAGATAATCCGCCAGGTCCGAGCAGGGAATGGAAAGCTTAAAACTGTCGGATGTGTGAAGACCGGCCTGATAATGAAAAAAAGAAAGAAGCTTATTTCGTATCGTTTTTTGCTGGAGAATATGAAGATGCTGCTGGGAAGACGATAAGATCGATCGAAAAATAAAGCCGGGAAGCCGGCTTAAAAAGTCGTCTTTGTGAGCCTGGCTGCAGCCGATGATGTCTATGGGATCAATATAGGCGATACTGCAGGGATATTTGGCAAAAACATAGCAATGACCATTATGAGGTTCTGCCAGCATGTCATGACAAAGGACCTGCCCTTTTACAAAGTAATCGAGAATCTGTTTGGAGTCATATTCATTTTCAATCTGAAGATAGGCAGTGCCGTTTAGAAGAAAGCAGAGCCTGTTTTCTCTTACATCTTTTCGGAGAATACTTTCACCGCGTTCAAAATTTTTAATGGCAGGATTGAAAGTCCTGACGATGGTTTCGAGCTCCTGAATTCCCAGTAAATAAGGCATTTCATGTTCCATATCTTGAAAAATCTCCTTCGCAAAATACTATATCTTGTATTTTAATTTAAAATTGTGGTTTTTACAACAGATTTTTTATAGTAGCTGTGGCAAAATATAACTTATCGACAGGAAAACAAGCGACACGAAGCAGTGTTTGTTTTTCTATGGTTGTTCAGGAGGGGCTTCATGAAGGTTATTAAGAGAAACGGTTCAGAGGTAAATTTTGATATTAAGAAGATTGTAGCGGCTATCGGGAAGGCCAATAAGGCTGCACTTAGGGAAGAACTGACCGAGGAACAGATTGAAGAGATTGCAGAGTATATTAATTTTAAATGCAGCAAGATGAACCGCGCCATTTCGGTGGAAGAGATGCAGGATATGGTAGAAAACCAGATCATGGCGCAGGGGGCATTTAATGTTGCAAGATGCTATGTAAAATATCGTTATACAAGATCTCTTGTCAGAAAGAGCAACACTACGGATGACAGGATTCTTTCCCTTATCGAATGTAATAATGAGGAAGTGATGCAGGAGAATTCCAATAAGGATCCGATCATCAACAGTGTACAGCGTGATTATATGGCGGGTGAGGTCAGCAAGGATCTGACAAGACGACTTCTGCTTCCGGAAGAAATTGTAAAGGCAGATCAGGAGGGATTGATCCATTTCCATGATGCGGATTATTTTGCCCAGCACATGCATAACTGTGATCTCGTGAATCTGGAGGATATGCTGCAGAACGGAACTGTGATCAGTGAGACTTTTATCGATAAGCCACACAGCTTTTCCACGGCCTGCAACATTGCCATGCAGATCATCGCTCAGGTGGCCAGCAACCAGTATGGAGGACAGAGTATTTCACTTGCCCATCTGGTGCCTTTTGTGCAGGTTTCCAGGGAAAAGATCAGAAAAGAAGTGATGGAAGATGCCGAGACTATGGGCAATGTTCCGTCTGAAGATGTAATCGATCAGATTGTGGAGAGACGACTTCAGAAGGAAATTGCGAGGGGCGTGCAGACCATTCAGTATCAGGTCATCACACTTATGACAACTAACGGACAGGCTCCCTTCCTCACAGTATTTATGTATCTGAACGAAGCAAAGAGTGAACAGGAGAAAAAAGACCTGGCACTGGTAATAGAGGAAATGCTCAATCAGCGGATTCAGGGTGTGAAGAACGAGAGCGGTACCTATATTACGCCTGCTTTCCCCAAGCTGATTTACGTGCTGGAAGAAGATAATATCAAAGAAGGAACAGAATACTTTTATCTGACAGAGCTGGCGGCAAGATGTACCGCTAAGAGGCTGGTTCCCGATTACATTTCCGAAAAGAAGATGAAGGAGTTGAAGGAGGGAAACTGCTTCCCGGTTATGGGCTGCAGAAGCGCTCTTTCTCCCTGGAAGGATGAGAATGGGAATTATAAATTTTATGGAAGATTTAATCAGGGCGTTGTAACCATCAACCTGGTGGATGTAGCTCTTTCTTCTCATAAGGACATGGATAAATTCTGGAAGATTTTTGATGAGCGGTTGGATCTGTGTTATCGGGCACTGATGCTCCGCCATAATCGACTGAAAGGTACCCTTTCCGATGCGGCGCCTATTCTTTGGCAATATGGTGCGCTCGCGAGACTGAAAAAGGGTGAGCCCATCGATAAGCTTTTGTACGGAGGATATTCTACCATCTCCCTCGGCTATGCAGGACTGTGTGAATGCGTCAGATATATGACCGGCAAGTCACATACGGATCCGGAGGCAAAGCCCTTCGCACTGGAAGTGATGAAGCATATGAATGAAGCCTGCGATAAGTGGAAAGAGGAGACAAATATTGCCTTTGGTATTTATGGTTCTCCCATTGAGAGCACTACATATAAATTTGCAAAATGTCTGCAGAGGCGCTTCGGTATTATCGAGGGCGTGACAGACAAAGGATATATTACGAACAGTTATCATGTTAATGTGACAGAGCCGATCGATGCCTTCTCAAAGCTCAAATTTGAGTCGGATTTCCAGGCATTGTCCATGGGTGGCGCAATCAGTTATGTGGAAGTTCCCAATATGCAGAATAATATTCCTGCCGTGATCAGTGTGATCCAGTTCATATATGACAATATCATGTACGCAGAGCTGAATACCAAGAGTGATTATTGTCAGGAATGTGGATTTAACGGAGAAATTCAGATTGTGGAGGATGACGGCAAGCTGGTGTGGGAATGCCCCAAGTGCGGGAACCGTGACCAGAACACTTTAAATGTGGCAAGAAGAACCTGCGGCTATATCGGAACCCAGTTTTGGAATCAGGGAAGAACCCAGGAGATTAAGGAAAGGGTGTTACATCTGTAATGAATTATGCAGCAATAAAAGAAAATGATATAGCGGATGGACCGGGTGTCAGAGTTTCTCTGTTTGTATCAGGCTGTACTCACCACTGCAAGGGATGCTTCCAGCCGGAAACCTGGAACTTTGATTATGGTAAGCCTTTCGATGAAACAACGGAAGATGCGCTTATGAAAGCGCTTGAGCCTGATTACAAGGCGGGGCTCACACTCTTAGGCGGGGAACCGATGGAGAGTGAAAATGCAAAAAGATTACTTCCGTTTGTAAAGCGGGTTCGTGAGACATATCCTTCCAAAAATGTGTGGTGTTATTCGGGATATCTGTTTGAAGAACTGCTTAAGCGAGACGAATGCTTAAAGCTCCTTGAGCTGGTGGATGTACTGGTAGACGGAGAGTTTATGGAAGAACAGAAGGATATCAGTCTGGTGTTCAGGGGATCAGCTAATCAAAGAATTATCAATGTTCCACTCTCATTGCGGGAGGGGAAAGTGGTTTTGATGCAGGAACTATAAATGGTATGTAGATCTTGTCTATAGTCAACAAAGAGTATTTTCTTTAGGGAGAATACTCTTTTCTTATATATTAATTTTTTATGAATATATAGATTTTTTGGGTAAATGATAGTAAAATAGGAGCGATTATGAAATTGCGAAATGGAGATTATTATGAATAACGAGAATAGAGATGAAGACATCTTAGAAAAAGAAGAAATGAAGGAAACGGAAGAAAAGCCTGTTAAAAAAGGAATGAAGATCAATTTTCATATCATTATACTGGCGGTGATTGTTCTGCTGGCAGGAATTTCTTTTTACAGACTGTACAGATGGAATCAGGGAGGAAAGCTGGAACTTCCGGACAATACGGAGAACACGGAAGATCTTGATGTGGAAACCCTGGACATGATCATTCCCATGGATGCTGCGGCTTTGGAGGGCAGGGAGGATGACGGCGTAACCACGATTCTGTGTTTGGGCAACAATCCTTTTTCCGATGACAGAGGAGATGAGGGGCTGTCCACCATGATTGCGCAAAAGACTGGAGCAGTGGTATATGACTGTTCTTTCCCGGATTCTACGGCAGCCTGCAAAAATCCTGTTTATGATCCGAATTATACAAAGGATCATTTTAATCTTTACTATGTAGTAGAGAGCTTTCGGAATAATGAGTTTACGGCAATTAATTCCATCGCAGGGGATGAGGCGGATCCCAGATATCAGGAAGGTGTGGATATCATGAAAACCGTGGACATGGATAAGGTGGATGTGATCATTATTATGTATGACAGCACGGACTATAATGTAGGATCACCTGCCGAAGATCTCAATAATCCCGGGAATGTTTCCACATTTACGGGAGGACTGCGTGTTGCCCTGAATAACATCAGGACCACATGGCCTTATATCCGTGTCTATCTGATGTCTCCCACCTATGCACAGGCAATGGATGAAGAGGGAAATCTGTCAAATGGCACCATCACGGATTTCGGCAATGGACCTCTGGTGCACTATGTTTACAAGGAGTCTGAGGTAGCAATGGATTGCGGTGTCTCCTTTATCGATAATTATTTCGGCACCATCAATGAGGACAATTATGAAGAATATATGAAGGATTACATGCGCTATAATGTGGCAGGACGTGAAAAGCTGGCTGACAGAATCGCAACGATTATTAATCAGAATCTTGGCAGCTCCGGGCAGGAGTAACAGATAAGAGGGACAGCGAATACAAAGGGTGAGGGAGAAGAGTATGGAAGTAGTATTACAGAACCTGACGAAAAAATTTCCCAGTCGTGACAGGAAGAAGCATGAAGATGTGATTGCGGTAGACAACTTTGATTTTACCATTCCGGATGGCAAGCTGATCGGCCTGCTTGGTCCCTCCGGATGCGGTAAAAGTACAACGTTGAATCTGATCAGCGGCCTGTTAAAGCCAACAAGCGGCAGGATCTTCTTCGGAGAGGATGATGTCACGGATATTCCTCCGGAAAGCAGAGGAATCGGACTTGTATTTCAGAACTATGCCCTTTATCCCCATCTGACCGTGAAACAGAATATACTGTTCCCTTTGCAGAATCTGAAAGGAAAGGACAAGCTTTCCAAAGAGGAGATGCTTGACAAATCATATGAGGCTGCAAAGCTTGTGCAGATTGATGAACTGATGGATCGGAAGCCGGGAGAGCTGTCCGGCGGTCAACAGCAGAGAGTGGCAATTGCCCGCGCTCTTGTAAAAAGGCCGAAGGTACTTCTGCTAGATGAGCCACTTTCCAATCTGGATGCCCGTCTGCGTCTTCAAACCAGGGAAGAGATCAGAAGGATCCAGAGAGAGACAAAGATCACAACCATCTTCGTGACCCATGACCAGGAGGAGGCCATGAGTATTTCGGATATGATCGTTGTGATGAAGGACGGTGTGGTGCAGCAGATCGGGAAACCTCAGGATGTTTATGACAGTCCTGTCAATTTATTTGTGGCAAAGTTTTTGGGTACACCGCCCATCAATGTTTTTGACGGAAAGATGAAAGAAAATATACTGTACATAGGTGAAGATGCGGTTCTTCACACAAAGAATGTTCCGGATGGAGAAGTTTACGTGGGAATCAGACCGGAAGGTTTTATTCTTGATGAAAATGGGCCTTTTTCCTGTCAACTTCGCAGTGTGGAGGTCATGGGGCGCGACAGCAGTGTGGTTGCAACAAACGTGGCTTCCTTAAATCCGCTGATCCGCGCTGTCATGAATACGGAACACATTGTAAAAACGGAAGAAATTGTCAGATTTTCTTTGAAACCCGGAAAGGTTTTCCTCTTTGACAGAGAGAGTGAAGAAAGAATTGGCTTTGAGGTAGCATTATGATAAGAAAGAAACTTGCAAACAGCGGTCTGAAGGGCTGGCTGTATCTTTTGCCGGCAATTCTTTTTCTGGGATTCTTCATGGTATATCCCCTGATTGATGTTTTTGTTTATTCTTTTGAAGAAGGGTACAACTCCGCATCCCAGACTTATTTTGGTATCGGTCTTTATAATTATTCCTATGTATTGCATGACCCATACTTTTTGCAGGCCGTAAAAAATACCTTTATTCTGGTGATTATTACCGTACCCTTATCCACCGGACTGGCGCTGTTGATTTCTGTGGGCTTAAGTTCCATAAAGCCGCTTAGGAATCTGTTTCAGACAATTTATTTTCTCCCTTATGTGACAAATACACTGGCAGTAGGGCTGGTATTTATGATCCTGTTCAAAAGAACGCCCTATTCCGAAGGGCTTGTAAATGTACTGATTCACTTATTTGGCGGAAAAAGCGTTGACTTCATCGAGGGTCCTTACTGGGCCAAGATGTTTGTGCTCTGTTTTTATACCATATGGGTGGTCATGCCTTTTAAAATTCTGATCCTTACCAGTGCCCTTTCCTCTGTGAATCAGGTTTATTACAATGCTGCAAAGGTGGATGGCACCTCGGGGTTTCGGATTTTCATGAGGATCACACTTCCCATGATCACACCTATGATCTTTTATTTGGTGATTACCGGCTTTATCGGTGCCTTCAAGGCATACAGTGACGCAGTGGCACTCTTTGGAACGAACTTAAATGCGGCGGGCATGAACACGATCGTTGGTTATGTCTACGATATGCTGTACGGTGACAGCGGTGGTTATCCTTCCTATGCATCGGCTGCAGCTATTATTTTGTTTGCCATTGTGCTTACGATCACCTGCATTAATCTGCTGATCAGCAAAAAGAATGTTCATTATTAAGAGGGGCGAAAAATATGGAAAACGGGACTGATTATGGTAAAATCGAAAAGTCTGCCAAAACACGGAAAACAGTGGTCAGAGTTATCACTTATGTGCTTTTGGCTTTGTGGGCTGTTATCGTACTGTTTCCTTTTTACTGGATGATCCTTACATCCCTAAAGAGCTACAGCGCCTACAATTCGGAGTATATTCCGAAGTTTTATACGTTGTCGCCGACTCTTCAGAACTACGCAGAAGCTTTTACGGCGGTGCCTCTTTTGAGATATTTTGCGAATACGGCCATTTTTACAGTGCTGACTACGGCGATTATGCTTGTAGTGATCACACTGGCGGCTTTTGCCTTTGCACGTCTTGAATTTAAGGGGAAAAATATTGCGTTTGTACTCTTTCTTTCCCTGATGATGATTCCGAATGAACTGGTCATTATCACCAATTTTGTTACCATTACCAATCTGAATATGAGAAATACCTTTCCGGGTCTGATTCTTCCTTCCGTGACCAGTGTTTTTTACATTTATCTACTGAAAGAAAACTTCGAACAGATACCGGACAATCTCTATTATGCGGCAAAGGTGGACGGCACCTCGGATCTGAAGTATCTGCTTAAGGTGATGGTGCCCATCTCCAAGCCGACACTGATCACGATTACCATCTTGAAAGTGATCGAATGCTGGAATTCCTATGTATGGCCCAGACTGATCACGGATGATGAGAATTACTATCTTGTCTCCAACGGAATTCAGGAGATCAGAGAGAACGGATTCGGGCGTGAAAATATACCTGCCATGATGGCGGCGGTGGTAGTGATCTCTGTGCCGCTGATCATTCTCTTTCTGGTCTTTCGCAATAAGATCATGGAAGGCGTGTCCAGAGGAGGAACAAAAGGATGAGAAAAACAGGGAAAAGAATCATATCATATTTTCTTTTGTCTGCGGTGCTACTGCTTAGTCTGTTTCCTCTCACAGGATGTCACGGTTCCAAAGGGATGGAAGCTTTTGCGATTCCGGAAGAATTTGATGAGTCCGGGCAGTATGAGATTACTTTCTGGGCAAAGAATGACACCAACAAGACCCAGACAGCCATTTATCAGAAAGCAATTGCGGATTTTGAGACGCTGTATCCGAATATCAAGGTGAATTTGCGGCTGTATACGGATTACGGCAAGATCTATAATGATGTGATCACCAATATAGCAACGGGCACCACGCCTAATGTGTGTATCACCTACCCCGATCACATTGCAACCTATCTGACGGGAACAAATCTGGTGGTTCCTCTGGAAGAATTATTTGAGGATAAAAAGTACGGTCTGGCGGGAAGCGAGGTCAGATTTGAGGGACCTTCCAAAGAAGAGATCATTCCAAAATTTCTAGAGGAATGTAAAATTTCTGACCATTATTATGCCCTTCCTTACATGCGTTCCACGGAAGCCTGCTATATCAATAAAACGTATTTGGAGGCATTGGGATATACACTGCCGGATAAACTGACCTGGGATTTTATCTTTGAGGTTTCTGAGGCTGCCATGGAGAAGGACGCTTCAGACAACTTTAAAGTGAACGGACAGAAGGTTATGATCCCTTTTATCTACAAGTCCACAGACAATATGATGATCCAGATGCTGAAGCAAAAAGATGCCGGTTATTCTACGGACAGCGGCGAGATACTGCTTTTTAATGATGCCACAAAGGAACTCCTTGAAACGATTGCGGAGCATGGAAAGAGCGGAGCCTTTTCCACTTTTAAAATTTCCAGCTACCCCGCCAATTTCCTGAATGCGGGGCAGTGTATTTTTGCCATTGATTCCACAGCAGGGGCAACGTGGATGGGAACGGATGCGCCGCTTTGTGATATCAGTGAGGATAAAATCGTAGAGTTTGAAACGGAAGTAATGCCTATCCCTCAGTTTGACACGGATCATCCGAAGATGATATCCCAGGGACCTTCCTTATGCATTTTTAACAAGGAGGATTCTCAGGAGGTTCTGGCCTCCTGGCTGTTTGCGCAGTATTTGCTGACCAATGAAGTACAGACTGCTTATGCAGAGACGGAAGGCTATGTGCCCGTTACATCAAAGGCGCAAGGATCTGCAGAGTATCAGGATTATCTGTCAAGGTGTGGTGAGGACAACGGCACCTATTATGATATTAAGATCAAGGCGTCAAAACTTTTGCTCTCCCATGTGGAGGATACCTTTGTGACCCCTGTGTTTAACGGTTCGGCATCCCTGCGTGATGCTGCGGGACAGCTGATCGAAAATACGGTGAAATCCGTGCGAAGAGGGCAGCAGGTGGATGGTCAGTATATCGAGAAACTCTACAGTGATACCATATCTCTTTATCGCCTGAATCAGTTGGGAAGACAGTCAGGTTCTCTGTCAGCCGGCAAGGAGGAGCTTGGAAAGCTGCCCGGGACATCCGTGATTCTTTTGTCATCATTAGCGGGAGCATGGGCACTTATTCTTTTTTATGTCGCGGCGCAGGTAGTAAAAAAGAAGAGAAATAAGTAGAGAACTATTGATTTCCTGAAAATATAGGGTATAATTATCTCGTTGTTTATTCACAAAAGTTTTACATACTATTTTTCAAAAAGAGGAGAAAAAAATGAAAAAACTGACATCATTACTTTTTGTTTTGACACTGGTAGTTGCCTGTGTCGGCTGTGGTTCTTCCAAGGGATCAGACAGCGCGGAAGATGTGAAATCCGAAGGTGTTATGACTTATGCAGAATATGCGGCAGCAGCACTTGACACTGAGGTTACAGTGGAGACTTATGTACAGGCAAAGCAGTCCTGGTGGGAGGATAAGGCTACCGTTTATACACAGGATAAGGACGGCGGTTACTTCCTTTACAATATGGCATGCTCCGAGGAGGATTACGAGAAACTGACCCCCGGTACCAAGATCAAGGTAACCGGTTATAAGTCCGAGTGGTCCGGTGAAGTGGAGATTGTAGATGCAACTTTTGAAATTGAGGATGGAAATTTTGTGGCAGAGGCAGAGGATGTTACTTCCCTGCTTGGCAAGGATGAACTGATCAATCACCAGAACAAATTTGTATCCTTCAAGGGTATGACTGTGGAAGCAGCAGGTCAGGATGCAGACGGCAATGATGTGGCATTCCTGTACAGCTGGGATGGTTCCGGTCAGGATGGAGATGACCTTTACTTCAATGTTTCCCTTGACGGAAATACCTATACCTTTACTGTGGAATCTTATCTGTGTGACAACACAACTGATGTTTACAATGCAGTAAAAGCCCTGAACATCGGCGACAAGATCGATATGGAAGGTTTCCTTTACTGGTATGAAGGTGTGAACCCTCACATCACATCCGTGACAGCTGCAAAGTAAGATAAAGAATTAAGCAGAAGCGTGAAAGAAAACCCTGAATGTCAGATGCATTGTGCATCGGATGTTCAGGGTTTTGTGCTGAGTTGTCATAAATGCACATCAAAAACAGAACAAGATACTACGAAGTGGGTTTTCGTAAAGGGCACTCCGACATACTGATTTTATCTTTGAGCATATTTAATCCACAGTCTGAAAGGTAATCCTGGAGGATCGGAATGGACTGGGAGGAGGTAGGGCCTATGATGATCTCACCTACGAGATCAGACAGATGGAGGTTCAGTTTTCCACACATTCTGTTTAAGTCGAGAGGATAATATTTCTTGATCCTTTCAGGTGAAACATGATATTTGGGTTCTATTGCAAATTCGTTTGAGATAAATGGCGAGACCACAAGGCGGAACTCCCGTTCGCTGGTAAAGGAAGGATGCTTGAAAGCAGCCGACTGTACCCATGCTTCATTCATAAGATTCTGAAATTCGGGAAGATGCTCTGAAAATCTTTTGGATTCTTTAATAAGAGTATAGAATTCATCTACCAAAGGATGCTCGCTCATGTCTGCCTGATAATATACTTCATGGAGAGCAATGGCACCGCCCACCATTTTCTGCATCAGATCCTCGTGAAAAGCGATACAAACACCTCTTCCGAAATGGCCATAGCGCTCCCATTGGGCGGCATCATCTCTGTATTTGGAAAAGCATGCCGCATAGGCGGAGTAGTGAAATTCTTCTTCCATTTCATTTTCAAAGAAAGCTGCTGTTTTGCGGCTCTTTTCTATTTCTCCGGCTTGATTCAATTTATCCGTGACGGCTTTACAGATGCCGTTCATAAACAGTCTCATTTCTGAGGCGTCATTCATGTTTAAGATATTGTTCAGTCTAAGCTCTGCACACTTGATGATTCCGTCGAAAGCGGCAAAGTCGGTATAATGATACAGCATAGGTTACCTCCAAAGATCAGATACAAAGTACATCAGGCAGCAATAGGTATAAACGGAATAAAAGATACCGTTCTTATCTTTTCCGCTTTTCAGAATTTCCATGGCTTCCTGTCTGGAAAGAAGTTCAAAACCGTCGAAGCATTCACTTCCCACAGCACCATCCTGCGAGAGTATCGACTTGTCCTCAAGCCGGACCACAGCACAGGCAAGGGCATTGCTCTCATCGGTCATGCCGGGGGAAGAGAACAGGAGAGGATTGATCACGAAAAGAGAGTCCTTTTCAGTAATCGTAAGTCCCGTTTCCTCTTTGATCTCTCTTTTCGCGGCAGTCAGAATGGGATTTTCCGTATCGGCATCTTCGGGATCTAAAAGCCCTGCGGGAGGGCTTAACAGAAACTGTCCTGCAGGATAGCGGTATTCCTTTGACAGAAGCAGCTTGGGTTCCTCCTCGTTTATGCTAAGAATAACGACACAGGTCACCGCATCGGGCAGCATGGTCCGAAATTCTTCGTCAGATTTTACGGCGGCGATCCGATCCAGAGATCGTCTGGTGGCATCATAGTAGTGTTTGCCTTCTTCGTACTGAAGGTCAAAGACCTTTATGAATTTGGAGTCAAATAAAGGCTTGACGTTTTCTTTCTTAATGGTAGGTTTCATGCAGGTGGTCCTTTCTTATATCAGCAGATTATTTCATTTCATATTCCCTGTACAGTTTTTCCCTTAAATTCTTATCAGTCAGGACGAGCTTCGCATCTTCCATGCGGTTATCAGAAAATAAGTGGTTAAGAAGAGCGGCTAATCGGGTTTCACCTTCTTCGCGGTCAGCCACCAAACCTTCCGCACGTCCTTCTTCCCGCAATGACCGCTCGTATTTATTTACATCAAATTCTTCCAGTAACATTCCCAATACCTCCATGCGATATTTCCTGAGAAATTCTTCGAGAATGTGGTTTATAAATTCATAATTTCCATACTGTGAAAAAATAAATGATGGCTCATGTGCACGAAGCATTCCAATGAGCCTCAGAGCATAAAAACGTGTTCAGCAAAGGCTTCCACGTTTTTATGAGTTTCATCCAATAAGACGACTCACAAAATGAGTCGGCGTTTGGTTTCCATCGTGACCAAATCGCCAATCACTTATTTTTTTCGCAGTATGGCTTTTAAAATAATAAATTATTTTATTCCATATTCCCTGTACAGTTTTTCCCTTAAATTCTTATCAGTCAGGACGAGCTTTGCATCTTCCATGCGGTTATCGGAAAACAAGCGGTTCAGAAGAGTGGCTAATCGGGTCTCACCTTCTTCTCTCAGAGACCGTTCGTATTTATTAACATCAAATTCTTCCAGTAACATTCCCAACACCTCCATGCGATATTTTCTGAGAAATTCTTCCAGAATGTGGTTCTGTATGCAATACAGGATGGCATCATTCAGAGCCGCTTTTCTGTCAGTGGCTTCTGAAGCAAATTGTCTGGTGATCGCCACAAACTTCGCATAATCCTCAAGAATTTTACATTGTTCCATCAGATGAGAATTGTGACCGTAATTGATATTCAATACTTTCACTGTCAATTCTACATCGGCTTTCTGCTCTTTGTTTTCAAAAGCATCGGAAAGCTTTAAGACCTGCTCCTCAGGTATTTCCCTATCACCATTATAGAATACCACACAATGTGGTGTAGGGAGCAATATTTGTTTAGAGCCGTAAAGACTTTCCTGCGCTTTTTCTATGACTCCCTGATACTCCTGTGCCAGATAGATCAGGAATCGGACAGGCATATTTGGATTTACCGTACTCTGGTGCTCATAGAGATTTAAGACACCGGCAATGATAAATGCCAAATCATTTTTCATGACCACATAAACAGCGCTTTCGATCGTCACTACCTGTAACAGGGACGAGTCATTATAGTTTGTTCCGTTCAGAGCATTGTAAAGCTGCAATAGAGCTTCCCTGTCCTTTTCAAACAAAAAACGAAAGAGCCTGTCCTTGATCTGGCGGTGAACCTTATGGTGTCTTCTGCCATGCCAATTGTCAAAAAAGTTTCTTAAGTAATTTTTCATATAGTATCCTCCCTGTATTTTGGCAGGATACGAAAAGGACATTTCACTATAAATGGCTTTCAGTTCCTGCCTTATTTAGTGTAGTAAAAGAAAAATCTGGCAGAAACTGCCCGAATGTGCGAGATGCACACTATTTTGAATTTTTCTGATGAATTTATCATAAATAAATTTGGAATATTTGTCAAGAAAGATTATAATAGAAATGCCAAGAGCAATTTACGAATAAGAGTAGAGTTTGCACAGGGAGGGAAATACAATGTATGACATGAAACCGTATTTAAAAACCATCGATGAAGTGATTGCAAAGGGCCCATATGACGCGACATGGGAGTCACTGATGCAGTTTGAACCGCCGAAATGGTATCGCAACGCTAAGTTTGGCATTTTTATTCACTGGGGCGTATACAGCGTACCGGCGTATGACAGTGAATGGTACCCGCGCAATATGTATATCCAGGGCAGCAAGGCCTATGAACATCATATTAAGACTTACGGTGCGCAAAAGGATTTTGGATACAAAGACTTTATCCCCATGTTCAAGGCGGAGAAGTTTGATGCAAAAAAGTGGGTGGAGCTGTTTGCGGAGTCAGGTGCGAAGTACGTTGTGCCGGTGGCAGAGCATCATGACGGATTCCAGATGTATGACAGTGAGATATCTGATTGGAATGCAGCAAAAATGGGTCCCTGCCGTGATGTAGTGCAGGAGATCAGGGAAGCGTGCCGAGAGAGGGGAATGGAGTTCGGTGCATCCACACACCGCATTGAGCATTGGTTCTTTATGGGAAACGGAAAGAAATTTGACAGCGACATTAAGGAACCTTTACAGCGCGGGGATCTGTACTGGCCGTCTATGTCTGATCCGGAGAATTTTGATGATATTATGACTGTTCCACAGCCTTCGCAGGAATTCCTGGAAGATTGGATGGTGAGGACCTGTGAGCTGATAGACAAAAAGCAACCGCATGTTTTGTACTTTGACTGGTGGATCCAGCAGGTTTCTGCCAAGGAGTATCTTAAAAAGATTGCAGCATACTATTATAATCGTGCGGCAGAGTGGGGCGTGGAGGTTGCAATCAATTACAAACATGATGCCTTTTTGTTCGGGACTGCAGTGCCGGATATTGAGCGTGGACAGATGGCAGATGTGAAACCCTATTTCTGGCAGACGGATACGGCTATCGCTTTGAATTCCTGGTGCTATACCGAAAACAATGATTTCAGACCTGCTATGGATATTGTATGTGACTTGGTTGATATTGTTTCCAAAAACGGTTGTCTTTTGCTCAATGTGGGTCCCAAGGCGGACGGCACTATTTCCGAAGAAGATACAGCGGTACTTAAGGCGATCGGTAAGTGGATGAAGATCAACGGGGAAGCCATCTATGATACAACAGTCTGGAAAAAATACGGAGAGGGTCCTACACAGGTTAAGGATGGTCATTTTTCAGATGCTGTGAAGAAGAATTTCACCAGTCAGGATTTTCGCTTTACCGCAAAGGGGGATAAGCTCTACGCAATCTGTATGAAAGCAAGTGAGGGTGGAAAATATAGCATTTCTTCACTTCGTATGCAGGAACACACAGCCGGCAGTGTGCTTCATAGTTCCATTAAAGACATCGAGGTCCTTGGTTTCAAGGCTAAGCCTGTCTGGAATCGTGATGCTGAAGGATTACATATCAGAACTGCGTATATGGCAGATGGTCCTATTACCTTCAGAATAACGTTGGCGTGATGGCGGGGGTAATGTTTATGGGTTTTGCCATTTCATGGCTTGTGCCCTGCGGGTTTGGGATATTGGACTTGTTATGCATATATTTACACCTTATCGGGTATAATATTAGTGATAGAAGCTTGACTTTATACCCGTTAGGGTGTAAAATGTGCATAGATTTTTACAAGGGAGGCTATCGTACCGTGAATAAAATCGCTGAGTTTATCAAGGAAAACAGGAAAGCCGCCAGACTGACACAGGAGGAGTTTGCCGCCCGCAGCGGGCTGGGGCTTCGCTTTATCCGGGAACTGGAGCAGGGAAAAGAAACGGTTAGAATGGATAAGGTCAATGCCGCTCTTGCCATGTTTGATATGGAAGCGGTACCTGGCAGAAAGGATGATAAATAATGGAAGCATTCAGAACAGCCTATGTTTATATCCGAAACATTTTTGCCGGAATGCTTTTCGAAACGGACGAAGGATATTCCTTCTCCTATGACGAGCAGTATCTGAGCCGGAAAGATGCAAGCGCCGTATCCCTTACTTTGCCGCTTTCTGAAAATATATATACATCCAAAACGCTGTTTCCATTCTTTGACGGACTGATCCCCGAGGGATGGCTGCTTGGCGTGGTGAGTCGGAACTGGAAAATAGACGTCAAAGACAGGTTCGGATTACTGCTGGTGGCCTGCAAGGACGGAATCGGCAATGTCAGCATCAGGGAGGAACGCATATGAATTGTTTATGCTGCGGGAAACCGCTTCGCACCGACGATATTCATTCCGGCTGGCACAAAAGCTGTATCAGGCGGTTTTTCGGTACGGCCGAGCTTCCCGAAATTACCATCGATGAAGCCGCATTTGAAACCCTTGCAACCGAAAGTACAAACAAAGGTTATACCGTTCCCGGCGTTCAGAAAAAGCTGTCTTTGCATCTATTCTCCGAAGGAAGCGCGCCAAGACTCACGCTGGTGAATTGTCCTACGGGCTACATTCTGAAGCCGCAGGTCCCGGAATTTGAGGCGCTTCCGCAGGCCGAACACCTCGTTATGTGCATGGCGGACGCCGCAGGGATTTCCACCGTGCCGCATGCGCTCATCATGGGAAAAAACGGCCCGGCATACATCACAAAAAGAGTGGATCGCATCTTTACGAAAAACAAGATGCAGATGCTGGCAATGGAGGATTTCTGCCAGCTTGATCTGCGCCTGACGCAGGATAAGTATAAAGGATCTTATGAGCGCTGCGCAAAGATTATTGAGCGGTATTCGTCTCACAAGAGACTCGATATAACCGAGCTCTATCTGCGCTTGGTGTTTTCATTCCTTGTGGGCAACTCGGATATGCATCTGAAAAATTTTTCCCTCATTGAAACAGAAGAAGGAAGCGGGAAATATATACTTTCTCCCGCATACGATCTTCTCCCTGTCAATGTCATTATGCCGGAGGACAAAGAGCAACTTGCCCTTGCCATGAATGGGAAAAAGACACATATCCATAGGAAGGATTTCCTCGTGCTTGCAGAGGAATGCGGCATAACACGAGGCTCTGCTGAAAAAATGATCGCAATGCTGGTGTCTAAAAAGGAGAAGCTTCTTGTCATGTGTCAAAACTCTCTGCTGCCGGAATACCTGAAAGAACGCCTTGCAAGCCTGATCGAAGAACGGGCGGCTGAAATGGGAATGTGACGCCGGTAACCTACAAAGATATGCTGCGCTAACTGGTTATCCTGCTCGGGCGATTTTTGGAGAGGACGAAAAAAATCCGGCAACCTGTATGGTTACCGGATTTCTCAATGACGGAGACGGAGGGATTCGAACCCTCGTGCCCCGGAGGGCTAACGCATTTCGAGTGCGCCCCGTTATGACCGCTTCGATACGTCTCCACTTACTTTCCCTATTATACTGGTTAAAAATAACCAAGTCAATAATCAGAATGTGTGATTGCAAACAGAATCTTTTTAGAATATAATCTTTTTGTAACAGTTCAGCCATGCATAAGCACAAACAGCACAAAATGTGCTTGCACATTTTTGGGTTTGTGCTTATGCATGGACTGAGCGCCGGCTTATGAGCAAAGTTAGCTGCGAAGCAGCGGGAAAGCACCGAAGGTGCGACTTTGCGAATGGCGCGGCTGAACTGGTGCAGCGAGCACGGCTGAACTGGCGCAGCGTGCGCGGCATGGACTGAGCGCCGCAGGCGCGGCTGAACTGCTGCGAAGAACCGAAATAACATAACAAATTGACGGAGGAAAGCATGATATGATCAATGTACTTGAAGGCGGTGCGTATCTGATAAACGGCACGGAAATCGTTCCGGACACAGTAGAGGCACCAGCAGCGGTTAAGAGTAAGACAGGAAAAGACGTTTCCAGGGAGGAAGCAAAGAAAGGCACTATCGCCTACGGGATCCTGGAGAACCACAATACTTCCGGCAACATGGAGAAGCTGAAGATCAAGTTTGATAAGCTGACCTCCCATGATATTACCTTTGTAGGCATTATACAGACGGCACGGGCATCAGGACTTGAAAAGTTCCCGGTTCCCTATGTGCTGACCAACTGCCACAATTCTCTTTGTGCTGTTGGCGGAACCATCAATGAAGATGATCACATGTTTGGACTGACCTGTGCCAAAAAGTACGGCGGTGTCTATGTACCTCCTCATCAGGCAGTCATTCATCAGTATGCGAGAGAAATGCTTGCAGGCGGAGGGAAGATGATTCTTGGATCCGATTCCCATACCCGCTACGGTGCACTTGGCACCATGGCGATGGGTGAAGGGGGACCTGAGCTTGTAAAGCAACTTTTGAACCAGACTTATGATATCAATATGCCCGGCGTTGTGGGTGTTTACCTGACAGGGGAACCTGTGAAGGGAGTGGGTCCTCAGGACGTGGCCCTTGCCATTATCGGGGAAGTGTTTGCAAGTGGTTATGTAAAAAATAAAGTGATGGAGTTTGTGGGACCCGGCGTCAGCTCCTTAAGCGCTGATTTTCGTATCGGTATCGATGTTATGACCACGGAGACCACCTGCTTATCCTCCATCTGGAGAACAGATGATGAGATTAAGAATTTTTATGATATTCACGGAAGAAGCGGCGATTACAAAGAATTAAATCCCGGTGAGGTGGCTTATTATGACGGCATGATCACCATCGATTTGAGTACCGTTAAGCCCATGATCGCAATGCCCTTCCATCCCAGTAACACATACACCATCGAGGAACTGAATGCAAACCTGATGGATATCCTTGATGACGTGGAGAAGAAGGCAGCCGTTTCTCTTGACGGCGCTGTAGACTTTACCTTGAAAAATAAAGTAAAGAACGGAAAACTCATGGTTGACCAGGGAATCATCGCAGGCTGTGCAGGCGGCGGTTTTGAAAATATCTGTGCGGCAGCAGACATCATGAAGGGAAGCTACATAGGCTCTGACGGCTTTACCTTAAGCGTATATCCTGCTTCCATGCCGGTCTACATGGAGCTTGTTAAGAATGGCTGTGCGGCGACGCTTCTGGAGACGGGTGCAGTGATGAAGACGGCCTTCTGCGGGCCCTGTTTCGGTGCAGGCGATACGCCTGCTAACAATGCCTTCAGTATCCGCCATTCCACCAGAAACTTCCCGAACAGAGAGGGCTCCAAGCTGCAGAGCGGACAGATTGCCTCCGTTGCCCTTATGGATGCCCGTTCCATTGCGGCTACGGCGGCAAACAAAGGCGTGCTTACCGCTGCCACTGAGTTTGACGGTACTATCGGCAAATATCAATATCACTTTGATTCCAATATTTATGCAAACCGTGTCTTTGATTCTCACGGCGTGGCTGACCCTTCTGTGGAGATCCAGTTTGGTCCCAACATCAAGGACTGGCCGGCTATGACAGAGCTTCCGGAAAATCTGGTACTCCGCGTGGTATCCGAGATCCATGATCCTGTCACCACAACAGATGAGTTGATTCCTTCCGGAGAAACCTCTTCTTATCGTTCCAATCCTCTGGGACTGGCAGAGTTTACTTTATCCAGAAAAGATCCCGCCTATGTGGGACTTGCCAAGGATATCCAGATTGCCCAGAAAGCGGTTATGGAAGGGAAATGCCCTGTGGAGGCAAAGCCGGAGTTAAAACCGGTTATGGATGCGATCAAAAAGGAATATCCTGAAGTGAGCAAGGATAATACCGGCTTCGGTTCCACCATCTTTGCTGTGAAGCCCGGTGACGGTTCCGCCAGAGAGCAGGCGGCTTCCTGCCAGAAGGTGCTGGGAGGCTGGGCAAATATTGCCAATGAGTATGCCACCAAGAGATACCGCTCCAATCTGATTAACTGGGGTATGCTTCCTTTTCTGATTGAGGAGGGAGAGCTTCCTTTTAAGAATAAGGATTATTTGTTCTTCCCCGGTATCCGCAGGGCGGTTGAGGAAAAGGCAGATGAGATCAAGGGTTATCGGGTAGGAGATGATTTCTTGAAGGAATTCACTGTAAAGCTGGGTGAGCTCACCAATGAGGAGAGAAAGATCATTCTGGACGGCTGTCTTATTAATTATAATCGTGTGAACTAAAGAAAATAAAACTTTGGCCGATATATACTGTGCAGGGCGGTGATCATGGCCGGATGGCTGCCCACAACATAAATATCAGTTTAGCCACGGATGGTATTGCGATAAGCGTTAAGCTTTCAGATACCATCCGTTTTGTTTTTCATAAGGAGGAGCGCTTAATTGTATCCTCATCCGCGCGCGCAAAGGATATCGATATCACGAAACAGTGGCTAAACAGTGAAGGAGGCTAAATGCGAATTGATTCCAGTGTAATAGGAATGGAATCCGAAAGAACCTATTCTTCCGTGTCGGGAAGAGTATCAAAATTTACCATGACAGAGGGAAGGGCGGACCTTGCGGAGGGAACCGGCAATCTGTTCGGAAATCTGTTGCAGCCTGAGGAGGGAGATCCGGAGCAGGCAAAAGAAAAAGAAACATCTGAAGATTTTATCACAAAGACCATGGAGGAGATGCGCGCAAAGCAGGCAAGGCGTACCGGCAGCATCAAAACGCCGGAAATAGAAGAGACCAGAAGACAGCTCTACAGCATCAGGCAGCAGTGTCTGAACTTCCTTATGAATCTCCTGTTCCCCGACAGAATGGGACTGCGGGATGGAACTGATGAGGAAGTGTCTCAGGGTACAGATTCAGGGGAGAGTAGCTTGCAGTCAGTGGTGGACAAGCTGCTGTCTGCAAACACGTCAAACCTCAGAACATTTACGTTTACCAGACAGTACTACTATGAAGAGACGGAAGAAACGTCATTTACCACGCAGGGGACCGTAAAGTGTGCCGATGGCCGTGAGATCAGCTTTAACCTGAACTTAAATATGAGCCGCAGCTTTCAGGAGTATTATGAGGAAAACTATGCTGTGCTGGAAGCGTCCATGTGTGATCCCCTTGTGATCAATTTAGACGGCAATATCGCTGAATTGTCAGATCAGACCTTCCGTTTTGATATCGACGGGGACGGAGAAGAGGATGAGATCAACAGAGTGGGAAAAGGAAGCGGGTATCTTGCCCTCGATAAGAATGGTGACGGAAAGATCAATGACGGAACCGAGCTGTTTGGTACCGCATCGGGAAACGGATTTGCGGATCTTGCTGCCTATGATGAAGACGGAAATGGTTTTATCGATGAGGGAGATGAAATTTTTGATAAGCTGAAAATCTGGATCATGGATGAGGACGGTAGTGAGCAGCTCGTCTCTTTGAAGGATAAGGGTGTAGGTGCCATCTGCCTTCAAAATATGTCCACCGATTTTTCCCTTACGGGTCAGGACAATCAAACCAGAGGAATGATCCGCAGTACAGGATTTTTCCTGTATGAGAGCGGCGCGGCGGGAAGCATTCAGCATGTGGATGTTGCCAAGTACAGCCAGGCTGTGTGAGGAGGCGTGACGGTATATTAAGGTCACCTTTTACATAAGATATGTAAGAGGTGCTATATGAATAAACTTAGAGTCTTTCAAAATGTCTGCAAAAGGAGGAAGCCATTTGGATATGGCAGCCTCCTTTTGTTTTTTCTGCTTTTGCCTGTAATCATAACAGGTCTGCTCGGAAACAGAAAACGGATGGAAGAGGGAGCAGAAACTCTTATGATCGTAGAGCAATTGCAGGAAGGTCACTATACGGTGATTAATGAAACTGCTCTGGGAAGAGAAGAAATACCGCTTGAACTTTATGTGGCGGATAAGCTAATGAGAACCATGGGAGAGGAATACGAGGAAGAAGCCTTAAAAGCTCAGGCGATCCTGTTAAGGGCAGGTTTGATCTCTGATGAAGGAATGAGTATTACGATCTCCGATCAGGAATACGGAAAAGAAATGATGAAAAAGAAATATCTGATGGCAGTGGCACAGACCCGGGGGATTTATCCTGAATATGATGGAAAACCTATTTACGGAGCGTATTTTGAAGTGAGTGGTGGACAGACAAGATCAGCATCGGAGCTTTTACCCTCAGAGGATTATCCTTATCTTGTCAGTGTAGTCTGTGAAAGGGATTTCCTTTCCCCTGAATATGCAAAAACCATTTCTGTGGGGAAAAAGGAATTTGAAGCTGCCTTTGAACAGATATCCAAAACAGTTGTTGAGGAGGAAAACTTGAAAAACATTGGAGAAAATAGAAAGCATGAATCAAAAGAAGGTATGGATATCATCAGGGATAGCGCAGGATATGTGCTTTTTATCAGGTATCTGGATGCATGGGCAGAGGGAGAAGCACTGCGGTACGCATTAAATCTTCCTTCCGCATCCTTTGAGATTGAAGAGGACAGTGATGAGATTTTGTTCCGATGCAAGGGTGCGGGACACGGACTTGGTTTAAGTCAGTTTGGCGCAAATGAAATGGCACTTGATGGAAAAGATTACATAGAGATCCTCAATTATTTTTTTCAGGGAATTACACTGACAAAAATAGAGTAAATACTTTTTTATTTACAATTAGTTTCTTTTCACGACCAAAACACACTTATGCATAAGTGGGGAAATAATGGGTAAAACTATCCATGAGAAAATAATTCCTTAAAAGCATATATGTAAAAGATTGGAGAGATATCAGATGAAAAGAAAAGTAAAGAGAAGAGGATATTTAAAGGAACGCATTGTGATGGCAGCATGTGCAGTGACGGTACTGAGTGCTCTGACGGCTGCTGGACTCTGGATGAGAGAAGACGATAAGGGGGAAGATCAGGGATATGTGGTGGATTTGAGCGAGATCGAAAACAGCACAACCTCCGGCGGAGCCGCGGAAGGGGAAGTGAAGATCGCCCAGAATGTAACGGAAGATGCTGTTACTTCTGATGATTTAGACTACGATCCTTACTTCCAGGAGACAAATTCGGTTCATGTAGAGAATCCCGATCAGTCAGAGAGTGAAAGTATGTCAGAGGGAACAGAGGAAGAAGAGAAAAAAACTGACGCCTCTGAAAAAGAGGAAACTGTTTCCATAGAAGAAACGGAAGATGATACACCGGCAATTTCCACCGCCATGCAGCCTACCTTGTCTTTTAGTGATAATGATTCCCTGGTATGGCCGGTAGTAGGAAATATTCTGATCAATTACAGCATGGATAAGACAATCTACTTTCCCACTCTTGATCAGTATAAATATAATCCGGCCATTGTGATACAGGCTAATGAGGGAGATATGATCACAGCAGCGGCTGCAGGCAAAGTTACTTCGGTATTTACAGATCCGCAGATCGGAAACGCTGTCACCATGGATCTTGGAAACGGATATGAGGTTACTTACGGGCAGCTTACGGGAATTCTGGTTTCCGAAGGAAGCTATGTTTCTATGGGAGATATGATTGCACAGGTGGCAGCTCCAACTAAATATTACAGCGTGGAGGGTACCAATGTATATTTTAAACTGACAAAGGACGGAGAGCCTGTAAATCCTATGACCAGATTGAGTTAGAAGAAAGGGATAAAGCAAATGTTATATATCATTGGCGGAAAGGTTATTACCATGGAAGGTGATGTATGGGAGAACGGTTATCTTGCCATTGAAAACGGAAAAATCATGGAACTGGGGACTGTAAAAGCAGGAACCCCGGTTTCTGTTATATGGGAAAAAAACAGAGCAGGACTTTGTGAAGCTCAGGTAATCGATGCCACGGGTTGTATCGTTATGCCGGGGCTGATTGAGGCTCATTGCCATATGGGAATCACGGAGGAAAAAAAGGGTATGGAGGGGGATGACTGCAATGAGACAGTCAATCCCATCACGCCCTTCCTCCGGGCTATTGATGCCATCAATCCCATGGATGCTGCTTTTGATGACGCTGTGAGGGCCGGCATTACATCCGCCATGGTGGGTCCCGGCAGTTCCAATGTGGTAGGAGGCACGTTTGCCTTTATCAAGACCCATGGAAGAAGTATTGACAGACTGGTCGTGAAAGATCCTGCTGCCATGAAGGTGGCTTTCGGGGAAAATCCAAAGGTAAACTACAGTGATCAGAATAGATCGCCTGTTACCAGAATGGCAATTGCCGCCATGCTGCGGAAAGAACTGTTTTTGGCACAGCAGTATTTGAAAAAGAGAGGAAAGGGCATGAAGCCGGAAGAACAGGATTTCCGATATGAGAGTTGGATTCCGGTGCTTATGGGAAAAATTCCTCTAAAGGCCCATGTGCATCGCGCAGATGATATCCTGACTGCAATCAGAATCGCGAAAGAATTCCATCTGTCCATGACTCTGGATCATTGCAGTGAGGGGCATTTGATCGTGGAAGAGGTAAAGGAATCCGGTTTCCCTGCTATTGTCGGACCGGATCTTGCCAGCAGAAATAAAATAGAAGTACAGAATATGGCGTTTAAAACTGTGGGAATCCTGAACAGAGCAGGAATAAAGACTGCTATCACTACCGATCACCCGGTATCCTTGATTCAGGCCCTTCCCATTTGTGCAGGTCTTGCTGTGAAGGCAGGTCTTGCGGAGGAAGAAGCACTGAAATCCATTACGATATATGCGGCTCAGATTTGCGGAGTGGATGACAGGGTGGGAAGTCTGAAAAAAGGAAAAGATGCTGATATTGCTATATTCGACGGAAATCCTCTTGAAGTTGCGACGCGAACAATGTGTACACTGATTGACGGTGAGATTATCTATGCTGATGATACATTCAAATGTCCTTTACCTGCCATGAAAAAACGGTTATAATCGTAAGAGATATTGACATTTGGGAGGATTGGTTTTGCAAAAGCGGATACTCACAGTCATTTTGCTTTTGTCAGTTATTGTCGCAGGGTGCGGCAGGAAAGAGACAGAGGTGCAGGAAAATAAGGAAACGGTTTCCTTTACCAGTATGGAGGAAGAACCGGACCTTTCCTATGAGGTTCCGGTGAGTACTCCCGGGATATTGGTCAATCAACTGGGATATATGACAGAAAGTGCCAAAGTTGCCGTTTTTAAAGGGGAGGAAATACCGGAAATATTCCATGTGATAGACGTGGAAAGTAAAGAAGTGGTGTATACCGGTTCTCCACAGGAAAAAGAATCAGATATCGGAGCTTTGACAAGTGGGAGCTACGGGGATTTTTCATCATTGAAAACGCCCGGGGTTTATTACATAGAGGCGCCTGTTCTCGGCAGGTCCTATACGTTTGAGATAGGGGATACTATTTATGAAGATATTTTCAGGGAGTCCTGTAAACAGTACTATTATAACCGTTGCGGCATGACGCTTACCAGCCAGTATGCAGGAGAACGTTCTCACAATGCCTGCCATACCGGAAAAGCTGTATTTCGGGAGAATATTTCGGAAAGCTGCGATGTATCGGGTGGTTGGCATCAGGATGAAAAAGGGCAGAAAGATGTGGTTACGGCAGCAAAAACCATGTCTGTAATGATGCTTTCCTATGAATTGTATGGGCAGTCCTTTTCAGATGATGTGGGAATTCCGGAGAGCGGAAACGGAGTCCCTGACATTTTGGATGAAGTCAGATATGAGGCAGAATGGCTTTTGAAAATGCAGGATCAGACCACAGGGGCTGTTTACTCCGGCGTAACTGTTTATCAACAGGATGGCGGTAATTCCGGAAAAGACGCAGATGTTTATATAGAGCCGGCAACGGATGAGGCGGAGAAGGCATTTGCCATGGCTATGGCAAAATTTAGCTATCTGTATCAAAATTATGATGCAGAGTACGCCACGGTTTGTCTAAAGGCAGCAGATCGTGCTTTTAAATATGCACAGCTCAATGAGAAAACGGAAAAAGATGAACTGGGCTTTGCGGCAGCGGCAGAGCTGTATCGTGCGGCAGGGCAGGAGTATTGTCAGAGATATGTCACCGAATATCTGAAAACGGAAAACTTACAGGAAAAAAGAAGTGAAGTGACATTGATGGGTGGAGTGACTTATATTTCTACCAAACGATTCGTGAATATTGATTTGTGTGAAAAAGTAATGAATATGCTGATGGATGAGACAGAGGCAATTCTCAAAGAAAGCAGAAGCATTGTGTATGCTGTGGATGACAAAGAAAGCAAAGATAACAATGACAGACTGCTTGATGTGATGTATCTGGCAGTCATGAATCATATTATTGCCAGTCAGGAATACGAAACCATGATAGAAGATTATCTGCATTTTTTCCTCGGCAGAAATGAGACAGCGGTATGTTACATTGACGGAGCAGGAGAGAATGACTGCAATAATACAGGATACAGTCCGGGAATCATGATACAGTTTGAAGCAGACAGTAAACTGGTTTTTATGCTCAGTGAGGTCATGCTAAGCAGCACCGGGCAATAAACAGCAGTTTTTGCAACACTGCAGGCATCATATTCTCTTTCAGAATAAAGAATATGATTATAGAATAAAAGAGTCATAGATATGGCAGATTGAGAGGAAAAAATAATGAATATAGTCGTACTTGCAGGGGGAATCAGCACGGAGAGGGACGTTTCTTTAAGCTCCGGTGCAATGATTTATCGTGCTCTTCAGAAAAACGGACATAAGGTGATCCTTCTTGATGTGTATCTGGGATACAGTGGTGAGGATATAGATACTATTTTCGATAGAGAAGAAGACTGGACAAAAGAGATCAAAAATATTTCGGAGAAAAATCCGGATATTGAACTGATAAAAGCAATGCGTCCCGATGGAGCAAAGAATTTCTTTGGACCTAATGTCATAGCCATCTGTCAGAAAGCGGATGTGGTATTTATGGCATTGCATGGAGAGAACGGAGAGAACGGAAAAATACAGGCCTGCTTTGATTTGATGGGGATTACTTATACGGGGACAGATTATGTGAGTTCTGCCATCTGTATGAATAAGGGACTTACCAAGGATATCTTTACCTGCCATAAAATTCCCACCCCTTTTGGCATTCGCCTGAAAAAAGGAGAAGAGCGAAAGAAGATTTCGTTTCCTTGTATTGTAAAAGCCTGCTGTGGCGGCTCCAGTGTGGGTGTCAGCATTGCAGAAAAGGAAGAAGAGTATGAGGATGCTCTCAAAGAGGCATTTCGCTATGATGATGAGGTGATTGTGGAGCAATATATCAGAGGACGGGAATTTTCTGTGGGAGTGATGGACGGAAGAGCCCTTCCCGTCATTGAGATTGCCCCACTTCAGGGCTTTTATGATTACAAAAATAAATATCAGGCAGGCTCGACGATTGAAACCTGTCCGGCAAATCTTTCGGAGGAAAAAACGGAGGAAATGAAGGGTTATGCGGAGGAAGCATATCGGGCGCTTCGCTTGAAAAATTATGCCAGAATGGATTTTATGATGGGAGAAGCAGGAGATATTTATTGTCTTGAGGCCAATACGTTGCCCGGCATGACGCCCACATCGCTTCTGCCTCAGGAAGCAGCGGCAGAAGGGGTCAGCTTTGGAGAGCTTTGTGAAAAAATTATTGCGGCAGCGCTGCGATAGAAAGATATGGTGATCATGAATGAGAAATATGACACTTGAAATGATTGCAAAGGCCTGTTGCGGTGAACTGCACGGAAACACTGTGGGGGAGAAAGAAGCCTCCTGCGTGGTGATCGATTCCAGAAAAATGGAAAAGGATGGTATTTTTATTGCCACCAGAGGAGAGCGTGTGGACGGTCATGATTTTATCCCCAGGGTGGCAGAAGAAGGAGCTCTTGGTGTGGTCTGTGAGAAGGAGCCGGAAAACTGTGGGATACCCTATATTTTGGTGAAGGATTCTTTCAAGGCCCTTCAGGATATTGCTGAGTATTACAGAAAGCAGCTTACGATACCTGTGATCGGGATTACCGGAAGTGTGGGGAAGACCAGTACCAAGGAAATGATCGCAGCGGTTCTTTCCCAGAAATTTCATATCCTGAAAACAGAAGGGAACTTTAACAATGAAATCGGACTCCCGCTTACTGTTCTTTGCATCAGGCAGGAGCATGAGGCGGCAGTGCTTGAGATGGGAATCAGTAATTTCGGGGAAATGCATCGGTTAAGCAGAATTGCAAAACCTGACATTTGTGTCATGACCAATATTGGGCAATGTCATCTGGAAAACCTGGGTTCCCGGGAAGGAATACTTAAGGCGAAATCGGAAATCTTTGACTATGCCAATCCGGAAGGTTATACCATTGTCAATGGTGATGATGATATGCTTTGTCTGGTGAAAGGAAAAGGAGACCATAAACCCATACATTTCGGGAGAAATCCCTCCAATGAGGTATTTGCTTCTGATGTGATGAACAGAGGGCTCCTCGGATCCCATGCGGTGATACATATGGGACTTTCCGTATTTCCCGTAGAGATTCCGCTGCCCGGTGAACATATGGTAAACAATGCTCTGGCAGCAGCGGCTGTGGGAAATTGCCTTGGACTTACAAAGGAACAGATTCAAACGGGAATTTCCGGGGTGCAGGCGGTAGGCGGCAGGAGTCATGTGATTGCCTTGCCCTCGCTTACAGTGATTGATGATTGTTACAATGCAAACCCTGTTTCCATGAAGGCTGCCATTGACCTTTTGATGATGGCAATCGGAAGAAAAGTGGCAATTCTGGGTGATATGTTTGAGCTTGGAGAGAGGGAAAAGGAATTGCACGGAGAAGTGGGCGCTTATGTGGCAGAAAAAGGGATTGATGTGCTGATCTGTGCAGGAGAGCTTTCCGGGTGTATGTATGAAAAAGCTCTTTCCATGGGCGGAAAAAGCGAAGTTTATTATTTTGAGACAAGGGATGCTATGCTGGCAGAATTGAAAGATATTTTGAAACCGGGAGACAGCGTCCTGGTGAAAGCATCCCACGGTATGCAGTTTGAGAAAGTTGTAGAGTTTTTAACGACTTTATAAGCATAAAAACATAAGGGAAAGGCATGGTTTTGGTATGATACGTTTGATCTTGGTTGTATTGTTTGTGCTGATATTTCTGGTAGGCGGCATTCCGCTTTTGATCGTTGAGTGGATCATCGGTAAATTTAATATGGACTTGAAGAGCAGAAGCTCTCTTGCCATAGTGCAGTGGGCCTTTAAAGTGGTCCTTTTTCTGGCCGGTACCAGGGTGATCGTCAGCGGGGAAGAAAATGTGCCGAAGGATGAGCCGGTTTTATATATCGGGAACCACAGGAGCTATTTTGACATAGTGATAACCTACAGCCGTGTGCCCAGACTTACCGGTTATATAGCAAAGAAGGAGATGCTAAGGTATCCTCTTCTTCGGGAATGGATGAAAAATCTTCACTGTCTGTTCCTGGACAGAAAGGATGTGAAGCAGGGACTTAAGGTTATTCTCACGGCAATCGACAAAGTGAAGGAGGGAATTTCTATCTGTATTTTCCCGGAAGGAACGAGAAATAAAGTCAATCATACTTTTATGGAATTTCATGAGGGAAGCTTTAAGATCGCCGCAAAAACAGGCTGTGCCATTGTACCTATGACGATTTATAATTCTGCAGAGATTTTCGAAGATCATCTTCCACGGATCAGAAAGACCGAGGTGATTCTACAGTACGGCAAGCCTTTTTACATTAAAGACCTGCCGAAAGAAGAACAGAAAAAAGTGGGAGCATATACCAGAAATCTGATTATGGAAAGCTATGAAAAGATCAAAGAGGAAAAAATGCAGTAAATAAAGAGGAAAAAATGCAGTAAATGAATTTGACATCGCTTTTTAACGGTGTTACAATACCAACTAATTACAGAATGTGAAAGCAATACAGAGACGTATAGGTTGATTCCTATGCGTCTTTTTTGCTTCATGGAGAAGAAGGAGGAGCAGAGCATGGATTATTGTAATATGGCCAAGGAGATTCCCGCTTCCCCCATCAGGGATATGATGGTGAGAGCGGCAGCAATGGAGGATGTGATCTCCTTTACGGTAGGAGAGCCTGATTTTACTCCCACTGAAAGTATTATTGAGGCCGCAAAAACCGCACTGGATCATCGTGATATCAGGTATGCACCGGGAGCCGGACTCACAGAACTCAGAGAGGTTTATGCGCAGTATTTAAGTGAGCAGGTGGGAATTTCCTATGAGGCAGAAAATGTGGTTGTCACGGCAGGAGGCATGTCCAGTCTGTTTTTGTCACTTCTGTGCACGGTAAACCCCGGAGACGAGGTGTTGATGAGCGCACCCTATTTCACTAATTACAGTCAGATGGTGCGCATGTGCTACGGAGTACCGGTTCCCATCGAGGTCTATGAGGAGGATGAATTTATTCTGACGCCTGAGGCTGTCAAAAAAGCGATTACACCGAAGACAAAGGTACTGATGCTGAACTCTCCCTGTAATCCTACAGGTGGTGTGATTTCAATAGACTCTCTTAAGGAGATTGCGAAAATTGCGGTGGAACATGATCTGTTTGTGCTGAGTGATGAGGTGTACCGGCATATTCTGTTTGACGGAGAAAAGTATGCAAGTATTGTGATGCAGCCGGGTATGAGAGAACGAACACTGATCATTGACAGCTGTTCCAAAACCTTTGCCATGACAGGCTTTCGAATCGGATTCGGCGCAGGACCCAAAGAGTGGATAAGCCTGATGACCAAGCTTACGGAGGGAATCTATTCCTCCGCACCTACCGTTGGGCAAAGAGCGGCAATTGAAGCATATAAAAGCGGACTGCCTTATTGTGGAGAGATGGTAAAACAGTATGAGAAGCGCAGAAATTATCTGTATGAGCGATTGAATCAAATGAAAGGAATCAGTTGTATTAAGCCAAAGGGAGCTTTCTATATTTTCGTAAATATCAGCGGAACAGGACTTGATGCGGTGGAGTTTAGCAACCGGTTGCTGGATGAGGCCCATGTGGCGGTAGTGCCGGGCGGAAACTTCGGTTCGAAGGGCGGTGACAGGTATGTCCGTATGGTATATGCTACCTCCATGGAAAACATCAAGGAGGGGTGTGATCGCATGGAGCGGTTCTGCAGCAGCCTGTAGAAAAGCAAAAGAATTAATGGTATAATCGTTACATTGTACTTGGAAAGGATGACTTGTCACATGCCGGTCACAATGATACCTTCATTTCTATTATATTGTTTTGTTGCAGGAATTACGCCCGGCCCTGCGAATCTGTGCTCCCTGTCGGCGGCTATGAGATACGGAAAAAGAGTGGCCTTTCGTCAGTGGAGAGGTCTGTTCACCGGATTTTTTATTGACTCGATGGCTGCTGTGCTTATCAACAGACTGCTTGGCAGTGTGCTGAATCAATATGTAGGGATCCTTTCGTGGGTGGGAGCTGCCTATATTTTGTGGCTGGCATGGCATATGCTCAGGTCTTCTTCAGGTGAAGCGGAAAATGATGTGACTTACCCTTGTTTTCGAACAGGACTGCTGGTACAGCTCACGAATGTAAAAGTGATCATATTCTGTATCACGGCATTGTCGTCCTTTGTTCTGCCCTACACGGATTCATGGCTTGTGCTGTTCCTGACAGGTGCCTTTCTGCCTTTTACCGGTCCTTTTCTGAACCTGGTCTGGCTGTTTGCAGGAGCCTCCCTGCAAAAATTGTTTGCAGACCATCGCCGGACTGTGGATACTGTGATGGCGATATCTCTGGCTCTGTGTGCATGCAGTCTTGTATGGCATTAAAAACAAAATATATTGAAACACTTCTCTAAATATTGCAGTAGTGAAAGGTAAAAATTTTTCGCAATAAATTTACTTATATACTGCGGACTT
>CAMEIH010000011.1 GCA_945917985.1 uncultured Clostridium sp. | reverse complement strand
TATTGGGACATTTTCATTTGTGGTATATTAGGACATTATCAAAAATGGTTCATAGTGCGGGAGATTTCCCGCACATTTTCTTTGACATTCTGTAAGAAAAAGATTATACTGTGTTCATAAAAGCAAAGATGCCTTTTACAGGCGTGCTTTGCTTTTTTCGATTCTGCTATGATGTTAAGGAGGAATATCTCATGAAACTGACAAAGAAAAAAGTGGCAATTGTAGGGTGTGGTTTTGTAGGATCCACTACGGCATTCAGTCTGATTACCCAAGGGATCTGCGATGAAGTATTGATGATCGATATTAATACAGAACGCGCTTACGGCGAGGTGCTTGATTTAAAGGACAGTATTGAATATCTGAACAGAAATGTAAGAATAAAGCAGGGCTCTTATGAGGACTGTGGAGATATGGATATTATCGTAATCACAGCAGGTGCACCGCCAAAACAGGGACAGTCAAGACTTGATACACTTGAACTCACTGCCAAGATATGTAAGTCCATTGTTGACCCGATTATGAAGAGCGGATTTGATGGCATTTTCATTGCAGTTTCCAATCCCGTTGACATTATTGCCCATTATATTTACAAATTATCGGGATTGCCCAAAAATCAGGTAATTGGAAGTGGTACAGCCATTGACTCTGCAAGACTTCAGGAATATATTGCAGAGTTGGCACAAGTTGATCCAAGAAGCGTACATGCCTATTCGATGGGAGAGCATGGAGATTCCCAGATGGTTCCCTGGTCTACCGTAACAGTAGGCGGTAAACCTTTCTATGATGTGATTCAGGACAATAAAGATCTTGTAGGAGATGTAGATCTTGATGAACTTGTTTATAAAACAACACAGAAGGGGTGGGAAATTTTAAACCGGAAAGGAACGACTTATTACGGAATTGCGACAGCCTGTGCAGGCATCATTAAAGCTATTTTGAATGATGAAAACAGAATTATTCCTGTTTCCACGCTTCTTGAAGGAGAATATGGTGAAAAAGATGTCTATGTGGGTGTTCCCACTGTACTGAACAGACAGGGAGCCTTTGATGTTTTGGAAATTCATATGACGCCTGGTGAATTGGCAAGATTTAAAGAATCCACGAAGGTAATTCGGGAATATACCGAAAAAATTATGGAATATGATGCAAAATTATCAAAATAATTTTCTGAGTAAAAAATTTATTATTTAAAATCCGGAATGTCATGTTATAATAGCCTAGGTGTTATTTATCATGACATTCTTTTTTGCAGTAGAATAAATAGAAGATATGGAGTTAGACTATGAGAAAATTAATGGAACAGATTTTAAAATTCGGAGTGGTAGGTTTTATCTGCTTTTTGATTGATTTTGGCATTACCACGGGATTTACCAATATTTTTGGCGTTCACTATTTAATTTCGAAATTTCTGGGATTTGTGATTTCTGCAATTGTCAATTACCTTTTGAGCATTAAATATGTATTTACCGAGAAGAAGGAGATGGATAAGAAAAAGGAATTTACCGTTTTTCTGATTTTATCCGCATTCGGACTTTTGATTAATGAAATCGTAATGTATGTTTGTATTGACGGTGCCTATGCACACAGCGCATTCCTTCAGGAAAAAATTTCGGACGGTCTTATGGTATCAATCAGTTCCATTATCGCAACCGGTATCGTTATGGTATATAACTTTATTTCCAGAAAGCTTTTCCTGGAAAGAAAATAGATGATATATTATTGGAATCGTCATGGATCAGCAGCGTTTTGAAACGATCAAAAACAGAATTATCAGTTCTGAAAGAGAAAAAAACGGCATCGGTACCTTACAGGAGAAAACGGTGCACGCCATATTAAAAGATTATTATGCGCCTGATAAAGCGATGCAGGAGATACCCGTTAACGGTTATGTGGCGGATATTTTTACCGGCACGGAAATCATTGAGATTCAGACGGCAAATTTTAATAAGCTGAGGCAAAAGCTTGACAGTTTTTTGCCGGAATATCCGGTTACCGTCGTGTATCCTATTCCTCATGTGAAGTGGCTTTCATGGATTGACGAGGAAACAGGGGAGAGTTCTCCCTTAAGAAAAAGTCCCGTAAAAGGAAATGTTTACAGGGCATTCTATGAGCTATATAAGATTAAAACCTATCTGAAAAATCCAAATCTACGGCTGCGCTTTCCGCTTTTGGATATAGAAGAATACAGACTCTTAAACGGTTGGAGTAAGGATAAAAAGAAAGGTTCCAGCAGATTCGACCGGATTCCGGTAGCACTGGTGGATGAGGTCTGTTTTGAGAGAGTGGAGGACTATCTACAGCTGATACCTTATGAGCTTACTGAGCCTTTCACGGTATCGGAGTTTGCACAAGCGGTTAAAATCCGAAAGGAGGAGGCAGGACGGGTTTTGCATATTCTCAATTATCTGCATATAATTGAACGCTGTGAGAAGAAAGGCAGGGCATATGCTTATAAAGTGAGTGAATATTGAAGTGAAATACAGAAAAATAACAGTCAGAGGTAAAGAATGATTCAAAATAGTCAACAGATAACAGAAAAAATGAACAGTGCAGAAGAGACGAAAAGGCAGCTTGCATTTATGGAAAAAGCAGGTGATTACGTAGAAAAACTTGCGAAAGAGCTGGGAAGGAGACCAACCTGCTGCGTAACCACCTTTGGGTGCCAGATGAATGCAAGGGATTCTGAAAAACTTTCCGGTATTCTGGAAAAAGTGGGATATGAATTGACGGATGACGAGGATGCAGATTTTGTCATTTATAATACCTGTACCGTCAGGGACAATGCCAATCAGCGGGTTTACGGAAGACTGGGACATTTAAACAGTCTGAAAAAGAAAAATCCGCACAAAAAGATTGCTCTTTGCGGATGCATGATGCAGGAACCTTCTGTGATTGAAAAAATAAAGAAAAGCTATCGATTTGTGGATCTGATTTTTGGAACACATAATATCTACAAATTTGCGGAGTTGCTCACTGCCATGTTTGAAAGCGATAGCATGATCATTGATATCTGGCAGGATACGGATCAGATCGTGGAGGATCTTCCGGTGGAGAGAAAATATCCGTTTAAGTCAGGCATCAATATTATGTTCGGCTGCAACAATTTCTGCAGCTACTGTATTGTGCCTTATGTGAGAGGAAGAGAAAGAAGCAGAAATCCGAAAGATATCATCAAAGAAATAGAAGCTTTGGTGGCAGACGGTGTGGTAGAAATCATGCTGCTCGGACAGAATGTGAATTCCTATGGGAAAAATCTGGAGGAACCCATGACCTTTGCCCAGCTTCTTCGGGAAGTAGAGAAGATAGAGGGCCTTGAGAGAATTCGTTTTATGACATCCCATCCAAAAGATCTTTCGGATGAACTGATTCAGGTGATGAAAGAGTCAAAAAAAATATGCAGACATCTCCATCTGCCGCTACAGTCCGGCTCCACCCGGATTCTTGAAAAGATGAACCGCCGTTACACCAAGGAACAGTATCTTGCACTTGCGGAAAAAATAAGAAGAGAAATTCCGGATATTGCTATTACCACGGATATTATTGTTGGTTTCCCGGGAGAAACACCGGAAGATGTGGATGAAACGATTGATGTAGTGAAGCGGGTGCAGTATGACAATGCTTTTACCTTTATTTATTCCAAACGTACCGGAACACCTGCCGCAGCCATGGAACAGGTGCCGGAGGAGACGGTAAAAGAAGGCTTTGACAGGTTGCTTAAGGTGGTTCAGGACACGGCAAGGGAGAGAGTGGAACTTCTACAGGGTCAGACCCTTGAGGCGCTTGTAGAGGGAGTAAATGAACAGGATGACAGCCTGCTGACGGGCCGTCTTTCCAATAATACCATTGTGCATTTTAAGGGAGAAAAGGAATTGATCGGTAAGATTGTTCCTGTTTATTTAAAGGAATGCCATGGATTTTATTATCTCGGTGAACTGGTGTAAACCGGGAAAAACAAAAGATTATGAGGGAAAAATTATGGAAAAATTGAAACCAAAGTTATTTTCGGTACTGAAAAATTATTCAAAAGAGCAGCTGGTGAAAGATGTTGTTGCGGGCATTATTGTAGCGATCATTGCACTGCCGCTCTCGATTGCACTTGCCCTGGCATCGGGAGTAAGTCCCGAAAAAGGATTGTATACGGCGATTGTGGCCGGTTTTGTGATTTCTTTTTTGGGCGGAAGCCGGGTACAGATCTCGGGTCCTACAGCGGCCTTCGCCACTATCGTGGCGGGAATTGTGGCCACAAGCGGAATTGAAGGACTTGCGATTGCCACGATCATGGCAGGATTGATTTTAATTATTATGGGTCTATTAAGATTGGGGGATCTGATCCGCTTTATTCCCTATACCATTACAACGGGATTTACAGCGGGAATTGCCGTAACCATTGCCATCGGACAGATCAAGGATTTCCTGGGACTTACCTATCCTGCTGGGACAAGTCCGGTGGAAACTATGGAAAAGGGGAGGGCTGTGATCCGGAATATTGGGTCAGTCAATCTGCAGGCTGTACTGGTAGGTGTGATCTGTCTTGCTATTCTCATTTTATGGCCTCTTTTAGGATCAAAACTGCATGGGAAGGCTGCAAGAATTGTAAGCAGCATTCCGCCTTCATTGCTTGCTGTGATTGCCGGAATCTTTATGGTAAGCGGATTACATATGAAGGTGAATACGATAGGCTCCCTGTATGAGATCACCAACAGACCGCCATCATTCAGTATGCCGAAATTCAGCTTTCAAATGATAAGTGCACAGTTCAGCAATGCACTTACCATTGCAATCCTTGCAGCAGTGGAATCTTTGCTTTCCTGTGTGGTGTCGGACAGTATGATTAATTCGAGACACAATTCCAACATGGAATTGATTGCCCAGGGTACAGGAAATGTGGCAAGCGCATTGTTTGGCGGAATACCGGCAACAGGTGCCATTGCAAGAACTGCGGCAAATGTAAAAAACGGCGGTCGTTCTCCGATTTCCGGTATGGTGCATGCGGTCGTGCTTTTACTGATTCTTGTGATCTTTATGCCCTATGCGGCATTGATCCCGATGCCTGCCATTGCGGCAATTTTGTTTATGGTAGCTTATAATATGTGCGGCTTTAGAGAATTTGCATATCTGGTAAAAACCTCACCAAAGAGTGACATTTCCGTACTTATCATTACCTTCGTTTTGACGGTTGTGTTTGATCTTGTGGTTGCTATAGAGGTAGGCATTGTCTTTGCAGCAATCCTGTTTATGAAGCGAATGAGCGATGTAACTCAGGTGGAGGGATGGAAATATATTGAGGATCAGGATGACCCGGATTCCATTGAACTTAGAGAAGTTCCTGCAAATACGCTTGTATATGAAATCAGCGGACCTCTGTTTTTTGCGGCGGCAGATAAACTGCTCAGAATTTCGGTGCCTGAAACCACCAATTGCCTGATTATCAGGATGAGAAGTGTGAATGCACTGGATGCAACGGCGATGCATAATCTGGAACAGCTTTATCAAAAATGCAAAGACAAGAATGTTCAGCTGATCCTTTCTCATGTAAACGAACAGCCCATGAAAGTCATGCAAAAGGCAGGCTTCGTGGAAAGTGTGGGCGAATTGAATTTCTGTGCGCATATTGACGATGCAATCAAACGTGCTGAAGATTTACAATAAATAACGGACGGTGAAAAAATGGCAGAAGTAACACCCATGATGCAACAGTATCTGGAAACGAAAAAGGATTATCAGGATTGTATCCTGTTTTACAGACTGGGCGATTTTTATGAGATGTTCTATGAAGATGCCCTTGTGGCATCGAAAGAATTGGAGATTACCCTGACTGGAAAAAATTGCGGTCAGGAGGAAAGGGCGCCTATGTGTGGCGTGCCCTACCATGCTGTGGAGGGCTATCTGAACAAGCTGGTATCCAAGGGATACAAGGTTGCCATCTGCGAACAGATGGAGGATCCAAAGCTTGCAAAAGGAATCGTTAAGAGAGAGGTTGTCAGGATCGTTACGCCCGGGACCAATATGGATGTGCAGGCCATGGATGCCGGCAAAAATAATTACCTCATGAGTGTTGCCTATTTTCAGGGCAGATCAGGTATTTCCGTAGCTGATGTGACCACCGGTGATTATTATCTGACGGAAGTGGAGGACAACAAAAAGCTTCTTGATGAGATCAATAAATATATGCCCAGTGAGATCATCTGCAATGATGCTTTTCTGGTAAGTGGAATTGACCTACAGGACCTGAAGGGAAGGTTGGGGATTACCTTTTATTCTCTGGATGCTCATTTTTATGATGAGGACAGATGCAGAAAGTGTCTTCTCAAACATTTCCGTGTAAATACTTTGCAGGGAATGGGAATCGAGGATTTCCCGGCAGGCTTAATTGCAGCCGGTGCACTTCTGCAGTATCTCTATGATACCCAGAAGAATGATCTTTCCCATTTTACCCATCTGTATCCCTATCTGACCAGCAGATACATGCTTCTTGACAGTTCAACAAGAAGAAATCTGGAACTTTGTGAAACCTTAAGGGAAAAGCAGAAGAGAGGATCCCTTCTCTGGGTGCTTGATAAGACAAAGACGGCTATGGGAGCCCGATGTATGCGTCAGTATATTGAACAGCCGTTGATTGACAAGGAACAGATTGAAAGACGACTTGATGCAGTGGAGGCTTTGAGCGTAAATCCCATGGTCAGGGATGAGATACGGGAGTATCTGAATCCTGTTTATGATCTGGAAAGGCTTCTTTCAAAAGTGAGCTTTAAAACAGCAAATCCAAGAGATATGATTGCTTTTCGAAATTCTCTCAAAATGCTTCCTCATATCAAAACCGTTCTGAAGGATTTTGAGAAAGGACTGCTCTCGGAAATAAACGATTCCATTGACGGCCTTAATGATATCTGTGCGTTAATTGACAGCTCCATTATTGAGGATCCGCCTATTTCCATCCGTGACGGAGGTATCATTAAAGATGGATTTGACGAGACCATCGATAATCTCCGGCATGCCAAGACAGAAGGAAAAAACTGGCTGATGCAGCTCGAGGAAGAAGACCGGGCCCGTACAGGGATTAAGAATTTAAAGATTAAATATAATAAAGTATTCGGCTATTATTTTGAGGTGACCAATTCCTATCAGAATCTGGTGCCCGATGATTATATTCGCAAACAGACCCTTGCCAATGCGGAACGCTATACCAATGCCAGATTGAAAGAACTGGAAGATACGATCTTAAATGCGGAAGATAAGCTTTATACGCTGGAATATGATATGTTCTGTAAAGTAAGAGATGCAGTTGCCATGCAGATTGAGCGAATTCAGAAAACGGCAAAAGCAGTTGCCATGCTTGATGTATTTGCTTCCTTTTCTCTCGTGGCAGAAAGAAATCATTATGTGAGACCTTCCATCAATGAAAAAGGTGTGATAGATATCAAAGCGGGAAGACACCCTGTGGTGGAACAGATGATCGACGGGGATATGTTTATCTCCAATGACACTTATCTTGATAATCACAAGTACTGTGTCTCGATTATAACAGGACCCAATATGGCAGGAAAATCCACCTATATGCGACAGACGGCTTTGATCGTACTGATGGCCCAGATTGGCTGTTATGTGCCGGCAGACAGCGCAAATATCAGTATTGTGGACAGAATCTTTACGAGAGTGGGAGCCTCTGATGATCTGGCAAGCGGTCAGAGCACTTTTATGGTGGAAATGAATGAGGTTGCCAATATTCTTCGTAATGCCACGTCAAACAGCCTTTTGATTTTAGATGAGATCGGACGTGGAACTTCCACGTTTGACGGACTCAGTATTGCATGGGCGGTAATCGAACACATCAGCAACAAAAAGCTGCTTGGTGCCAAAACTCTGTTTGCGACTCATTATCATGAGCTGACTGAGCTGGAGGGCAAGATGAGCAATGTCAATAATTATTGTATCGCCGTGAAAGAGAAGGGGGATGATATTGTATTCCTTCGTAAGATCGTAAAAGGCGGTGCTGACAGGAGTTATGGTATTCAGGTGGCAAAGCTTGCCGGTGTACCTGAAATGGTAATTGACAGGGCAAAAGAGATTGCAGAGCAGCTCAGCGACAATGATATTCTTGAAAAAGTGCAGAGCATTGCCGTCGATCATAAGGATACAAAGCATAAACCCGTAAAATATGATGAGGTCGACTTAAGCCAGATGTCGCTGTTCGATACGGTAAAAGATGAGGATGTAATCAAAGAACTGAAGGAAATTGATATTTCCAATCTGACACCTCTAGATGCGCTAAATACCCTCTATAAGCTTCAGAACAAATTGAAGAACAGATGGTAGAAAGGAAAGATTTATGCCGGAAATTAACCTGTTAAGTCAAAGTACAATTGATCAGATTGCTGCCGGTGAGGTGGTAGAGAGACCTTCCAGTGTGGTCAAGGAACTGATAGAAAATGCAATTGATGCCGGGGCGAAGGCGGTGACTGTGGAACTGAAGGATGGCGGTATTTCATTGATTCGTGTCACTGATAATGGCTGTGGTATTGATAAAAGTGAGATTAAAAAGGCGTTCTTGCGCCATGCTACCAGTAAGATCAAGTCCATAGAAGATCTTGGCTATGTGGAAAGTCTAGGATTTCGAGGGGAAGCATTATCCAGCATTGCCGCAGTTTCTCAGGTGGAAGTAATCACCAAAACAAAAGAGGAACTGACCGGTATCCGATATGCCATAGCCGGTGGAGTAGAGGAAGATGTGCAGGAAATCGGTGCACCGGACGGAACCACTTTTCTTGTCCATAATCTGTTCTATAATACACCGGCAAGAAGAAAGTTCTTAAAACAGCCGCAGACGGAAGGAGGATATGTTTCGGATCTGATGGAACATATTGCCTTATCCAGACCTGATATATCCGTTAAATTTGTAAATGGGGGACAGGTTCGTTTTCATACTTCGGGAAACGGGGATCTGAAAGAAGTGATCTATCGTATCTACGGCAAAGAAATCGCTGAGGGTGCGGTTCCCTTCGAAGCGGAATGTGGTCTTTGCAAAGTAAAGGGATACTTGGGTAAGCCGGAGATTAATCGTTCCAACCGCAATTTTGAAATATATTTTGTAAATGGGCGGTTTGTGAAGGATGATATTATTTCAAAAGCGTTGGAAGAAGGCTACAGACAATACGTCATGCAACATAAATTTCCCTTTGCTGTTCTTCATTTTACAATGGATCCCCAGGAAATTGATGTAAATGTTCATCCTTCCAAGATGCAGATCCGCATTCACAGGGGAAATGATATGTATTCTTTTTTGTCTGAGGCAGTGCATAAGAGGCTTCATGAACTGGAGATGATTCCTGAGGCACTGCTGTCAGAACCGGAAAAAGAAAAAACGGAACCGATAAAAGCTCCGGAACCTTTTGAAACGAAAAGGATTGAGAATCTTTTGAAAGAGGAGAAAATCCCTTATGGTGAGAAGGGATTGACAAGCAGGATATTTGGATTTTCACCAAAGGATGCATCCGGCACTGCAGAAGACATTCACTCTAATATCATTAAGGCTTCCGACCACATTGTGGTGGAAAAACCGGTGCAGATGAATCTGTTTGAAGAAAAAATACTTTCGGCTGATGTGAGAGACGAGTATGAGATACTGGGACAGATTTTTGACACCTACTGGCTCATTGCATTTAAGGATAAGCTTTTGATGGTGGATCAGCATGCTGCTCATGAAAAAGTGAAATATGAGCGACTTGTAAAAGAACTTCAAAATAAAGATGTGTCCTCCCAGCTTTTAAATCCTCCCGTGGTTATTAATCTTACGGGACGGGAAGGAGAACTTTTGAAGGAATATATGGATTATTTTGAACAGCTTGGATTTGAGATAGAGGAATTTGGCGGTGGTTCTTTTGCGGTGAGAAGTATGCCCACAGATTTATATGGCTGTAATGAGAAAGAATTATTTGTAGAGATCATGGATGAGCTTTTGGAAAATCCCATGAAAGGAACGCCTGATGTGATACTGAAAAAACTTGCATCCATGGCATGTAAGTCTGCCGTGAAAGGAAACACGAAAATGGAGAGAGCAGAGATGGAAGCATTGATCGACGAACTGCTTTCGCTCGATAACCCCTATCATTGTCCTCACGGAAGACCTACCATCATCTCCATGAGCAAATATGAAATTGAAAAGAAGTTTAAGAGGGTTATATCGTGACATATGTTAAGGATCCATTGGTGATACTGACGGGGCCTACTGCAGTAGGGAAAACAGCATTATCGATTAAGCTTGCACAGAAAATTGGCGGAGAGATCATCTCCGCTGATTCCATGCAGGTATACAGAGATATGAATATCGGATCTGCCAAAATCAAAGAAGAGGAGATGCAGGGGATTCCTCATCACCTGATTGATGTGTTAAGTCCTGATGAAGAATTTAATGTTTATACCTTTCAGCAGATGGCGAAGAAAAGCCTTGCGGAAATATATAAAAACGGACATATTCCTATTGTGGCCGGAGGAACCGGATTTTATATTCAGGCGCTTCTTCATGACGTTGCTTTTGAACAGGAGGAAGAAACTACCCATGTAAGGGAAAAACTGGAAGCGCTTGCAGAGGAAAAGGGAAATGTTTATCTTCATGAATTGCTGAGAGAGAAGGACTCTGTTTCAGCAGATGAAATTCATGAAAATAATGTAAAACGTGTGATTCGTGCGCTTGAATTTTATGAATTAAACGGATTCCCTATCTCTCTCCACAATAAAGAACAAAGAGAAAAAAAATCCCCATATAATTTTGTCTATTTTGTACTGAATGATGAGAGAGAAAAACTGTATCGGCGTATTGATGCCCGGGTTGACATGATGCTGAAGGATGGGCTGATCGATGAGGTGAAGCATTTGAGAGATATGGGATACCACAGGGATATGGTGTCTATGCAGGGACTGGGTTACAAGGAAATCCTTGCTTACCTCGAGGGAGAAATTACATTGGATGATGCCATTTATCTGATCAAGAGAGATACCAGGCATTTTGCTAAAAGACAGTTGACCTGGTTCCGACGGGAAAAGGATGTGATCTGGCTGAATAAGCCGGAGTTTTCTTATGATGAGGATAAAATGCTTGATTTTATGACAGACATGCTGAGAAAGAAAGGAATTTTATGAAATGAATACAGAAAAGAAAGCGATGTATAAACAGATGGGGATCAGCGAAGAGGTCTATGAGTTTAGTGAAAAAATATGGAACTCTCTGTCAGAACGCTTTGCACAGATCGATGCTGTATCCGAATATAATCAGCTAAAAGTAATCGGAGCCATGCAGAAAAACAGGGTCAGCGAGGCTTGCCTTCTCGGGACAACCGGTTATGGATATAATGATCTTGGAAGGGATACTCTTGAGGCAGTTTATGCGGATATTTTCCATACGGAGGATGCGCTGGTGCGTCCGCAGATCACCTGCGGAACACATGCCCTCGCCCTTGCTCTGATGAGTAATCTGCGTCCGGGAGATGAACTCCTTTCTCCGGTAGGTAAGCCCTATGACACGCTGGAAGAAGTCATCGGTATCAGAGAATCAAAAGGCTCTCTGAAGGAATATGGTATTTCCTATCGTCAGGTGGATCTCCTGCCTGATGGCAGCTTTGATTTTGAAGGGATTGAAAGGGCAATCAACGGCAAAACAAAATTAGTGACGATACAGCGTTCCAAAGGATACCAGACAAGACCAACTCTTTCGGTGGAAAGAATTGAAGAATTGATTACCTTTATCAAAGAAAGAAAACCGGATGTGATCTGTATGGTAGATAATTGTTACGGAGAATTTACGGAAGTGAGAGAACCCTCCGATGTGGGAGCGGATCTTGTCGTGGGTTCCCTGATCAAAAATCCGGGTGGAGGTCTTGCTCCTATCGGCGGTTATCTTGCAGGAAAAAGGGAATGCATTGAAAATGCAGCTTACAGACTTACTTCTCCCGGGCTTGGGAAAGAAGTGGGAGCCTCTCTTCAAGTGCTGAATTCATTTTATCAGGGATTGTTTCTTGCTCCTTCCGTAACTGCAAATGCTTTAAAGAGTGCCATTTTTGCAGCCAATATTTATGAAAGACTGGGGTTTGCAGTAGTGCCCGATTCTGCGGAGAGCAGACATGATATTATTCAGGCCGTGACATTCGGTGATCCGGAAGGTGTAATCGCCTTCTGCCAGGGGATTCAGCAGGCGGCTGCGGTGGATGGACATGTGACACCGGAACCCTGGGATATGCCGGGATATGACAGTCCGGTCATTATGGCAGCCGGTGCTTTTGTGTCGGGGTCTTCTATAGAACTTAGTGCGGACGGTCCCATAAAACCTCCCTATGCCGTTTATTTTCAGGGAGGTCTGACCTGGCAGCACGGAAAATTTGGCATTATGAAAACTTTGCAGAAGCTTGTCGAGAAAGGCATTGTGAGTGCAGATTTCAGTAGATTTATGTAAAATATTAGAGAAGGAAACTTATTAATTTTCCCTAAAATCGGTATACATCAAAGTCGCTTTGTGATAAGATAATTTCATATGCGAAAGAGGAGTTGGAGGATGAAGATGCGTAAGAATAATTGGGCCTGTTTCCTGCTTATCCTGGCGGGAATCGTGATCGGAGGCTTCATCGGGAGCCTGTTTCCGGTATCCTGGCTGAACTATGGACAAACCTTTGGACTTTCCAGTCCCATTGTGCTGGATTTTGGAATTTTGTGTATTACCTTCGGATTGTCCATTAAAATAACGGTTGCCAGCATCATAGGTATTATTGTGGGAATTGTTATATACCGGTTCATTTAACAAAATAGAATTTCCTCAAAGCCATGTAAGAGAAGGGGCCGGAAAGGAAATTGTGGTTAAAAATTTATCAAAAGAAATTTTTTGTCCGGACATGCCTTATGAGAAGTTCCTGAAATTCGGGCCGGAAAGCCTGTCAGAAGCGGAACTTCTTGCTGTCATTTTGCGGACAGGTACCAAAAACTGTTCTGCGGTTTCTCTTGCAGAGAAGATTCTATCCTTATCGAAAGGAAAGCAAAAGGGACTCAATGCCCTGCATCATATTTCTCTTTCTGAACTGATGGAAATACCCGGAATAGGAGAAGTAAAGGCGGTTAAGATCAAATGTATTGGCGAGCTTTCGAAGCGTATGGCAAGAGAAAGAGCTGAAGATGAGCTTAGGTTCGACCTTCCTTCTACTGTGGCATCCTATTTCATGGAGGAACTGCGGCATGAAGAAAAAGAAATGATTTTGCTTTTGTCTCTTGACAGCAGACTTCATTTGATTGAAAAATATGTGTTGTCTATCGGTACAGTCAATGCCTCTTTGTTATCGCCAAGAGAAGTATTTGTACGTGCACTGAAATGTCAGGCATCCTCGGTGATACTCTTACACAATCATCCAAGCGGTGATGCCACGCCAAGCAGAGAGGATCTGCTTGTTACCGGCAAGATAAAAGAAACAGGAGAGCTGGTAGAAATTCCCCTGATCGATCACATCATTATCGGGGACGGCTGTTATACCAGTCTCAAAGAAAAAAACTTATTATAGAAAGGGGTATTCATGTTGTCAATGAATGCATTTGGTATCGATTTAGGTACCAGCAATATTAAAATTTATAACAGAGCAGATGATACTATATTGGTAGAAAAGAACATGATCGCCATCGAAAATAAAAATACGTTGTTTGCTTATGGTGATTCTGCGTTCGAGATGTATGAAAAAGCACCTTCCAATATTCATATTTCATATCCGCTTTCCAACGGTGTGATTGCAGACATCAAGAATATGGAGCTCCTTGTAAAATATTTTATCAATGATCTTTCCAGAAGTAATGTAAAACCTGCTGATTATTATATAGCGGTTCCCTTTGACGTGACAGAGGTGGAAAAGAGAGCTTTCTATGACCTCATCAAGGAAGCAGGCGTGAAGGCAAAAAAGATACTTGTTGTTGAAAAGGCTGTGGCTGACGGTCTTGGTATGGATATTGATGTAAAGAATGCCCAGGGTGTCCTTACCGTTAATGTGGGATATGATACAACAGAGATTTCCATTTTGTCCCTTGGCGGTATTGTACTCAGCAAATTGATCAAGGTTGGCGGATTAAAATTTGACGATGCCATCAGAAGTGCTGTTAGAAGAGAGTTTAATCTGCTCATTGGCGGTAAAACAGCTGAAAACGTTAAAATGTCATTAAAGGATCTGGAAAAAGAAGGAAAAGGTGCAGTTGTCTATGGACGTGATATCGTAACGGGACTTCCGGTGGAACGTGAGCTTCCCACAAAGCTGATTGATGAATGTCTGATCGAGCATTTTCACACCATCATTGACAGTATTAAAGTAATCCTTGAGAGAACACCTCCGGAACTTGCCGCAGATATCTACAGACATGGTATTTATCTTACCGGCGGTGCTTCGCAGGTTGGGCATCTGGCAGAATTGATCAGTAAAGGAACCGGTTTGAATGTCAATTTATCAGAAAATCCTGTGACCAGTGTTGCCCTCGGTCTTTCAAAGATCATAAAAGAAGATAATTATAAATCAGTTGCTTATGCTATTGAAGGAATGAGTAAATGAGTCCAGTAGTAAAAAGAAAAGGAGAAAAGTTTACATTACCCGGTAAATATCTCCTTTTTATTTTAACAATTGTATGTACGGGTTTGATCATACTTACTTTCAGCACTAACTTCCTGAGTGCACCCATAAGTGCCATAGGAGGTTTTGTTGTGGTGCCTTTGCAGGAAGGAATCAGCAAAGCGGGGTCCTGGCTGAGTACCCGTTCCGAAGAACTTGTTGAGATCAGATCTTTGCTGAAAGAAAATGAAGAGCTGAAGGCACAGGTGGACGAACTCACTATGGAAAATATCAGGCTTCAGCAGGATCGGTATGAACTTACAAATCTGCGTGAGCTTTATGACCTGGATGCCCAATATGAAGATTATGATAAGGTGGGCGCAAGAATCATTGCGAAGGATACAGGTAACTGGTTCCATTCTTTTACGATAGATAAGGGATACAATGATGGTCTTGCCATTGATATGAATGTGATGGCCGGAAGCGGTCTTGTGGGGAGGATTATAGCCGTTGGACCGAACTGGTCCAAGGTATTGTCCATAATTGCAGATAATTCCAACACAAGCGGTATGGTTTTGTCAACCTCGGATAATCTGATTGTGACAGGGGATCTTGAATTGTATGAGGATGGTGTTATCAGTTTTGAAAAACTGGTGGACAGTGCCGACAGAGTAGTGGAAGGCGATAAGATCGTGACAGCTAACGTCAGCGATAAATATCTGCCCGGTATTTTGATCGGTTACATATCGGCAATCAATGTGGATGCCAACAATCTGACAAAATCCGGATTGATCACTCCGGCAGTGGATTTTGAACACCTGGAAGAGGTGCTTGTCATCACGGAGACAAAACAGGCTGTAGGAGATGAAGAATGAGAAGATTTATTGTTTCTTTCCTGCTCGTAATTTCCTGTTTTGTGTTGCAGAGCACGGTATTTAAGTCAATTGCATTTGGTGGCATTATCCCCAATCTGATGATTGTCCTGACAGCCTCCTTTGGTTTTATGAGAGGAGAAAAAGCAGGAATTCTTTTCGGCTTTTTTTGTGGACTGCTTGCAGATATTTTTTTTGGAAGCGTGATCGGGCTGTATGCCTTGATCTATATGTATATAGGATATGCCAACGGGAAATTCAATATGATTTTTTATCCGGAAGATATTAAATTGCCACTTGCCCTGATCTTTGTGAGTGATATGGCATATGGGCTTCTCAGCTATATTATCCTGTTTTTGATGAGAGGCAGATTTCATTTCACTTATTATCTGATTCACATTATACTTCCGGAAATGGTGTATACCATTGTTGTTACTTTGATTTTTTATCCTTTTTTATTGTGGATAAACAAAAAACTTGAAGATAGAGAACAAAAGGAGCGCTAACTGATTTGTTTGAGGAGTTCAAAGAAAATTTTTTGAATATGATAACATCCCGTACTTTTGTTTTGATACTTGCCATGATTTTGATTGCAGCAACCATTATTCACAGATTATTTGATCTGCAGATTGTCAATGGAGAAACATATCTGGATTCTTTTCAGACAAAGATCATGAAAGAACGAACGATTCCGGGAAGTCGTGGCTGCATTTATGACAGAAACGGTAATCTTCTGGCTTATAATGAACTGGCTTATTCTGTGACCATAGAAGATGTCTATGAGAGCGGAAAGATGAAAAATTATAACCTGAACAGTACCATCTATACGCTGGTCAAAATGCTTGAAAAGAATGGGGATACAACTGTCAGCGACTTTAAGATCATTCTGGACAAAAACAATAATTATGTTTTTACCGTGGAAGGAACAAGATTGTTGCGATTCCTTGCAGATGTCTATGGACGTACTACCATTGATAAACTGGAAGAAAAGGAAAAAACAGCCACAGCCCAGGAGGTTATTGACTATCTTTGCGGCTGGGACAGATTTCGGATAGGAGAGTACACACAGGCGGATACCAAGGATACTTTCATCCCGGGCAATGGTTTTACCAGGGACGAGATACTGAAAATCCTGACGATCCGGTATGACATGAATACCAATTCTTTTCAGAAATATATCGCCACTACCGTTGCTACGGATGTGAATGAAGAATCGGTTGCTGTGATCATGGAAAACTGCAACGAACTGGAGGGGGTATCTATTGTGGAAGATACGGTTCGCAAATATGTGGACAGTATCTATTTCGCACAGATTATCGGATATACCGGTAAGGTAGATCAGGATGATCTCAAAGAACTTCAGGATGAAAACGGAGAAAGCTCTTATGACCTGAATGACACGGTAGGGAAGCTTGGCATTGAAAAATCCATGGAATCCTGGCTTCAGGGCAAAAAAGGAAGCGAAACTGTATTTGTTGATAACATGGGTAAAGTGATTGAAACCACAAATCATGTGGAATCTACGGCAGGAAATGATGTTTATCTGACGATTGATCACGATCTTCAGATAGCAGCTTATAAGATCCTGGAACAGAAGCTTGCAGGTATCCTGTATTCCAATATTATCAATGCGAAGGAATTTAATACGGAAAATGTCAGCAGCAGTAAGATCAAGATACCTATCTATGATGTTTATTTTTCACTGATAAACAATAATATTATCGATACGGAACATTTTAAGGAACCGGATGCTTCCGAGACAGAAAAGGCAGTCTATGAGACTTTCCTGTCCAGAAAAGAGAAGGTTTTTGAAGAACTCAGGACAGAATTGACAGATAAGAAGACCCCTTATCAGAATTTGACAACCGAGTATCAGGTCTATGAAAGCTTTATTGCCAAAATGCTCTATAATAATGGGATCATTGAAAGAAGCAAGGTGGATACCGAAGATAAAACTTATATTGCATGGACCACAGAGGAAGTGATCAGCTTAAACGAATATCTGAATTATTGTATTGCCAAAAACTGGATTGATGTGACAAAGCTTGATCTTGACAGTCAGTACTCTGATTCGGAAGAAATTTATTTGAGAATTTTGGACTATATATTTGAGCAGCTTCAACAAAATGTTGATTTTTCCAAAAATATTTATAAATATATGATTAAAAATGATCTGATATCAGGACGTCAGATATGTCTGATTCTTTTGGAGCAGGACATTGTTGATATTGATGAAGCGGAGAGCAATCAATTAAAGAATGGGGCAATTTCCGCGTATACCTTTATGATGAACAGAATTCAGAATCTGGATATTACCCCTGCCCAGCTCGCTCTTGATCCCTGTAGCGGTTCTATGGTGATCACCGATGTGAATACGGGAGATGTGTTGGCACTTGTTTCTTATCCGGGATATGATAATAACAAAATGGCTAATGGTGTGGATGCGGAATATTTTGCCGCGTTACAGAGTGACCTCTCCACGCCTATGATCAATTATGCAACACAGCAGAGGACTGCCCCGGGTTCAACCTTTAAGATGGTATCTGCAACAGCTGGATTAAAGGAGGGAATTATCAATACCACCTCAACTTTTTCCTGTAACGGACAGTTTAATGAAATTGATCCGCCTCCAAAATGCTGGATTTACGGAAGAGGCAGTCATGGCTCGTTGAACGTAACAGGAGCCATCAAAAATTCATGTAATGTTTTCTTTTATGAGATGGCTTACAGATTAGGTATGACAGAGAACGGTTATTCTTCGGAACTAGGCTTGTCCAAGCTTGCGACTTACGCGGATATGTATGGACTCTCTGAGACCTCAGGTATTGAAATTGAAGAATATGCACCTCAGATTTCAGATACAGATGCTGTCAGATCAGCAATCGGACAGGGCTCCAATAACTTTACTACAGTGGGCATTGCCAGATATGTTACAACGGTTGCTAACAGCGGAACCTGCTATAACCTCACGCTGGTAGATAAAATTACTGACAGAAACGGTAATCTGCTAAAAGACAATCAGGCAGAAATCAGAAATACAGTAGATCTCACCGGCGCAGAATGGAATGCGATTCATACAGGTATGAGACAGGTAGTAGAGTCAAAGTCTTATTACAGTGATCTGAAAGTAAATGTGGCAGGAAAAACCGGTACGGCGGAGGAAAGCAAGAGCCGTGCAAATCATGCTTTGTTTGTCTGCTATGCACCTTATGAAAATCCGGAAATTGCCATAGCTACCAGAATTGCTTACGGCTATTCTTCAGACTACGCAGCGAGAACCACAAAGGACGTGATCAGCTATTATTTTGATCTTGTGGATGAAGAAGAATTAATTACTGACAGTGCATCGCAGCTTGGCGCCAGCACTGCACAGACTGACTAAAAGGAGTAATAACTTGAAGAATTCAGTAATCATTAAAAGTTTTCCAAACGGCATAGTGCTGCATCTTGATCCCGAGTCCGATTTCCAGGACCTGCTACTTGATATGGCAGTTAAATTCAGAGAATCAAGAGGTTTTTTTAAGGATGCAAGGATGGCACTTTCCATTAAAGGAAGGCAGCTTTCTGAAGAAGAAGAAAAACAGATATTGACGGTTATTTCCGAAAATTCCGATCTTCATATCCTGTGTATTGTTTCGGAGGACGAAGAAACAGACAAAAAATTTGTAAAAGCAATCTCACAGACAGATTTTTCTGAGAATTCGCTGACAGGCAGTGAAGGACAGTTTTATAAGGGAACACTGAAAAACGGACAGGTGCTTGAGACAGAATCCAGTATCGTGATTCTGGGTGATGTCTATCCGGGATCAGCAATCATCTCAGCAAAGGATATTATTGTGCTGGGAGGTCTGTACGGAGAAGCCTATGCAGGAGGAAACGGAAGCACAGGACATTATGTGGCAGCGCTTGAAATGTCACCTGAAAAACTAAAAATAGGTGATTTCAAATATCAATCAAAAGAAAAAGCAAGATGGGGAATTAAACCCAAGATACAACCGAAAATCGCTTACATCAAAAATAATAAGATCGTAATGGATTCCCTTACCAAAGAATTACTGAGTGATTTGCCGGGATAGGCATGTTCTCAGGGGACGAAGTTAATTCATTTAGGAGGATTATGTATGAGTGAAGTAATTGTCGTCACGTCAGGGAAAGGCGGTGTGGGAAAGACCACCACATCGGCAAACGTTGGTACCGGTCTTGCAGCAATGGGGAAAAGAGTAGTGCTGATTGATACGGATATCGGTCTCCGCAATCTGGATGTGGTCATGGGACTGGAAAACCGGATTGTATATAATCTGGTAGATGTGGTAGAAAACAAATGCCGTATCAAACAGGCATTAATCAAGGATAAAAGGCATCCAAGTCTTTATCTTATGCCATCTGCCCAGACAAAAGATAAAACAGCCGTTAATCCGCAGCAGATGGTCAAAATGATCAATCAGCTCAGAGAACAGTTCGATTATATTATTCTTGATTGTCCCGCAGGAATTGAGCAGGGATTCAAAAATGCGATTGCAGGGGCAGATAGAGCACTTGTGGTTACCACTCCGGAGGTATCCGCCATCAGGGATGCAGATCGGATTATTGGGCTTTTGGAGGCCAATGAGTTTAAGCAGATTGATCTGATCATAAACCGTCTCAGAAGTGATATGGTAAAACGAGGGGAAATGATGAGTGCGGCAGATGTTGTTGACATTTTGTCCATTCCACTGATCGGTATTGTACCGGATGATGAGAATGTTGTGATTGCAACAAACCAGGGAGAACCTCTTGTTGGGAATAATACACTGGCAGGAAGAGCATATCAGAATATATGCTATCGCGTTACCGGAAAGGAGACACCCTATATTGAATTTGATAAGGGAATCTCTTTTTGGACCAGGGTGTCAGGTATTTTCCACAAAAATTAGGAGGTGGTACTATGGGATTAAAACATTTTTTTGGAAGAAAAAAATCCAGGGAAATTGCCAAGGACAGGCTTAAGATTCTCCTTATTTCCGATAGGGTGAATTGCTCTCCGGAAATGATGGAAATGATCAAGACGGATATTGCAAAAGTGATATCAAAGTATATGAAGATCGATACACAGAGTATGGAAATCCAGATAAGTAAAACAGGAATCAAAGGGCATGAGAGCAAGGTGCCTACCCTGTATGCCAATATACCGATACTTGATCTGCACAGCAAATAAACAGTTATTTTTGAAAGGCTAAATATGTTAAAGCATTATAAGTTACGGAATTACAATTTTAAACTTTTGATTATGGTAATTGCTTTAGCGGTCATTGGAATCATCGCCGTCGGCAGTGCCGAGGAAGCACTTCAGTCCAAGCAGATTGCGGGCTTTGCCGCCGGCGTGTGCCTGATGATTTTTTTATCACTGTTTGATTATTCAGTTATACTGAATTTTTATTGGGTGATTTATATTTTGAATCTGATTCTTCTTGCACTCGTTATTTTTATGGGTAAAGAAGGGGGCGGTGCGCAAAGATGGCTTGAACTGGGAGGAATTCGGTTCCAACCCTCCGAAATTGCAAAAATTTTTATTACGCTTTTCTTTGCAAAATTCATTTTAAATCACAAGGAAAAGCTGAATACATTTAAGTATATTTCACTGTGTGTAATTTTGTTTGCAATTCCGGCGGTACTTGTAGCAGCCCAGCCGGATTTATCTACTACAATAGTGATCTGTCTGATTTTTGCCACCATTATGTTTGTGGGAGGACTCAGCTATAAGGTGGTTGCAGGTGTACTTGCGGTGGCAATTCCCTCTGCAGTCATATTGATCACTTTGATCCTGCAGCCCGATCAGAAAATTTTCAGCGGCGAAAGGGCATATCAGGGTAACAGAATCGTAGCCTTTTTCAACAAAGAGGAATATGCAAATACTCTTGGATATCAGCAGGAATATTCCATCATGGCGATCGGTTCCGGACAGTTAATGGGTAAAGGTTATAAGACAAACCAGATCAGTTCCGTAAAAAATGCCAACTTTATTTCTGAGCAGCAGACAGACTTTATTTTTGCCGTAATAGGAGAGGAATTTGGCTTTATAGGGACCAGCATTGTAGTTATTTTGATTCTGCTCATCAGTATTGAATGTTTTAGTGTTGCGAGAAAGGCGAAAGATGTGGCGGGGACAATCATAGCTTCCGGAGTGGGGGCTTTGATTGGCTTTCAAAGCTTTATCAATATTGGGGTAGTGACTTATCTGCTTCCCAATACAGGGCTTCCGCTTCCCTTTTTGAGCTATGGACTGACATCCCTGATCAGTTCTTTTATCGGAATAGGATTTGTTTTAAATGTGGGGTTACAATGTAAAGAAAAATAGTGTATACTATTAGCAGACTAATAATATGGTGGCTATAGGAAGGGGCATGATACTTATGAACATCGCACTTATTGCACATGATGCCAAGAAAAAACTGATGCAGAATTTTTGTATTGCATATCGGGGGATTTTAAGTAAGAATGAATTGTACGCAACAGGAACCACCGGAAGACTTGTGGAAGAGGTTACGAATTTAACCGTACATAAATATCTTGCCGGGCATCTTGGAGGAGAACAGCAGTTATGTGCACAAATTGAACATAATCAACTGGACCTTGTTATTTTTCTGAGAGATCCTTTAACGCAGAAACATCATGAACCGGATGTGAATAATGTGGTCAAATACTGTGACGTTTACAATATTCCGCTGGCTACGAATCTTGCAACGGCTGAACTCTTGGTGAAGTCCTTAGACAGAGGAGATATGGAGTGGCGTGAGAATTACAAATAAATTTTCTTTTGTTCTTAAAAAGGCAGGGATAATCCTGCTTGTATTAGCTTTGCCACTGATGAATGGATGCGGTATGAGCCGTTATGATATGGCTTATGAGGTAAATTCTGATGTGAGCAGCTTTCGCATCGTTAATATAGAGGAAGAAAGCCGGAATACAGAGCCTTTTGCTGCGAATCTGTGTGTGGTTTCTTCGGATGTGAATATCAGTGATGTTAATATGTCAAAGGCATCCGGTGCAGGCCTTTTTGACTTAAATGACAAAGAAACACTTTATGCCAAAAATGTACATGAAAAGCTTTATCCGGCCAGCTTAACCAAAATCATGACGGCGCTGGTTGCGTTAAAATATGGGTCTATGGATATGACGCTGACGGCATCTGCCAATGTGGCCAATCTGGAATCCGGTGCACAGGTCTGTGGAATCAAAGAAGGAGATCAGATGACTTTGGATCAGGCTCTTCATATTTTGCTTATCTATTCTGCAAATGATGTTGCTGTCATGATCGCGGAGGGAATCGGGGGAAGTGTAGAGGAGTTCGCGGATATGATGAATGAGGAAGCACTTGAGATAGGAGCTACCAACACTCATTTTGTGAATCCGCATGGTCTGTCTGATGACAATCATTATACTACGGTCTATGATATGTATCTGATCACCAATGCGGCCGTTCAATACGAACGGTTTAATGAAATTATAAGAACGACAGAATATTCTACGGTTTACTATGATAAAAACGGCAATTCAAAGGAATTGAATGTGAACAGCACAAACTATTATTTTCAGGGACAGGCTCAGGCTCCTGCAGGTATTACGGTTCTCGGCGGGAAAACCGGTACTACCAATGCGGCCGGGCATTGTCTTGTACTGGTTTCCAGAGATACATCGGGGAATCCGTATATTTCCGTTATCATGCGTGCGGAAAGCAGAGAGGACTTATATTCACAAATGTCAGATTTGCTTGATGAAATAAACAATTAACAGTTGTTTTTTAAGGCATTCTATTTTATAATAATATCAGGTTATATAAGGCAACTCCATATATAGCGAATATACTTCAGGAGGGATTACCAATGGTTCAGTTAATTGTAGGAAAAAAGGGAAAAGGCAAAACAAAACATTTGTTAGATAAAGTTAACAGTGAAGTTCAAAATGTATCCGGCAATATCGTTTATCTGGATAAAAGTACCAAGCATATGTATGAATTGAACAATAAGATCAGATTGATTGATGTGTCCTCATATATGATATCCAATTCAGACGAGTTTGTCGGATTTATTTGCGGTATCATTTCACAGGATCACGATCTGCAGCAGATGTATTTTGACAGCTTTTTAAAGATTGCATGTGCAGAAGAAATTGACATTGATCCCATCATTAACAAGCTTGAGGCTGTCAGCCAGAAATTCGGAGTTGATTTCATATTGAGCATATCGCGCGATGAAGCTGAACTTCCTGCTTCATATAAAGAAAAGATTATTGTTTCTTTATAAGAAACATATTAGATGATACATAAACCCCGGAGACTCATCTGGGGTTTTATTCATGATAACGGATATTGTAGGAAAGGCATACGCATAAGGAACATGAATTTGAACGGTAACAGCAACAATAATGTGGTAAAATACAGAAAACCTCTAAATATTAATATTGGTATGGTTATTTTTGCCATTATGCTTATTTATATTATAATCTGTATCTGTGGCTATTTTACATCAAAGCATGTGGTCCCTTATGAAGTAATGGAGGGATCGCTTTCCTCCAATAATATATATCAGGGAATTGCGCTCAGAAAGGAAACCATTGTCACTGCCCAGCAGGCCGGGTATATTAATTACTATGCAAGAGAAGGCGAACGTGTAGGGGCCGGAAACCTTGTGTATACATTGGATGAATCAGGAAAACTGGCAGAGTATATTGCTTCTGAGAATGCAGGAGAAATTACTTTATCGGACAGAGACTTAAGTGAATTGAAATCGGAAATCCTTGGATTTGTTTCCGGGTTTGATCCTGAGAATTTTTCTACTGTTTATAGTTTCAAATATGATGTAAAGGGAACTGTTCTTAAATTAGCAAATGCAAATATTCTTCAGAATATTGACAAGATTAACAGTTCGGGCGCATCAGAGCTTGTTTCTTTTTGCAGTGCTCCCGAAACGGGAATTGTGATTTATTCTACGGATGGATATGAAGATCTTAAATTGGAGCAATTCACAAAAGATCTTTTTAACACAAAAGAATATGAAAAAACACAGCTCATCAGTAATGATCTGATTGCAAGCGGTGATCCTGTGTATAAGCTTTCTGAGGATGAAGACTGGTCAATCGTGATCCAGGTAGATAAAAGTAAAGCGGAAGAACTGGAAGAACTCGAATATGTAAAAGTAAAATTTTTGAAAAATCAAGATACCTCATGGGGGCAGGTGAGCAGCTATACCAATCCTGACGGTGATACTTTTGTACAGCTGACTTTTACAAATTCCATGATCACGTTCTGCACAGACAGATTTATTGAAATTGAGCTGATTACGGAAGAGGAAAAAGGACTTAAAATACCTCAGTCTTCTATTATTCAAAAAGAGTTTTATATTGTGCCCAAGGAATATGTGACCCAGAGCGGAGAAAACGGAAGAGACGGAGTGCTGAGAGAAACCTACACCGAGGATGGAAAGGCAACTACGGAGTTTATTGAAACTACGATATATAACGCGACGGAAACAGAGTATTATCTGGATGATTCTCAGCTTAGAAGCGGTGACGATATCATAAAACCTGATTCTACGGAAAAGTTTACTATAAGTAAAAAAGGATCGCTCGTAGGTGTATATAATATCAATAAAGGTTATGCGGATTTTAAACAGATTGATATTCTTTACGAAAATGATGAATATGCAATTGTCAAATCCAATACACAGTATGGACTCAGTGTTTATGACTATATTGCCCTTGACGCTTCCTCTGTTGAGGAGAATGAAATTATCAATGAATGAGAATAAAGAGGAAAGTGTGATATAAATTATGATCAGAGAAAATTTGCTTGAAGTAAGAAACAGAATAGGGGATACCTGTAAAAAAGTAAACAGATGCCCGGATGAGGTAACCCTGATCGCCGTCAGCAAAACAAAACCAATAGAGATGCTGCAGGAGGCATATGATGAGGGCTGTCGGAACTTTGGGGAAAATAAGGTTCAGGAACTGGTAGATAAGTATGAAGTAATGCCCAAGGATATCAAATGGCATATGATCGGTCATCTTCAGAGAAATAAAGTGAAATATATTGTAGATAAGGTGTCTATGATTCACAGCGTGGATTCACTGAGACTGGCAGAAGAAATCAGCAAGGAAGCACTCAAAAAGAATGTAACGGTTTCTGTTCTGATTGAGGTAAATGTGGCAGGTGAAGAAACAAAATTCGGTGTTGCCCCTTCGGAAGTGGAGGAACTTTTAAGGCAAATTGCAGTTTTGCCCGGAATTGCCGTAAAAGGTCTAATGACGATTGCACCTTTCGTGGATAATCCTGAGGACAACAGAAGGTATTTTGCTGCTTTAAAGCAATTATCTGTTGACATAACAAAGAAAAACATCGATAATATTACTATGAATGTTTTGTCCATGGGCATGACAGGAGATTATACAGTTGCCATTGAAGAAGGCGCTTCTTTTGTACGTGTGGGTACAGGCATCTTTGGAGAGAGGCAATATGTAATTTAGATAAGGGGTGCTTAAAATGGGAGTAATGGATAAATTTCTCAATGCTATGAAGCTGAATGATGATGACGATTACTATGATGATGATTATTATGATGATGAACCTGTAGAGGAAAAACCGAAGAAACTTACCGGGACCAACAAAGAAACTGTACAGGAGCCTGTTGAGGACAAGCAGGCAGTTAAGAAAACAGTTCCCAAGGTTACCCCTCTTCGCCAGAATAAGAAAACAGGGAACGGAATGGAAGTATGTGTGATCAAGCCAACATCCATCGAAGATGCGAGGGAGATTACAGAGACATTACTTGCCAACAGAACGGTAGTGCTTAATCTGGAAGGTCTGGATGTTGATATTGCGCAGAGAATCATCGATTTTACTTCAGGTTCCTGCTTTGCTATCAGTGGAAACCTGCAGAAAATATCACATTATATATTCATTATTACGCCGGCTATTGTAGATATATCCGGAGATTTTCAGGAAATTTTATCAGGTTCATTTGATGTACCGATTAATAACGGATTATAAGAAAGCTTCCTGGGGTTCCAGGAAGTTTTTTTGTCCAATAAGACGAATCACATAAGGAGAAAGATTATGTCTGAGAGACTTACCATTAATTATGAGAAAAAACCTTGCTATGATATTGTGTTTGCCGAATCGTTTGCCGAATTGACAGAAGAATTATCAAAACTTAATATTTCCGAGAAGAAGGTATGTGTTGTTACGGATTCTCATGTAAAAGGACTGTACGGTGATGAAGTTATGTCACTTCTTACCGGGAAGTGCAAAAAGAATGTGATTTATTCTTTTCAGGCAGGAGAGGAAAATAAAACGCTTGATACGGTGAGAGAAGCTTATCGCTTTTTGATAGAAGAGAAATTTGACCGAAAAGACCTTCTGATAGCTCTTGGAGGTGGTGTTGTAGGAGATGTGACCGGTTTTATTGCGGCTACCTATTTAAGGGGGGGGGATTTTGTTCAGATACCAACGACACTGCTCGCTCAGGCTGATTCCAGCATAGGAGGAAAGACAGGAGTCGATTTTGACGGATTCAAGAATATGGTTGGTGCATTTTATATGCCGAAACTGGTGTATATGAATATTGCAACTCTGAAGACATTAGATGACAGACAGTTTTACAATGGCTTTGCGGAAGTGATGAAGCATGGGCTTATCAAGGATGGCGCTTTCTATGAATGGCTTCTCGATAAAATGTATGAAATCTGTGACAGGGATACGGACACGCTTCTTAATATGGTTCAAAAAAGCTGCATGGTGAAAAAACTTGTGGTGGAAAAAGATCCTACGGAAAAAGGAGACAGAGCTTTATTAAATTTCGGCCACACGATCGGCCATGCTATTGAAAAGGCAAAGAATTTCACTTTGTCACATGGTGAGTGTGTCGCGCTTGGCAGTGTTGCAGCTGCATTTATTTCATGGAAACATGAGTGGCTTTCTATGGAGGAATATTATGAGATAAGGGATATGTTTGTTCCTTTCAATTTACCTATCTCTGTTGAAGGAATCGATCCCGAAGAGATACTTGCTCTTACAAAATCGGATAAGAAAGTGGAAGGATCAAAAATTAAATTTATTCTTTTGAAGAAAGTCGGAAAAGCAGTTATTGATCTCAATGTGACAGATGATGATATTTTGAATGCAGTGAAAGAAATTCTGTATATAGAAGATGGAGAATAAGCAGATAAAAGGAGTAGTTATGAGCAAAGAAAAAGGAAAGCTTTTATGCTTTGATCTTGTATTGCTTATTGTACTGGTGATGATTGATCGTATCACTAAAAGAATAGCGGTAATTAAATTAAAAGATCAGCCGGCGTTTAATATTATAGATGGCGTATTGGAGTTCAATTATCTGGAAAACAGAGGTGCAGCTTTCGGAATGCTGCAAAACCAGAAAGTGTTTTTCGTTTTTGTAGCACTTGTTTTTCTGGGAGTAATTCTTTTTGTCCTGTTCAGAACGCCGGATCATAAGAAATATTTTAAACTTCATGTTCTTCTGACTATGATAGCAGGTGGTGCCATCGGCAATATGATAGACAGACTTCGGTTTGATTATGTGGTAGACTTTATCTACATTGTGCTGATCAGCTTTCCTGTTTTTAATGTTGCGGATATGTATGTTACTTTTGCCACTGCAATTTTGATTATCGAAGTTTTGTTTGTATACAAGGATAATGATTTCAATTTTTTAAGCTTTAATCAGAAAAAATTCAGGGAATTAAAATAAGGTCATGCCGGAAGTATTAAAAGAGTTTCAATTTATTGTATCTGAAGAATCAGAAGAAGAGCGAATCGATAAATATTTGAACGAACTGATGGATTCCGTTTCCAGATCCTATATTCAAAAACTGTTGTCTGACGGTAATATTACCGTAAATGGCAGGAACGTGAAATCAAATTATAAAGTCAGACAGGAAGATGATATCAGGATTTTTCTTCCTACTGCCATAACACCGGATATCGTGCCGGAAAACATTCCTCTTTCTATTTTATATGAAGATGATGATGTGATCGTTGTCAATAAGCCTAAGAATATGGTAGTACATCCGGCTCCCGGTCATTACAACGGCACCCTTGTCAATGCACTTCTCTATCACTGCGCAGGAAATCTGAGCGGTATTAACGGTGTGCTCAGACCCGGCATTGTTCACAGAATTGATAAAAACACTACCGGTTCTGTTATTGCGTGTAAAAATGATTTTGCTCATGCGTCCATAGCACAGCAGCTCAAGGAACACAGTATTGTTCGTAAATATCATGCTATTGTATGTGGCAATCTGAAAGAGGAAGAGGGGACGATCCATACGCTGATAGGGCGGCATCCAGGAGACCGAAAAAAAATGGCAGTGGTAAAAAGCGGCGGTAAAGATGCCATTACTCATTACAGAGTACTTCAGCATTTCGAAAAATACACGTATGTGGAGTGTGTATTGGAAACAGGAAGAACTCACCAGATCAGAGTGCATATGGCAAGCATCGGTTATCCTTTGCTTGGTGATGAAGTATATGGAGCTGGCAAAGTCCCATTTCATCTGGAAGGACAATGTCTGCATGCAAAAATTTTAGGCTTTTGTCATCCATCGACGAATCGGTATATCGAAACAGATGCGCCTTTGCCGGAATATTTTGAGATGCTCCTTCATATTTTGAAATAGATTGATGTTTTTTAATATTTCATGTTGATACATTTTTATTTTCAACAAAATAAGTTGAATTATAAAGGGTTTCATGGTATTATCAATAAAGTTAATAAAAATTTAATTTTTATAAAGTTTGACTTAAGAAAAACAAAATATTAATACAAAGGGGTATCAATTATGGAAACAGCTGAATACCTTGACCGGCTCCTTTTGCGTTATTCTGGGAGCTTCGACATTTATCAGCCCTATGTGATAAATGGTAAGGAATACCCTGCGTATGGGTATTTTTTTTCGCACATTGAAAAGTATATATTGGTTCGCGAGATCAATATGTGGTCTACCAGAAGCTATGAACATATTCTTTTTATGGAAGTGGAAGAGTGCACCATGGATGTGCTGAATGAGGCTGATGGTATCATTTCAGATTATATGGAGCCGGTTCTTGTCCGCAAGAAGGAAAAGCTTCCGGAGCCAAATCACATGTCCAGTTATTTGAATGTAGTGATTATATCGAAAAAACCGCTTGATAAATCGATTGCTAAAAAAATAAGGCATTATCGTTTTGAAAAAGGATATAAATTTAATATCAGGGGATTTTCCAGAGGAACAATAATGTGTGCGACCATGGAGGACAGAAAATTCTACAGCAATTATCATGGACATTCTGCCAAAGAAACCTTTATGGGAGCCTTTCAGGATGTAGAAAACGGAAAAGTCGGTTTTAAGCAGTACATAGAGGAAAGAGGAATTACTCCTTATAAACAGGAAATTCCTGAATAACAAGCTTATATACAAATGTGATAATGCATTTGTTTTATATAAGAAAAGCTCAAAACATAAGAAAAAATTATAATTTAGGAGGGATTGTTGTGAGCGCATTATTATTAATCATTTTAGCGATTGTAATTTTCGTTGTAGCTTACCTTACATACGGACGTTACCTTGCTAAAACATGGGGACTTGATCCCAGCAAAAAGACACCTGCTTATGAATTGGAAGACGGTGTTGACTATTGTCCCGCTAAAACACCTGTTTTGATGGGACATCATTTCTCATCCATCGCCGGTGCAGGCCCTATTAACGGACCTATTCAGGCAGCATTTTTCGGATGGGTACCTTGTTTCTTATGGATTGTTATTGGTGGTATCTTCTTTGGTGCCGTTCAGGACTTTGGTGCATTATTTGTATCCATTCGTCATGAAGGTAAATCCTTAGGTGAAGTTATCGAAGATAATATCGGACACAGAACAAGAATTCTGTTCACTGTATTTGCATGGCTTGTATTATTACTTGTTATTGCTGCATTCGGTGACATCGTTGCAAACAGCTTTATCGGCGCAAGCCACGGCGGAAGTGCCAGCAACGGTTCTGTAGCAACAGCATCTTTACTGTTTATTCCTTTGGCTATCGGCTTTGGATTCCTTGTTTACAGAAAGAATGCTCCTATGGCAGTAGCAACTGTACTTGGTGTAGTTTTGCTTGCTGTCTGTGTTGCAATCGGTCTTGCTTGTCCTCTTGATCTTCCTAAGAACTTCTGGATCGGTTTTGTATTTGTTTACATTATCATTGCATCCGTAACACCTGTATGGATTCTGTTACAGCCCAGAGATTACTTAAGCTCATTCCTGCTTTACTTTATGATGGCTGCAGCTGTAATCGGTATTATCGGTGCAACAATTGTTAACCCTGCATCAACTACATTCCAGACACCTGCATTTACAGGTTTTGCAGTAAACGGAAACTTCTTATTCCCTACACTGTTCATTACCATTGCATGTGGTGCTATTTCCGGTTTCCATTCACTGATTGCATCCGGTACAACATCAAAGCAGCTGTCCAATGAAAAGGATGCTCTGATGGTTGGTTATGGTTCCATGTTGATTGAATGTGTACTTGCAGTTATTTCTTTGATTGCTATCGGTACACTTTCAAGCAACGGTTCTCAGGCAGCTGTTCAGGAAATGTTAGGTCTTGAGAAGATTTCCCCTACCATTATCTTCGGTACAGCAATTGCTAAGTTCTTTGAAACGATTGGATTTGGTGAAACAGCAGTTAATGCAACAAAGACAATTATCATGCTTGCTGTCAGCTGCTTCTGCTTAACATCACTTGATACCGGTACCAGACTTGGCCGTTTCATGTTCCAGGAATTATTTGCTGGTACAGAGGCAGGCAAGAAGATGAAGCTCGACAATATGTATGTTGCTACAATTATCACAGCTGTTTGCGGTTTCGTTCTCTGCCTTGCAGGCTACACAAAGGTATGGCCTCTGTTTGGTGCAGCAAACCAGTTAGTTGCAGTTCCTGCATTCCTTGCACTTGCAGCTTACTTAAAGAAGATTGGAAAGAACAACAAGATGCTTTACATCCCTATTGTATTCATGGCATGCGCAACACTTTCTTCTTTGGCTTTGTCCTTCAAGAAGAACGTTGCTGAGATCATCAGTGGGGCAGCAACAGGTACAGCGCTCTTTACTGATGTGCTTCAGAGTGTAATCATTGTTCCCCTTGTAGTTCTTGCTGTTATCCTGATCATCGATGGTGCGAAGGTATTATTTGCAAAGAAGAGCAACTAATATAAAGCATTACTGAATAAAAAGCAAACAGAAGGACACCGGTTTATCCGGTGTCCTTTTTTCTGTCAATTTGATTGAATTCCTGGCTGATTTAGAGTATACTTATGTCATATAAATAAAGAATAGTAATTAATGGAGGATACCGTTATGAATACAGTGATTACAATCGGAAGACAATTTGGTTCAGCGGGACGTGAGATAGGACAGAAGGTTGCTGCATACTTCGGAATCAAATGTTATGATAAGGAGCTGCTGAGCAGGGCAGCAAAAGAGAGCGGCTTCTGTGAAGAGATGTTGGAGAATCACGATGAGCGTCCTACCAATTCTTTTCTATATAATCTTGTTATGGACACATATTCATTTGGTTACAACGCATCTCATTTTGTCGATATGCCCATCAGCCACAAGGTGTTTCTGGCACAGTTTGATGCTATTAAAAAGATTGCGAGTGAAGGACCCTGTATCATTGTGGGACGCTGTGCAGATTATGCATTGAACGATCTTAAGAATTGTGTTCATATTTTTATTTATGGTGATGAGGAAACCAAGACAAAACGTATTATGGAAAAATATGATCTTGATGCTGCCAAAGCCAAGGATATGTGTGTTAAGAAGGATAAACAGAGACAAAGTTATTACAACTATTATTCCTCCAAGAAATGGGGACGCGCTGACAGCTATGATCTTTGCATTAATAGTAGTATTCTCGGTATCGACGGCACAGTTAAGCTTCTGATTCAGTATATTGAGGATTTTGAGGCTAAGAACAATTTTTAAAAACGAAATATATTTGTTGTAAGAGAGAGCCAACTATTCGCAAAACACAAGTTTAACGAATAGTTGGCTCTTGAATTTACCATGTTATGCTTATTTCTTTTCCACATAATCAAGTGTGCTGTTATATTTGGTAATTTGTTTTTTATAATTTGAAGTAAGATCTTCCCGGCTGTCATTCCTGATATTGATATGTCTTTTGTATTCAGAACGATATCCGGTGGCTGTATTTATTTCTTTTTTTCGTTTTCTGCGAATTTTAATGAAGGTATATACATTTACCAGCAAAGCAAATGCAATAATAATTCCTATCTGCAGTTTCATAATTTATAATGCCTCTTATCATTTGATAATTTCATCGGAATCAAGAACTATAGTAAAAGGTCCGTCATTGATAAGGGAAACCTTCATATGTGCACCAAATTCTCCGTTCTGAACAACCGGAACTTCTTCTTTACATTTGTTGATGATATACACATATAACTCATTTGCAAGCTCCGGATTACCTGCATTAATAAAGGAAGGTCGGTTTCCATGTTTGCAATCTGCATATAAAGTAAATTGTGAAATAATTAACAATTCGCCGTTTACACTTTTGATATCAAGATTTGTTTTTCCGTCAGAATCTTCAAAAATACGTAAATGAATCAGTTTACTTACCATCTTATCTGCAGTTTCTTTTGTGTCAGTATTGCTGACACCGACTAAAACCAGAAATCCTTTTTTGATTTCTCCGATTATTTGATTATCTACACATACATTAGCTTCAGACACACGTTGGACAATAAATTTCATAGATACTGCTACTCTCCTTCTGAATTATTTTTCGACTCGTTCTCTTGCTGAGAAGGTTTTTTCCTAAATGATATTTTAAAGAAACGTTTTGTTTCATTGTTATTTTTTTCAATAAATGCATTTTCACTGTTTACATCTATATGATCCAGATTCATATATTCTGACGTAGATATCGGAAGATTCCGTTTCTTCAACATACGATCGATGATACGTCTTGTCATTGCATAAACAACGGCAAAAAACGGAACACCGATGATCATTCCAAGAAAACCAAACAAACCACCAAAGATGGTAATGGAGAAAATAACCCAGAAACCGGATAATCCGGTAGACTGTCCAAGAATCTTGGGCCCGATAAAGTTACCGTCCACCTGTTGTAAAATTAGAATGAAAATAATAAAGGTGATACATTTTATCGGATTGATCATTAAAATCAGAATTGCACTTGGTATTGCGCCGAGATATGGTCCAAAAAAAGGAATGATATTCGTAATACCAACAATAACGCTGACCAGCAAAGCATAAGGAATTTTCAAAAGGCTTGTTCCGATAAAGCAGATGATTCCGATGATTATGGAATCTACTATCTTTCCACTGATAAATCCGATAAAGGTATCGCTGATAAATCTGAAATCTTTGATCAGACTATTTGCTGTTTTTGTGGAAAAAATTGCATAAATAATCTTTTTTGATTGTCCGGCAAAGATTTCTTTGCTGCAAAGTACATAAATGGAAATAATTAGTCCGATAATAAGATTCCACATTGCTTTCAATACACTGATCAGACTAAGAGACACTGTTTTGAGCAAAGATTCCATTTGCGGAATAATTGTGTTATTCAAGTACTTATCGATTTCTACGGAATAAGTGCTGACAAGCTGATTAAAAAGTGCTTCTATATCAGGGTTTGCTTCAAAATATTTGTCTGCAAAATGCATCAGATTGTTTACATATATAGGAAAAGCAAATGAAATGCTTTTAACACTGGAAATCACATTGGGAATCAGTATGGAAAAGAAACCGTATATAAAAAGAATTACAATAATCACTGTCATAAGGACAGAAAGAAAACGCATCCACTTCTTCTTTTTGCTGTTTATTTCCGAGGATTTCGTAAATAAAGGTATTAACAATTTCTTTTCTATAGAGTTTACAATAGGAGTTAATAAATAGGCAAAGATAATTCCATAGATAACAGGACTTGCAATGACAAGGATGGCATTGATCTTTCCGAGAAAGCGATCCCCATGAAATAAGAGATAATAAAAGCAAATTGAGGAGGCAACTACAAGGAAGGATGTAATACCAAGACTTATATGTTTTTTGTCGATGTTTATTTTCATAAATATAATCACCTGTCCTATATAAGATCACACAGATATTATTCTGTAAAATCAAGTATACCATTTTTTGAAGAAATATACTATGGATTATTCCCGAAATATGGTAGAATTAATAGATAAATTTATGAGGTGATATCATTGGAAAACAGTAAGAACTATCATGATGAACAAAATAATATCAATACCATGCGTATGAGAGAGGTTCTTGACACTCTTCCGTCCTTTTGCAAACAGTTTTTCAGGGGAATTCAGGAATATACATCATCAAGGACAAGATTAGCTTATGCATATGACCTGCGTGTTTTCTTTGAATTTCTACATGCCAAAAACAGTATCTGTTCTGCAATGGAAATCCCCAAATTTCCAATAACACTGTTAGATCAAATTACTCGTGAAGATATAGAAGAATATATGGATTATATATCTTTATATGAAAAAGATGGAAAGCAATATACAAATGATGAAAGAGGGAAAAAAAGAAAATTATCTGCGTTAAAAAGTTTTTATAACTTTTTTTTCCAATCTGAGCAGATTAAAACAAATCCTGCTGCTCTTGTGCCGCTTCCCAAGCAGCACGAAAAGGAAATTGTAAAGCTGGATATCGATGAAGTAGCCATTTTGCTTGATCAGGTGGAGGATGGAACAAAACTGACCAAAAGCCAGCTTCGCTACCATGAAAAAACAAAAATAAGAGATGTGGCGTTGGTTACTCTTCTACTTGGCACAGGTATTCGGGTATCAGAATGTGTAGGGCTTGATATCAATGATGTGGATTTTAATAACAATGGAATAAAAATACGTCGAAAAGGCGGATATGAAACGGTTGTGTACTTTGGAGATGAGGTTGCAGATGCTTTGCATGATTATCTGGAGAAAAGATATCACATGATTCCGCTTGAAGGACATGAAAATGCATTGTTTCTCTCTCTTCAGAATCGAAGAATCACAGTTCGGGCTGTTGAAAATCTCGTAAAAAAATATGCAGCGACGGTTACCAGCCTGAAAAAAATAACTCCTCATAAATTAAGAAGTACTTATGGCACATCGCTCTACCAGGAAACCGGGGATATCTATCTGGTAGCCGATGTATTAGGACATAAAGATGTAAACACTACCAGAAAGCATTATGCGACCCAAGAGGATTATAGAAAACGACAGGCGGCTAAAGCAGTAAGGCTACGCGAAAAGCTGTAATATAAGCCTTATAGGGCCGTAGAATGTAACATTACTAGTGTGATACAGCCCGCATCCCATAGAACATCACTTGCAGATCAGCCTACAAATTCATTGCTGTAATAGGGAATAATAATATACTGCCCATAAACGATATTGTCATTTTCCAGATGATTGATATCCTTTACTTCTTTGATATAGCTATTATAGGTATCATAATAATTTTCATCGGCATATAATTCAGCATAATCCCAAAGGGTATCTCCTGCGCCTACCGCAATGCTTTTGTAATATTTATAGGATACCTCTTCCTTGTTTGATTGAGCCTTGGAACCGAAGCTGCAAAACAAAATGGAAAAGCTGGCGATTAAAACAAAAGTCATAATGGTTAAACAGATATTACGATGCATCTGACGCCTTCTTTTTAATTTATTATTTCTGATCCTGCGTTCACTGATCTGGTTATTCATCTGAAATACCTCCATAAAACGAACACTTGTTGCGAACAGATGTTCCTTATGATCAAATTATATCGAACATGCATTCTGGTGTCAAGCATAATTTGCGAAAAAATCGAACAAATATTTGGAATATATGTTTGCTTTTGAAAAAATACTATGATATACTTTATTTAAAGAATTTAACAGCAAAGAAAAAGGGAGGATTCATATGGCATACGGTAAAATTACTGCAAAACAACAGGAAATACTTGATTATATTAAAGATGAGATTTTAAAAAGAGGCTATCCGCCGGCAGTTCGTGAAATTTGTGAGGCTGTCAATCTGAAATCTACTTCTTCTGTTCATTCTCATTTGGAAACACTTGAAAAGAACGGTTATATCAGACGAGATCCTACCAAGCCCCGTGCCATTGAAATCTGTGATGATAATTTCCAAATGGTGCGTACAGAGATGGTAAGTCTTCCGGTTGTCGGACAGGTCGCTGCAGGTCAGCCTATTCTTGCAGAGGAAAATATTGAGAGTTACTTTCCTGTTCCTGCCGAGTATGTTCCTCAGGGTGAATCCTTTATCTTAAATGTGAAGGGTGATTCCATGATCAATGCCGGTATTTTCAGCGGAGATCAGTTGTTTGTGAATTCCTGCAATACTGCCAGGAACGGTGAAATCGTGGTTGCATTGATTGATGATTCAGCTACAGTAAAAACATATTATAAAGAAGACGGACATATCAGGCTTCAACCTGAGAATGATTCAATGGATCCCATCATTGTTAATGATTGCCGTATTTTAGGAAAAGTATTTGGCGTTTTTAGAATTTTTCATTAATACCATAATCTGGATGTCTATTTTCCTCTGTTCGTGGCACAATATGATTGAGGCTGTAAATGAATGGAGGTAAAAAATATGAATAATAAAGTCTTAGACTGCATCGCTCTTACTTTAGCGATCATTGGTGCCGTAAACTGGGGACTGATCGGATTTTTTTCCTTCGATCTTGTCGCCTTGATTTTCGGTAATATGTCCTGGATTTCAAGAGTTATTTATGCCTTAGTCGGCATCAGCGGACTGTATCTGCTTTCCTTTTATCTTTACGTAGGCGGTCCTGAAAGAAGTCACCAGGAAGTCAGATAACAAAACAAAATAAAAAGTAAGACGCACGTTACTGTTTCCCGTGCGTCTTACTTTTTTGGTATCTGTATATGTTCTTACAGTGTATTTTTCAGATCATTTAATTCTATTTTTTTGCCATCGCACCATATTCTTTCCAGATCATAGAAAAGACGATTTTCCTTATCGAAAATATGAACGATAATATCGCCAAAGTCAAGCAGAATCCAGTTGGCGTTATTGTATCCTTCTATCTGTTTTAGGGGAAGACCGGCACGGCCGAGCTTTTCATCCACAGCATCACTTAAAGCCTGTATCTGACTTTTGTTATTACCGCCTGCAATAATAAAGTAATCTGCGATCACAGACACTTCACTGATGTCAATGATCGTGATATCTTCTGCTTTTTTGTCCTCCAGTGCCTCTACTGCAAGGACTGCAAAATCCTTTGTTTTATTGTCTGTCATGATTTACCTCCTTAACATTCCGCCAATAAATCTGCATAATAATCATAAGTTTCTTTTGTTAAAGGATCAATTTCTCCCCCGCCACTCTCCAGATAACTCAAAATGTCGGTAAGTATCTTTAAAAGTGCCTGATCAAGATTTTGAAAAGCCAATTTACGAACTTCAGAAAGATTGGGCGCCTGCTTTCTAGATGGTTCGATATAGTCAGCAATATATATGATCTTTTCAAGAGTGGACATCCCGGGTCTTCCGGTTGTATGATTTAATATAGCATTTAGAATATCCTGATCTTCAATATCAAATTTATTTTTTGCGATGCAGTAACCTGCTTTTGCATGAAGCAGATAAGGATTCCGGCTTTCCACAGAATTAATTTCCATATTGTTTTTCCTGCAGACAGAGATTTTCTTATCGTCACTGAAACATTTGGCGCAGTCATGAAGAAGTCCTGCCGTCTCAGCCTTGATCAGATCAACATCATTACACATTGCCAGCGCTGCAGCTGTGTAGGCAACACCGAGGGTATGCTCATATCGCTTGGCATCCAGTTCTTTCTCCATGGATTTCCTGATTTTTTTCAAATCTGCTGTTTTCAAGATTAAGCCTCCCAATAATCCACATATATTTATGCTGTTTATTTTTCTTTATAAAGCCTGTTTTTCTCGATATAGGTAATTACTTTATCGGGTAAAAGATATCTGACCGATTCTCCTCTTTTTATCTTTTCTCTGATTTCTGTGGAGGATATATCGAATTTCCTTTCCGGAAGAAGGATGATTCGGGCATTATATTTCTCTTTTAAATCTGCTGCTTTATTGAGAATTGCGCTCTCATCTTTTGCACCTCTTGCCGCAACAATAAGCGTGCAGCAGGCGAGGATTTCTTCCGGTTTCCACCAGGTTTCAATAGAAAAAAGGTTATCTGTACCAACAATAAAGTAATATTCTGTTTCAGGATGAAGCTTTTTCAGTTCTGCCAGAGTTTCGCAGGTATAGGTTGGTCCTTTTCGTTCCACTTCCATGGCAGAAAGTACAAAGTAAGGATTATCTTCAATTGCCAGAGCTGTCATGGAAATTCGGGTTTCGCCATCCGGAATCTGTTCACAATCTTTCATATAGGAATTTCCACTTGGCATAAACAGAATCTCGTCCAGCCTGCAGTATTCTCTTGCATGTTCCGCTAAGATAAGATGTCCGTTATGGATTGGATTGAAAGTACCACCCATAATTCCGACTTTGCTTTTCTGAATCATATGAATCCACTTCTTTCTCCTTTATAAAGTTTATAAAGGAAGATTGATTTTTTTATGATCTTTGCTTTCCTTATAAAGTACTATTTTTTTTCCGATTACCTGTACTACCTGGGATTTGGTACGCTCTGAAAGCGCAGAAGCTATTTCCCGGGGATCCTCCATACAGTTTTTGAGGACAGCCAGTTTGATCAGTTCTCTTGTGTTAAAAGCTTCACTGACAGCCTCTGTAACTTCGGGCGTGAGACCGGATTTCCCTATCTGAAATACAGGTTCGATATTCATTGCAAGACCTTTTAAATAAGCGCGCTGTTTGCTTGTCATAAGTATTTCCTCCTACTTGTAATAATCAAAGGAAAGACCGTACATTCTGACGGTGTCGCCTTCTTTGATTCCCAGTGTTTCCAGTTCATCGAGAATTCCGTTCTGCTTCAGGAAATTCTGGAAGAAAGTGAAGCCCTTTTCGGAATCAAGGTTTGTATAACCAAGCATTTTTTCGATACGGGGACCTTCAATTACATACTCGTCTGCCTCTTCATCATAAACTACGGTATAGGGTTCATCAGAACCGGAAATCATGTATTCGGGGAAGAATTCCTGTTCAAAGACAACGGGTTTGTCATCTACGGTATCAAGCAGTTCTCTCACATGATAAAGTAATTCCCGGATTCCTTTACCGTTAATCGCAGAGATTGGATAAACAGCAATGCCCTGAGGTTCAAACTCTTTCTTAAGAGCTTCCACGGGATTCGTTCCGGAACCGTCATCAAAAATCATGTCAATTTTGTTGGCTGCAATCACCTGAGGCCTTGCTGCGATTTCGGGATTATAGGCTTTTAACTCTTTATTAATGGCGTAAATATCCGCAATGGGATCTCTTCCTTCCGTAGATGCGGCATCCACAATATGAATGATGACCTTGGTCCGTTCAATGTGACGAAGAAATTCAAACCCAAGACCAACACCTTCGGAAGCACCCTCAATAAGGCCCGGAATGTCTGCCATGACAAAGCCTTTGGCATCGTCAAGATCAACCACTCCAAGATGAGGATTGATTGTGGTGAAATGATAATTGGCAATCTGGGGTCTTGCATTGCTCACCTTGGTCAGAAGGGTGGATTTTCCCACGTTCGGGAAACCAACAAGGCCCACATCGGCAATCACTTTAAGCTCAAGCTGAAGTTCAAGCTCTTTTGCAGGCTGTCCCGGCTGTGCGTACTTTGGCACCTGCATGGTGCTTGTGGCATAGTGTTGATTTCCATTTCCACCGCGCCCTCCCTGCAAAAGAAGAAAGCGCTTGTTATCTCCGGAGAGATCGGTGATTACTTTCCCGCTCTCCGCTTCTTTCACTACTGTGCCTGCCGGCATTTTTAAGATCAGATCAGCACCTGATTTTCCTTTACAATTCCGCTTGCCGCCATCTTCGCCGTCTTCTGCTTTATACTTACGGACATGCCGGTAATCGCTTAACGTATTCATCCCTTCATCTACCTCAAGGATTACACTTCCGCCGTTACCGCCATCTCCTCCGTCCGGTCCGCCGTTGGCAACAAATTTTTCACGTCTGAAAGATACATGTCCGTCACCGCCTTTGCCGCTTCGAACGTATATCTTTGCTCTATCTGCAAACATAATGTATTCCTTTCATCAATAAAAGAAGAGGGCTTCAAACGATTAGTGTTTGAAGCCCGATTCATCGTACTATTTCTCTACAGGATATACGGAAGCCTGTTTCTTGTCTCTTCCTTTTCTTTCGAATCTAAGTACACCGTCAACTAATGCGAACAATGTGTCATCTCCGCCGATACCTACGTTAACACCGGGATGGATCTTTGTTCCACGCTGTCTGTATAAAATGTTTCCTGCTTTTACGAATTGTCCGTCAGCTCTTTTCGCACCTAATCTCTTGGACTCGGAATCTCTACCGTTCTTGGTAGAACCAACACCCTTTTTGTGAGCGAAAAATTGAAGGTTCATCTTTAACATGGTTTACACCTCCTTGAATTTAAGTTCCAGATACTTCTTACCGTAGCTATCTACGATACCCTTTAATCCAAGTACAAGAGAATCCATCAGTAATATGCTCTCTTTTGAAAGTGTATTCTGAAATCTGCAATCTATGAATCCCTGGTCTTCATCAGTAGTTATATCCATTTTTTCATGGGTTAATTCATCCAATGAATTAATGGTATTGATGGTAAGACAGGAAACCGAGGCACAGACAATATCTTTGCCGTATGCTGCATAGCCTGCATGACCCTTACAGGTCAATCTCTTATATTCTCCGTTTTTGGATTTATAAATTGTAATGGTTGTCATAACCGTTTCCTACATACGAATTAAGCGTTGATCTTTTCAATCTTAACCTGTGTGTATGCTTGTCTATGACCGTTTTTCTTATGATAACCGGTTTTTCTCTTATACTTGTAAACGATAACCTTGCGGGATCTTCCCTGTTCCATAACTGTTGCAGTTACGTTAGCGCTCGCTACATCTCCGGCAACCTTAAGCTCGTTATCGCTGATAGCGACAACCTGATCAAATGTTACAGTATCTCCGGGTTCTGCATTCAGCTTCTCAACCTTAATCACATCACCTTCGGAAACCTTATACTGCTTTCCACCTGTTGCAATGATTGCGTACATATGGGCACCTCCTTCTAACCAGCCGAAACTGATTTTACTCGCTAACTACGGTGGCGCTAAGCGCACTTCTACCTCGTTATGCGGCATACTCATAAAATATACCATTTCAAGTATGTTGTGTCAAGATGTTTTTCCAAAAAAATCAAAAAGCGGTTTGCTGACTTTTTTCCTTGTTATTTCAATAATTCCCAGGGGTGTCATATCCACCAGCCTTGTTCGCACCTTGTCTTCCTTAAGGAGCCTGTCAAGAGTTTCCATAAGTGTTTGATTGTCTGCATCCTCTTCCATATTGATAAAGTCCACCATGATCATACCGGAATAGTTCCGAAGGCGGAGCTGCCTTGCCACTTCCTTTGCAGCTTCAAGATTTACCTTGAGACAATAATCCCGGCTTTCCTTCCCTTTGCCTATGGATTTTCCGGAATTTACATCTATGACAACCATAGCTTCAGTAGGTTCTATGACCAGATATCCGCCGCAGGAAAGCCAGACCTTCTTGGCGAGGGCTTCCTTTAAATGAGTTTCAATGCTGTAAAGCTTCGACAGGGTCAGCATTTCATCCTGATAAAGACGGACACTTTTACCGGAAAAGGCTTTGATCAGAATATCATAGAGGTCAGGAAGATCCGTTACGATCTCATCATAGGATTCCAGAGGAATATTTTTGATAAGACAAATGATTTCCGGCTCCGGCTGATAAAAACAGGAATAACAGGTACGATGACGATAGGTATCCCTGATTGTATCAAAGATCTGAATAAACGTTCTCATCTCCTGAATAAGCGGTGCCGGGTCTGTAAGGCTCTCTGTATTAGTACGTATGGTAAATTGATACTGTTTCCGCCCTTCAATAACTGCCCTTTTTATTGACTGACTTAGAAAGTCAATTTTATCTTTGCTCAATTTTCTGGAATAACGGATTCCATGGCCCCAAAAACTGCATACACAATACTGTCCGGTAAGTTCAAGCTTTTCGGATGCCGTAGGCTGCTTGGTCTTTAATGCTTCTCCTGCAATCTGAACAACGATTTCATCACCCTGACGAATATTCTCCCCTTCGGAGAACTCTCTGTTTGCACACAAAAATTTATTGTTTTCCTTAAGAGGCAGATAGACGGTATCCTCGCCGGAAACAGAAAGGAAAGCACCTCGAAGTCCGGAAACAACATCCTTAACTCTTGCAAGATAAATATTGCCAAGGATACCTTCCGTCGATAATAAAGGAGCTGTTTCCATTAACACCGGCTGTTTCTCATCAAAATGTGTCAGCAGTAAGCGATTATTCTGTTTGGTAATGACAATTTTCCCCATAACTGATAATCTCTCTCAATTGTACTTTCAGGCTCTTACAATTAACGGAACGAGCCTGTTTTCTTCATTTCTTTTGTATGTGTCGATTCTTTTTATCCGGAAAGGAAATGCAGGCAATTCGATACCAAGCGAATCAAAAAAGGTCTCCAGCACAAATCCCGGTTTCATATTGCTTCCGCTGCCTGCATCCAGTAACATGTAAACCTGCTCATCCCTGATCTCCAACCGGTAAATTCCCTCTTTCAGATTCAGTTCTTTTTCCCCTTTTTTTGTCTTTTTTATGACAGGAATGGATTCCTGCTGATAAAAAGCATAAAGCCTGTCCTTCCAATCTTCAGGAAGCATTACCTTGTCACTGAAGGACACCAGATAGTCGCAGGCTGATACACTTGCCATAGCGTTTCCTTCTTTTTCGTCAAGAACAGCCACATCCAGAATCTGAATACCTTCTACCATAACACTGTTTAAGCGGTTTTTCATATCTTTTTCGCTGGTGATGGAATATAACTCCACATCAAAATATTCTCCGATGCTCTCATGTCCCACTGACAAAGGGGAGGCAAAAGACATGATCTGGTGGGGAGAAAAACCTGTTGTGTAGGCAATATCAATATCAGCTCTTCTGATCGCTTTTTGGAAATATCTCATCACATCCAGGTGCCCGATAAACTTAATAGGACCTTCCTTGGAAAATTTAATTCTGACTTTCATAATGGTAACCTCATCTGCATTTTACAATCTGTCAGGCTCTTTTCTCGCAGCATACGCCTGTCTGAAATCTGGCCGCTCCGCAGCCCTGACACTGCATGCGGCAGTTTGGCGTAACAGTCTCCTCCTGCGCTCTGTGCCATTCCCGCAGCAAAAATGCTTTGGAAACGCCGCAGTCCAGGAAATCCCACGGGAAAATTTCATCATCACTGCGCTCTCTCACTGTGTAGAAATCAGGATCGATACCGCATTCCTCAAAGGACTCAAACCACAGATCATTTTTGTAATATTCACTCCATGCATCATAGAAGCAGCCTTTTTCATAGGCCTTTAAGATAACCTGATTTAAACGTCTGTCACCTCTGGCAAAGATACCCTCCATGACGCTGGCATCTGCTTCATGCCAATTATATTTGATACTTTTCTGATTCAATTGCTGTGAGATAGATGTTCTTGTCATGTATGCCTTTTCAAGGAACTCTTCCTTGCGGCACTGAGGTGCCCACTGGAAGGGGGTGAAGGGCTTTGGAATAAAGAAGGAGGTGCTTGCCACAATCTGCACTTTTCCGTTTCTCTTTTCCTTGGGGACGGTTTCATAAAAAAGAGCCGCAATCTTATTACAAAGCTCTGCAATGCCTCGGATATCCTCTTCTGTCTCAAAGGGAAGCCCGAGCATGAAATACAGCTTGACTCTTGTCCAGCCGCCTTCAAAGGCAAGCTTTGCCCCCTGCAGGATCACTTCCTCCGTTAATCCCTTGTTGATCACGTCCCTGAGCCTCTGGCTTCCGGCTTCCGGCGCAAAGGTAAGACTGCTCTTTTTCACATCCTGTACCTTATTCATGACATCCAGCGAAAAGGCGTCAATGCGAAGGGAGGGCAGAGAAATGTTTATCTTCCGTTTATTGCATTCCTCAATCAAAAAATCAATGAGTTCGGGGAGTTTTGAGTAATCACTGGAGCTTAGGGAACTTAAAGAAATTTCTTCGTGCCCTGTATTTGCCAGCATTTTCATGGCATATTCTTTTAAAAAGTCAACATCACGTTCTCTCACCGGCCGGTAGAGCTGTCCTGCCTGACAGAACCGGCAGCCTCTGATACAGCCTCGTTGAATTTCAAGTACCACTCTGTCCTGTGTCACTTTGATGAAGGGAACGACAGGAGCCGCCGGATAATAGGTGTCTGATACATCACTTACCAGTTCCTTCATGATTTTAGAAGGCACATCGGGAAAAAGAGGCTTCATTTCCAAAATGGTGCCATCCTCTTTGTAAGAAACCTCATAAAGAGAAGGAACATAAATCCCCGGAATGGATGCAGCTTTTCTTAAGAAATCAGCCCTGCTCTCGCCCCTTTCTTTGCATTCTTCATACAGAGAAATCAGATTTCGGTACTGTGTCTCTCCCTCACCGATATAAAAAAGATCAAAGAAATCGCAGATTGGTTCCGGGTTATAGGTACAGGGACCACCGCCGATCACGATGGGATCTTCATCACTTCTGTCCTTTGCAAGAAGAGGAATTCCTGCAAGATCAAGTACCTGCAGTATATTGGTATAACACATTTCATACTGAATGGTGATACCGAGAAAATCAAATTCCTTGATGGGATCCTGAGATTCCAATGCAAAAAGAGGGATATTTTCTTTTCGCATGATAGCATCTAAATCCACCCAGGGAGAATAAACTCTTTCACACCAAACATCCTCAAAGCTGTTTAGCATATCATAAATAATCTGGATTCCCAGATGGGACATTCCGATTTCGTAAACATCCGGAAAGCACATGGCAAAGCGGACCCTGATATCCTTCTTGTCCTTCATCACGGCATTTACTTCATTGCCGATATATCTGGCAGGTTTTTCTACCTGCATCAGAATTTCTTCATTTAACATTAAAGATCTCATGTATTTTTGTATCCTTTATTTTTCATTTTGATGCCTCTATCAGTATATAGGAAAAACAATTATAAATCAAATGAATTTAAAAAAGGGAGATCAATGGGCAGGTCAATGTTTTCTGTCAAAAAAGTATAGAGATCGAAAGTGTTTTTCCCGAGGAGACTGCTCTCCTTTTTGTCAAGATAAATAAAACCGGAAAGCAAAATAAGGGCGATCAGAAACCGAAGGCGAAAGCCTGTCAGAATCCTGCTCTTTTTGCCGGGAATCGGCTTTTCCCCTGTGACAGGTAGGCTCATTGCCGTTTCTGCACTGTACAATTCTCTCCGGTCATTTGCCGGAGAGATTCCGTAGAGCATCTGCTCCCGCTCACGACATTTCATCCTGTTATATTGATTCTGCATTCTGATGGTATGAACAAGCTGAAGCTTTTGGTCTGTACTGATATGATTCATAAAAAACCTGCATAAGACAAACTTTTTAATAAAATATGCACTGCAAGATCATTCTATGCAGTGCATGTGTATCGGTTACATGATTTCATTGAAAAAACAGCTGTAGCTTCCGGTATGGCATGCGGCGCCTGCCTGTTCTACCTTGGCAAGCAAAGTGTCTTTGTCGCAGTCGGCAATCAGTTCTTTCACATACTGGTAATGACCGCTTGTGTCCCCTTTGATCCAAAGTTCACTCCTGCTCCTGCTGAAATAAGTCATGCGTTTTGTCTTTAAGGTCATCTCGTAGGCTTCCTCGTTCATGTAAGCCACCATCAGGACCTGAAGTGTTTTATGATCCTGGACAACTACCGTTACATGACCGTCGGAATTTTTTTTGAGATCTTTCCACGGAATATAATTTTTAAGACCGGGAATGATGGTTACCTTTTCACTCATCTTATAAGCTGCCTTTCGTACTTAATACATCCTTTATTCTTTCATCCTTGGATGTGGCCGCGTCAAGCGCCTTGGCAAAAGCCTTGAACATGGCTTCGATCATGTGATGATTGTTGATGCCGGAAAGCATTTTGATATGCAGATTCATACCAGCTGCGTAGGACACTGCATAAAAGAATTCCCGCACAAGCTCGGTTTCCAGATAACCCACTCTCTCTGTTGTAAAATTACAGTCAAAGGCAAGGTAGGGTCTTCCGCACAGATCTACCGCACAGAGAGCAAGCGCATCGTCCATGGGCAGAATAAAGGAACCATATCTCTTGATTCCTGCCTTGTCTCCAACGGCTTCTTTGATGGCGGTTCCAAGTACGATTCCGGCATCCTCTACCGTGTGATGGCCATCCACCTGCAAATCGCCCTTTATAGAAAGATCAAGATCAAAAAAACCATGCTTTGCGAAGCCTTCCAGCATGTGGTTAAAAAAACCGATGCCGGTATCAATATGACTTGTCCCTGTTCCGTCGATGGTAAATGTCATGGAAATATCTGTTTCTTTTGTGGTTCTTGTTACGGTTGCACTACGGCTCATATAAACTACCTTTACCTTTCGTTTTCAAATCTGACTTTAATGGAGTTTGCATGAGCAGTCAGGCCTTCCTCTTTGGCAAACAGCTCAATATCCTTATGTACTTTCTTAAGGGCATCCTTTGAGTAAGAGATGATGCTTGTCTTCTTCATGAAATCATCTACATTTAAAGGTGAGAAGAATTTTGCAGTTCCGTTAGTCGGTAAAATGTGGTTGGGCCCCGCAAAATAATCTCCCAGCGGTTCGGAAGAATATTCACCCAGGAAAATTGCACCTGCATTTTTAATCTTTGTCATGGTTTCAAAAGGATTGACAGTTAAAATCTCCAGATGTTCGGAAGCAATCTCATTGGCAGCCGTAATGGCTTCATCCATTGTCTCAGCCACAAAAATATTGCCGTAATTGTCGAGAGATGACCGGATGATCTGTTCCCTTGACAGTTCTTTTGTAAAATTCTCGACTTCTACTGAAACTTTTTCTGCAAGCTCTCTGCTGGTGGTAATAAGAATGGCGCTGGCCAGCTCATCATGTTCAGCCTGGGAAAGCAGATCTGCTGCAACATATCTGGGATTAGCAGTTTCATCTGCAAGTACCAGGATTTCACTGGGACCTGCAATGGAATCAATGCTGACAAAACCAAAGCATGCCTTTTTGGCAAGGGCAACAAAAATATTGCCGGGGCCGGTAATCTTGTCCACCTTGGGAATACTCTCCGTTCCAAAAGCCATGGCGGCGATTGCCTGGGCACCGCCAACCTTATAGATCTCATTCACCCCTGCAATGTCAGCGGCAACAAGCGTTCCTGGATTTACTTTACCGTCCTTTCCGGGAGGTGTTGTCATAATAATTCGTTTCACACCGGCAACCTTTGCGGGAAGCACGTTCATAAGGACACTGGAAGGATAAGCAGCCTTACCGCCGGGAACATAGACACCGGAGATCTCGATGGGAAGAATTTTCTGACCTAAAATGGTTCCGTCTTCCTCCGGTGCGATCCAGCTGTTGTGTAGCTGTTTTTGATGGAATTTTGTGATATTGGCAGCTGATTTTTTCATGACCTCTACAAGATCAGGATTAACCTTTGTGTAAGCTTCCTCAATCTCTTCCCGGGTAACCTGAATGGTTTCGGCGGTAAGGGAACAGTGATCAAACTTCATTGTATAGTCAAACAGAGCCTTATCTCTGTTTTCTTTTACATTTTCAATAATTTCATTGACTGTCTGCTCATATTGTCCGTAACTTTGCGGACTCCTTTTGATCAGCTGTTCCAGCAATGTGTTTTTGGAGTCTTCATTTAAATTAATAATGCGCATTTCATCTTATCCTTTCTGTTCCTATTCCATAATATCACCTTAACACAGCTCCTTCAGTCTGCTGATCAGACTGCGGATTCTTTCTGTCTCCATCTGCATGCTGACCTGATTTACGATCATTCTGGCAGATAAGGGACAGATTTCTTCAAGAACCTGCAATCCGTTCTCACGCAAGGTGGAACCGGTTTCCACGATATCTACAATCACGTCCGAAAGTCCGACGATGGGACCTAATTCCACGGAACCATTTAACTTAATGATATCAACCGTCTGATGCTTTTTGTTGTAAAAATAATCCTTTGCGATATTGGGATACTTGCTTGCCACACGGATCATTTCGTGATGCTTCAGGAGCTCTCTTGCCGATTCGGGACCGCACACGCACATCCTGCATTTGCCAAAGCCCAGATCAAGAACCTCATAAACTCTTCTGTTCTCCTCCATGATAGTATCACTTCCGACCACACCGATATCGGCAGCACCGTATTCCACGTAAGTGGGAACATCGGGCCCTTTGGCGAGAAAAAATCTAAGCTTTAGATCCTCGTTGACAAAAATCAGTTTTCTGGAATCCTTATCCTTCATTTCCTCACAGGTAATCCCAATCTGTTCTAAAAGCTCCAGGGTTTTATTGGCAAGTCTGCCCTTCCCAAGAGCAAAGGTCAAATATCTATCATTGCTCATTTTGTTTGATCCTCCGGTACCAGCACAGTTCTGATGCCATTTCTTCGAAGTCCTTTTGCCTCAGCCAGTTTACTCTCATAATTGTCATGATGATAAGTCAGTGTTTTCACCTCATGATCGATGTAAACAGGAACCTTCTGTCTGTTGAGGGCTTGCATCAGATCATCGATCACAATGACAAAACCGATGGCAGGTGCATTTTTTCCAAAATAGCCGAGAAGATTGTCATATCTTCCCCCTTTTAAAATGGCATCGCCTACGCCGTAGGTATAGACTTTAAAGATAACACCCGTATAATAATTATATTTGCTCAGCATGCCAAGATCGAAAGAAACATATTTCTCCACACCGTATTCACAGAGAACCTGATAGAGTTTTTCCAGTCTTTCTATAGCATGAACCGATCTTTCATTATCAGCAATCTCCTTTGCATTTAACAGAGATTCTACAGAGCCGAAACATTCGGTGGTTTTCAGAAGCATTTCACGATGTTTTTCGTCAATGCCCTTTTCCGTAAGAAGATTCTCCGCGCCAAAGATGTTCTTTCCGGAAATAAATTCGCGAAGTGAAAGCTCTGTCTCTTCATCAAGTCCTGCCTGTTCACAGAGTCCTTTAAAATATTCGATTTCACCGATACTGAGCTGAAATTCCTTTAATCCGGCACAGAGCAGAGATTCTATGGCCATGGCAATCATCTCACCGTCCGCCTCTACGCTTCCGTCTCCCATCAGTTCTGCACCCATCTGGGTCACTTCTTTTAGCTTTCCCTGCAGATTATTTGTGTTGGTAAAGGTATTGCCAAGATAACAGAAACGAATCGGTACATCCTCATCCATAAAATACTTGGCTGCACATCTTGCCATGGAAGGGGTAAAATCCGGCCTGAGCACTAACGTATTTCCTTCCTTGTCAAAGAATTTATATAGCTCCTTTGAGGGAGTCGTACCGATTTCCTTGGAAAAGACATCAAAAAATTCAAACGTCGGTGTCTGAATATCCTCATAGCCATATAAATTGATCTGCCTGTGGATCAGGCTTTCCGTTGCCAGTTTTTTGGAATATTCCTCGCCGTATATGTCGCGTACACCCTCAGGAGTATGTACCAGTTTTTTACTCATAAAAAATTTACGCTCCTTGATTACTTTATCACATCACAGTGTTACCTTGCTACCATGGTAGCGTTTAAAACTATTGACAGTATAACGAAAAGTTTTCGGAATGTCAAATTATTTTATCAAAAGTCCCGGTCTTCCAGATCTTTACTTAAAATATCAAGATAAGGAACTAAGATGCTGTTTTTTTTAGGAAGATAATAATCCGGATTGAGTTCTTCGATCCGAAAGCTTTTTCGTCCTCCGCTCATTGCCCTGTCCCAGAAGAACTTCAGCATTTCAAAAGGAAGATAGTAAAAAAGATCTCTATGCGTGTAATAAATCAGAAAAAAGGCAATTCCCTTCTGCTTTTCGAACTCTTCCATAAAGTTAACCTGATGTTCATGAATGTTCTGAAGAGAAAAAGTATCCACAGCGCATTCCTTGGCATCAAAACAGACAGGTATTCCCTGAACAACTCCGATATAATCCACCGTACTCTTCTTATCAAAGTAAGCAAGGGTAATATGCCTGCTCTGCTTATCAATATTGATGGGAGTAATGGGCGTCGGAATTTTCTGAATCAGGGCAAGACCGTTTTCTAGATATTTTTCGTTTGTTCGATTGATTAAATCCTCCAGGGTAGAGCCTCGAAGCCCCCGTGAACTCCATGTAGCCATTTACAGACCTCTTTTATCATTTATTTTCCAGTAAAAGCTTTTGAAAGACAGAAGGCTCTTCGGCGATAAAAACAGGACCTGCCCCTTCAAGAAGAGATTCCTCTTTTGAAAATTCCAGGCGGTATGCATGAAGAAGCTGCCCCTGTGCCGGAAATCTGTCTTTATATTTTTCATTAAATTTATGGTCTCCGTATTTGTAATCCATCAGAATCGGGTGACCGACTGAAGCCATATGGGCGCGAATCTGATGGGTTTTTCCTGTAATCAGTTCCACTTCAAGATATGTCATATCAGAAAGCTTCTGAACAGGATAAAACCGGGTCTTAATATACGCTCCCTGTTCTATCGGCGTTCCTGAAACTGTGACTTTATTGGTCAATTCATCCTTTACAAGATAACCCTTAAGCAACTCTTCTTTTTCCACAGAGCCTTTCACAAACAGACGGTAAAATTTATGCACCTTGCGTTCCCTGATCAGCATGGAAAGTCGCTGGCTTCCCTTCAGAGTTTTGGAACAAAGCACAAGGCCGCTCGTATTTCTGTCAAGTCGGTTGCAGACAGAGGGTTTAAAGGTCCTTAGAGACTCCCGGGTTATTGCATTTGAAAAAAGCAGGTATCCGATCAGCCACTCGTTAAGGGACAAATCATTGTCCTTTGATTTCTGTGTCAGTATGCCGGATGGTTTATTGACGATCAGCATATTTTGATTCTCAAAAACAATCTGAATGTCTTTCAGTGTCTGATATGCTTTTATAAATTCATTCTCCTTTTGAGAGGAATCCTGAAAAGATAAAAAAGTTTCTTCGGAAAGAAAGAGAGAAATCTCATCTCCGATGGAAAGTTTTTCCTTCCCTTCCGCTTTTTTCCCGTTTAAAACAATGTTTTTTTTCCGGAGCATCTTATAAAAAAAGGAAGCAGGTGCCTTTGGAAGCAATTTGTGAAGATATTTATCAAACCGCTGACCGGCTTCATTGGAATTTATGGTGAACTGATACATAATCATCTTTCCTTAAAGTGAAATATCATACAGCACGATTCTAACCTCATCATCTTTTTCCGGTGTCTTTTCATGTTCAAGCCCATTTAATTGTTTTAAGCGTTCACAGTATTTATTAAGATCAGTAAAAATTTTAATTGTCATATCCTTATAGCCGCCCTGCTTTAACATGGTTTCAAGATGTTCCTCGCAGTCCTTACAGTTGCAGGAGCTGTTCTCTGTGTAACCGCAAATATTTTTTCCTTCCACTACCATGTGGCTGATCGCAAAATTTTCCTTGTAGGAGGTAAAATACATATCATACATCCCGATAAGGCTGCCCTCAGCTTTTGTAATTGTTTCCTTAGCGGATAAACTGCATCCCTTGGCTTTCATATACATCACAAGGTTCACAAAACTCTTTGAAGCGGGAAGGAGTCCCAGAACTGCTACCACAGTGAGCAGATTTTTTCTTGTGCCTGTGGTAATCACACCGGCAAAAAACAGAGCCAGTGCAATGGCAAAATAAATAATTGTTCTGATCAAAACGAGATTTCTCTTTTGTTGCAGATATCCATAGGTACCTTTGATTGCTTTTTTCATTTATGTCTCCTGCTGTTATTATTATGTTTTATTTTTCTCGGCGGAATCAGACATTTTTTGTCAAAACCGATCAGATCTGTCCTTCCGGCCTTATGGAGGGCCTCGGAAACGAGATCATAATTCTCCGGGTCTCTATATTGTATCAATGCCCTTTGCATAGCCTTTTCGTGAGGATTCCTGCATACATAGACCTTCTCACCGTTCCTTGGATCGATTCCTGTGTAATACATTACCGTGGAAACCGTTGACGGAGTTGGATAAAAATCCTGTACCTGTTCCGGCATATAGCCAAGATCCCGCAGATATTCTGCAAGCTCTATTGCCTCTTTTAAGGTGGATCCAGGATGAGAAGACATAAGATAAGGAACCAGATACTGTTTTTTCCCGAGCTTCTCATTTATTTTATGATACTTTTTAACAAATTTCTCGTATACCTTATTCTCAGGTTTCCCCATTTTTGATAAGACTGCATCGGAAATATGTTCCGGTGCCACTTTAAGCTGCCCACTGACGTGATAAGTGACAAGCTCTTTGAAAAAGGTGTCATCCGGATCGGCCAGCAGATAATCGAAACGGATGCCGGAACGGATAAAGACCTTTTTTACCCCGGGAAGGGAACGCAGTTTTCTGAGTAAGGAAAGATAATCTTTATGGTCTGCTTTCAAATTATGACAGGGTTCCGGAAACAGACATTGTTTGTTTTTACACACGCCGGCTTTTAACTGCTTCTCACAGGATGGCTGTCTGAAATTGGCTGTCGGCCCTCCTACATCGTGTATATATCCCTTGAACTCCGGATCTTTTGTCATTTCTTTTGCTTCGCTTAGAATCGATTCATGGCTTCTTGTCTGGACAATTCTTCCCTGATGAAACGTGAGGGCACAAAAGCTGCAGCCGCCAAAGCATCCACGATTGCTGATCAGAGAAAACTTGATTTCCTTGATGGCCGGGACCCCGCCCCTCTCTTTGTAGGAAGGATGAAAGGTACGCATATAGGGAAGTGCATAAACATCATCCATCTCCTGTGTAGTAAGAGGCATGGCGGGAGGATTTTGAACCACATATACACCGTGATCATAAGGCTCCGCGAGGATTCTGCCTGTAAAAGGATCCGTATTTTCATACTGAATACCGAAACTTTTAGCATAAAGAGCAGGGTCCTTCTTCATTTCCTCATAGGAAGGAAGTAAAATCCCGTTCAGCTTCTCGTCCGAAAAACCTGTAATACCGGAAATATCTTTTGTTTTATAAACGGTACCGGGAATGTACGTAATGTCCCTGATGTCCATTCCGGAAGCAAGGGCATCTGCAATTTCCACAATGGAATGCTCACCCATTCCGTAGGAAATCATGTCTGCCTGACTGTCAAGCAAGACAGAATGCTTAAAGGAATTACTCCAGTAATCATAGTGTGCAAGCCTGCGAAGACTTGCCTCTATTCCACCGATGATCACGGGAACATCCTTGTAGGTATGCCTGATCAGATTTCCATATACAATGGTGGCGTAATCGGGTCTTTTTCCCATAACCCCACCGGGCGTATATGCATCGACCTTACGTTTCTTTTTGGAGACATAATAGTGATTTACCATGGAATCCATATTTCCTGCCGATATCAAAAAAGCAAGTCTGGGTTTTCCGTAAATGGTAATGCTCTCATCATCTTTCCAGTCCGGCTGGGATATAATCCCAACGGTATAGCCGTGGGATTCCAGAATACGGCTGATAATGGCATGTCCAAAAGAAGGATGGTCTACGTAAGCATCCCCGATGATATATACAAAATCAAGCTGGTCAAGACCCCTGTCAAGCATATCCTGTCTTGTGAGGGGCAAAAATCCTTCTGACAAAGTTACCTCCTGCTGTTTATATAGCAATTTCATAATAATTTCTAATGTAATAATCTGCAGCATTCTGTTTCTCTTCTTTTTGAGAAAGAGAATACGCATCCTCCACCGCACAGACCTTCATGCCGGCTGCCTTTCCGGCGAGTATTCCGGGAAGGATATCCTCGAATACGAGACAATTTTCGGGAGAAACACAGCATCTTTTGGCAGCTTCCAGATAAACATCAGGTGCAGGCTTCCCTTTTTCTACTTCACATCCTGTCACGACACCGGAAAAATAGCTTTCAAGACCGTGAACCTTGATGATGTTATCTACAAGCTCTCTGGAATTACTAGTGGCAATACCAAGACGAATATCATTTTTATGACAGTGATCAAGGAACTCCCGAACGCCGTCCTTCAAGGGTACTTCATGCGTATATTTATCCCATGCCATGCGGTTCCAGTCTGCTTTCATCTTTTCAACGGGATCGGGGATCTGGAATTTATTTTTGATATAGACTGCTGTTTCGGAAAAACTCATTCCTTCTATTTCATTCTGAAGTCCGTCCGGGAGCGCATACCCGAATTTCCCCAGATATTCAATATCGATATCCTTCCATACCCACATAGAGTCAACCAGTGTGCCGTCAAGATCAAACAGTACAGCTTTAATATTTTCTAACATAAACGGTAAACCTCTTCCTGTGTTAATTCACGAACTTTTCCTTCGGGCAATGTTTCATCCAAAAAAAGACTTCCCATGGAAATTCTTTTTAAATACAATACTTTCAGTCCCACAGCCTGAAACATTCTCTTTACCTGATGAAATTTGCCTTCTGTAATGGCAATGATGCATTCCTTATCTGAAAGAAGCTCCACCTTTGCTTCTCTTGTAAATTCCTGTTCAGAAATGGCAACGCCTTTCATCAGACGATCTGCCGCATCCCGGGTAATGGAAAGATCTGTTTCCACATAATAACGCTTTTCCACATGTTTTTTTGGAGACAACAGATTATGGGCAAGTTCGCCGTCATTGGTCAGCAGCAAAAGACCTACAGTATCTTTGTCAAGTCTTCCGACAGGGAAAATATCTCTGATCGGAACTCCGGAAAGATCATTCCCATAGATCTCTTTTAAATTTTCGGCAAGCACATCCAGAACCGTTTCGGAAAGAGAATCCTCTGTAGCACTGACAACACCTGCCGGTTTATTCATCATATAGTAGACAAAAGGCTGATACCGGTACTCCTTCCCTTTATAAGAAACAACGGCTGTCTTCTCATCTATTTTTGTTTCCGGTTTCAATAATTTTTCTCCGTTTACAGTGATGAGACCTTTTTTGAGAAGTACTTTTACTTCACTTCTTGAGCCGATATTCAATTCGCATAATAACTTGTCAATTCTCATAGATATAATAATAACACAAAATAAGAAAAGAACCACTGTTTTGAGAAAAAATCCTAATCTGTTTCTTTCCACCGGAGCTGTCTTTATTCTCACGATAGTTATACTTTTGTACCCGTCTGAGTGCCTTTTTTATGCATGTAACGGACTTACTCTCTGGTTTGAGAAAATGATTCCGACCCTGTTTCCGTTTATGGTGCTGTCCGGAATCATGATTCGTATGGATCTCACGGATTCCTTCGTCAAACTTGTAAAACCGTTTTTTACCCCTCTTTTTCGAGTAAACGGAAACTGTCTCTATGCCATTATAACAGGGTTTTTGTGCGGTTTTCCTATGGGAGCCGTTGTGACAGCCCAGCTCTACGATAGAAAAATGATCACAAAATCGGAAGCCGAATTCCTGCTCTCCTTCTGCAATAACATAGGCCCTGTTTATTTTGTCAGCTTTGCCCTGCCGACTATGGGCGTGCAAAACAAAGTTATGCCTTTTCTCTTCGGAATGTACGGCATACCTCTCCTTTACGGAATTTTTCTGCGTCATACACTGTTTCGAAATCGCCTGAGAGCCCATTATGAACAGGCAGAAAAAAATCCTCCTGTCACTTCGCTTCTAAAAGCCATGGATGAGTCTGTCATGTCCTCGCTTGGCGGTATTACGAAGCTTGGTGGCTATATGATTATTTTTAATCTTTTAAATGTTTTCCCGGCTCTTTTTTTTAGGAAAAATGAAACGGCAAAAGCGGTTGTAAGCACCTTTTTGGAAATTACAGGAGGTCTCGCAAGCCTTGGTGACCGTGCACCTGTCGTTAGCCTTATCATGCTCAGTTTTGGCGGATTATCCTGTATGGCACAGACGAACAGTTCTCTTCAGGGAACAGATCTTTCCTTAAAGAAATATGTGATCCATAAAATGATTCTCACGGTTCTCTGTGCCGGTTATTATATTTTTTTAACTTTAGTATCATTCTGATCATTGCGTACAAAATACCTGCCATAATCAGACTGATCAGTAAGATCAGCAAAATCAGATAAGCTTTCTCCTGCCTGCTGAAATAAGATTCATCCGGGGAAGATTCATAAGTGATTTCCTTGTAGGTTTCTATCGCCGTGGTATCCTTCTTCACGACAGAGGGAGAAGGTGTTGCCGGTGAGGCAATGGCCGGTATCATTACAATATTGCTTTCGGTAAAAACATCATATCCATTATAAGCAGCGGCGCGAAGCTCAATATCCTGATCAAAGGGAAGCTGCACTGTGAAAACATAATCATCCTCAGAACTGTTCCAGTAAGTTCTGGGCCATGATAGCAATTCTGACCAGGTATTCCCTCCGTCAAGGCTGTAGTTGTAGTATTGAATATAACTGTCAGCATCCTTGGCATGGATAGCTACCGAAGCAGTTGCTTCTTTCTCATTCACAGAAAGTACTTCGATGGAACATTCCTCCGGCTCGGTTTTGTCAGGTCTTACGATTTCCTGATAAGAGATATCAGCTTTCGGGAAATTGCTGTAGTCAGCACCGGTCAAAGAGGAAGTAAGACCAAAATATTTTGCAACAGCCTCTGCATCCTTTCGACCAAATTCTTTTAGCTGCTCCTCACCCTTTTGATAAAAGGGAAAATCCATACTGTTATCCAAGTGGCAGTGCTCAATCAAAACGGAGGGAACCCCCAAATCAGTACAGTACCGTAAAATACCATAATAATTATCATCACTGTCATTTAGCCGGACCTTAATCCCTCTGGAAAAAAGCCCCATCTCTTCAAAGAGCTGCATATTGATCTCTGCAAATTGTCTTCCCAATACATAATAATCGCCAAAGGCAGATACCCATACCTCTGCACCGTAAAGATTATGATTAACAGAACTGTTGAAATGAAGACAGAACAGAAAATCTGCATTCTTTTCCTTGGCAAATAAGGCTCTGTCCTTTATAGACATACTCTCATCACCTTCACGGGTAAGATACACGATCACATTGTCATATTTTTCCAGTTCCTCCTTCATGGCAAGTGCAACTGTCATTGTCATATTTTTTTCTGTATAAGTATCAAATTCAGCCCCCAGATTATCTCCCCCATGACCCGGATCAATCACGATCACTGTGGGATCCTCATCTGCATAAACAGATAACGGGACCTGCATCCAGAAAAGAAAGAGAAGAAAAATGGATACTGATAATATCATTTGCAATTTTTTCATTATTTTTACTTATCCTTTTACAAAAAAACCGGCTTACCAATTTAGTAAGCCGGACTGTATTTTTTCTTACAGCATATCCAGATTTAAATCATCTGAATTCGTATCGCTTTCTGAACTGTCCCCGACATAGGAATCCGGTTCCGGAGGATTCAGTTCCACACGGTTTGCATTTACCACATCATTATAATTGTTAAGTGCACCCATAAAACTGTCAAAATGCTCCTGAGTTGTTTTCATTGTCTGATTCAGCAGATTTTCTACATTGGCAAGGATTCCATCCGTATACTGCATGGCAGCCGTTCTCATATTGTTGGCTTCCATAGTTGCATTGTCAAGAATTTCCTGAGCCTGATGGGTAGCCATGGTAACCACTTCGTTCGCCTGTGCATATGCCTGCTGCATGATCTCATGCTCATTGATCAGTTCATTGGTATGAATGGTAGCTTCATTGATCAATGCCTCGGCTTTGGCTCTGGCATCACTTAAGATAGCTTCCTTATTACTGATAATCTTTTGATAGCGCTTGATCTCATCAGGTGTTTTCATTCGCAGTTCACGGAGAAGTTCATCAATTTCTTCTTTATCAACAACGATTTTCGTGTTGGAAAAGGGCTGATATTTACAACCATCTATGTACTCTTCGATCTCATCGATCAGTTGTTCAATTCTGCTGCTCATTCATTGACCCCCATTTACTTATTATATCCATATTTATCATAAACCATTTTGGCAACAAACTCAGGAACACACATGGAAATATCACCTTTAAAACTTGCAATCTCTTTCACACTGGAAGAACTGAGATAGGCATATTCAAGTTTTGTGGTTAAGAATACGGTATCAAGTGCCCCCTTTGAGAGCAATGCGTTCGTCTGTGCATTCTGCAATTCATATTCAAAATCAGTGATGGCTCTAAGTCCCCTGATCACAACATGAACATTGCGGGACTTGGCATAATCCACTAAAAGTCCGCTGAAAGATTCCACTTTTACATTGGGAATATCCTTCGTTGCTTCTTTCAATATATTAACACGTTCTTCTACAGAAAACAATGGAGTTTTTTGCTTATTGTTCAGAACGCTGACTGTTAATTCGTCAAAGATCTCCGCTGCTCTCTTGATGATATCGAGGTGACCATAGGTAACCGGGTCAAAGCTTCCCGGATAAATTGCTGTTTTCATTTAACTGACCTTTCTGCAAAAAACATGCTTGTTCGTTTTGTAAATTTTTTCCCTGGTCACTTCAAAACCAAGTTCATTCAGGAAGTCAAAATTCCTGTCAAGCTTTGCTTCAACAATGATCACGGTGTTTTCTGTGATATATTTCTGCTCTGCAAGTGCATGAAATACACTTTCTTCGATGGACAGTTCATAAGGCGGATCCATAAAAACGATATCGGCTTCCTTTTCCGAGATCATGGATAATGCCGACAGAACATCCTGCTTTAACAGTGTAGCTCTATCCGTAAATTTTGTAAATACCAGATTTTCCTGAATACAACTTATGGCCTCTTTGGCATTTTCCACAAAATAAGCGTGCTTTGCACCACGACTTAACGCTTCAATGCCGATTCCGCCGCTTCCGGAAAACAGATCGATAAAAATACTGCCGGGAACAGTCATCTGTATCATATTGAACAGTGTTTCCTTGATTCGGTCAGTGGTAGGCCTTGTCCCTTGTCCTTCCGGTGTCTTTAATTTTAAACTTCTGGCAGTCCCTGCAATTACTCTCATCCGGTTCTCCTTGTCAGATTCTGATTTTTGTTCCCTTGGTGTCGCGTTTTCCGGCTTTTAATCTGGAAAGCTCCAGCTGCTTTTCTTTGTATTCGATGGTCTTTGCCCAAATACCGGTAAAGTAAACATTTTCCACAAAATCCTTCGGCCCAAGTTTCATGCCGCGGACACCGACAGCTCCCTTTTTCTTTTCCGGTATCTCATCCAGAGAAAACTTGAGGAAATATCCTTCCGCGGACTGTAATACGATTTCCTTCTGATCATTTAAAACAGTAACGTTTACGACTTCATCGCCATCCTGCAGTTTGGTGGAAGCAACGGTGCGCTTGGAAACATCAAATTCACCACCGTCCACAATTTTCAGCATGGACTGTTTTGTCGCAAATACAACACGGTAAAGGTTTAAATCTGTCTGACTTGTGACAGCAATTACCATTTCTTTTTCGGAATTGTAATTACTGATATTATCAATGGGTATTCCTTTATCCCTGAACTTTCCGTAAGGAATATCGGAGACCTTTATGGTGTGAAGCTGTCCCATGTTGGTGAACACACATATCTTACCCGTATTCTTACAGGTAAATACATACTTGTTCTCATTATCGGCAGCTTCTTTATTTCTTTCATAAGTTGCGGTGTCGATGGTCTTGGCATAGCCGAAACGGTCCATCAAAAATACAACATCCATTGCTTCCGGCTTTTTCTCTTCGTAAACAGCTTCTGCCATGTTTTCTATCACAGTTTTTCTGGGTCTGCCATAAGATTTTTTGATATCATCAAGCTCATTCATGATTACCTGAGCCATAGCATCACGCCTGGAAAGAATATCCTCGTAACGATAGATATTTGCCATGGTCTCTTCATGTTCATTGATCAGAGCTTCCAGTTCAAGCCCGATCAGTTTGTATAAACGCATTTCGAGAATGGCATTTGCCTGTTTTTCCGTAAAGGCAAGCTGGGATGCCATGATCTTTGACTCTTTGAATTTAAATTTGATTCCATCCGTCTTGCCCTCCACCAAACATGCTTTGGCCATGGCACGATCCTTGGAACCTCTCAAAATCTCTATGATCAGATCAATCACATTGCAGGCCTTGATCAGACCTTCCTGAATCTCTTTCTTTTCCTGTTCTTTCTGAAGCAGAGTATTATATTTTCTGGTATTGACCTCGTATTGGAAATCAACGTTGCATTTAATGATCTGTTTAAGACTCATAGTTTCGGGACGACCATCTGCAATGGCAAGCATATTGACTCCGAAGGTGTCTTCTAACCTGGTCTTTTTGTAGAGCATATTGATAAAATTATCAACGTCTGCATCCTTCTTAAGTTCAATTACAATACGGATTCCTTCTTTGGAGGACTGATTGGTGATATCTACGATATCCATGGTCTTTTTCTGCTCGGAAAGAGCAGCTACATCCATCAGAAATTTAGCGATATTGGCACCAATCATAGGATAGGGAATTTCACTGATTACCACATAGGTTTTTCCTGCTTTTCCCTTCTCTACATCCACTTTGCCGCGGATTTTTATTTTCCCTACACCTGTTTCATAAATTTGTTTTAACTCGTCTTTATTGATCACGATTCCGCCTGTGGGAAAATCGGGGCCTTTGATATATTTCATAAGACCTTCATTGGAAATCGTTTCATCCTTCATGTAGGCTTTGACAGCATCAATCACTTCCGCAAGATTATGGGGAGGAATGCTGGTTGCCATACCGACCGCAATTCCTTCGGAACCGTTTACAAGGAGATTGGGAAACTTAGCAGGAAGAACGGTAGGTTCCTTTTCGGTCTCATCAAAGTTTGGCATAAAATCCACAACATCTTTATCAAGATCAGACAGAAATGCTTCCTGTGTCACCTGAGAAAGCCTTGCCTCTGTATAACGCATGGCAGCTGCGCCGTCTCCCTCTATATTCCCGAAATTACCATGACCGTCCACGAGAGGAAGCCCCTTTTTGAAATCCTGCGTCATCACAACAAGAGCTTCATAGATAGAACTGTCTCCATGAGGGTGATATTTACCCATAGTATCACCAACAATACGGGCACTTTTACGATAAGGCTTATCATACCGGATGCCAAGCTCATGCATATCGTATAAAGTACGCCGCTGAACAGGCTTCAGACCATCCCTTGCATCAGGAAGCGCTCTGGCAATGATAACGCTCATGGCATAATCGATAAAGGATTTCTGCATTACCTCAGAATATTCTGTTTTAATGATCTTCTCTTCCATTTACTCACAAAGCCTTTCTTATATATCCAGTTCCGCATCCTGTGCGTGATCATAAATAAACGCCTTTCTTGGAGGAACATCAGTCCCCATCAGGAGTTCTGTTACTTCCGATGCCATACGTGCATCTTCTATTTCTACCAGCTTCAGCATTCTGGTTTCCGGGTTTAAGGTGGTTTCCCAAAGCTGGTTTGCATCCATCTCTCCAAGCCCCTTGTATCGCTGCAGCGTAAAAGGTCCTTTATGCTTTTTGCGGTATTTTTCAAGAGCCTTGTCATCATAGAGGTACTCTTCCTCTCCTTTACTTGGCATTGCCTTATAGAGAGGCGGCATTGCTATATAAACATGGCCTTCAAAAATAAGCTCCGGCATAAAACGATAAAACAGAGTGAGCAACAGATTGGAAATATGGGCACCGTCCACATCCGCATCCGCCATGATAATGATCTTGTTGTAACGAAGCTTGGTTATGTCAAAATCATTGCCGTAGCCTTCCGAAAAGCCACAGCCGAAGGCGTTGATCATGGTCTTAATCTCGGCGTTGGCAAGGACCTTATCGATGCTCGCTTTCTCCACGTTCAGGATTTTTCCCCTGATAGGTAAAATCGCCTGGAAAGCACGATTTCTTGCGGTTTTTGCGCTTCCTCCCGCAGAATCTCCTTCTACGATAAAAATCTCACATTTGGAGGCATCCTTTGACTCACAATTTGCCAGCTTTCCGTTAGAATCAAAGGAGAATTTCTGCTTTGTCAGCATATTTGTCTTTGCTTTTTCTTCCGTCTTACGGATTTTGGCGGCTTTCTCCGCACAGCCGATGATATTCTTTAAGGTTTCAAGATTTCTGTCAAAATAGCGGACGAGTTCATCGTTTGTCACTTTGCTGACAACCTTGGCAGCATCCTGATTGTCAAGCTTTGTCTTGGTCTGGCCTTCAAAGCGGGGATCCGGATGTTTGATGGAAATGACGGCTGTCATACCATTTCGCACATCGGCACCTGTGAAATTGATGTCTTTATCCTTCAGAATATTCAGTTCTCTTGCATAAGTATTGATGATATTCGTGAAAGCTGTCTTAAAACCGGTCAGATGCGTACCACCTTCCGAGTTATAGATATTATTACAGAAACCAAGGACATTTTCATGGAACTCATTGACATACTGAATGGCACCTTCCACGGTGATTCCTTCCGCTTCGCCCGTAAAATAGATCACGTCATGAAGGGTTTCCTTAGACTTATTCATATCCTTGATAAATCCGATAATACCGTCAGGCTCATGAAATTCCAGATGTTCCGTCTCTTCTTTTCTTTTGTCTTCAAAAACAATGGTAAGTCCCGGATTTAAGTATGCAGTCTCATGGAGTCTGCTCTTAATTTCATCCTCCTTGAACCTGGTCTTGTCAAAAATCGTATCATCCGGCAGAAAATTGATGGTAGTTCCGGTTCCTTTTGCTTTTCCGATCACAGGCAGAAGTCCGTCAATCAGTTCTATGGTGGGATTTCCCCTCTCATATTTATCTTCATAGAGATTTCCGCCGTTCTTGATCCGTACTGTCATATAGGTGGAAAGTGCATTCACCACAGAGGAACCCACACCGTGAAGACCACCGCTTGTTTTATAGGCGGAATTGTCAAACTTACCACCGGCATGAAGTGTGGTAAATACAAGACGTTCTGCGCTGACACCCTTTTCGTGCATACCAACAGGAATACCACGTCCGTTGTCTTCTATGGTTGCAGATCCATCCGCTTCCAAAGTAACTTTAATGGTATCACAATATCCGGCCAGATGCTCGTCTACAGAATTGTCCACGATTTCATAAATCAAATGATTCAGACCCTTGGTAGAAACACTGCCGATGTACATACCGGGCCTTTTTCTAACTGCTTCAAGACCTTCCAGAACGGTTATGCTGGAGGCATCATAGATTGGTTCTTTTGCCATTTAAAAAACCTCTTTCTAAATTTTTTTGCAGCAGGCAACTGCAAGAGATCCCGGCCCGATGTGACAGGATACGCTCAAGGACAAGGGATCCATCTGAATGTCAAAGCCCGGAAATTCCTTTAAAAGCTCTTCCTTGAACTGTTCTGCCGCCTCTCTGTCTTTGGTGTAGGCAACCTGGAGCCAGATATTGTCCGCGCGTGCACCACCGAATCGGTTCTCCATGTCATTCCTGATGGCATTTATCATAATGGATTTCCCCTGTGTGGCAGTTCTTGCTTTGGCAAAGGCATCCAGTTTATCGCCCTGAATCGTGAGTACAGGCTTAAGCTTCAAAAGTGTTCCTATGGCTGCAGCGGCAGGAGTGATGCGTCCGCCCTTTTTCAGATAATACAAGGTATCCAGCATAATGTAGATACTGGAATTGAATTTATCTTTTTCCAGGAAATCCTTGATCTCCACGGCATTCATTCCTCTTTCTGCAAGAAGCTTTGCATCCAGACAGGACTGCCGTTGTGTAACGGAAATACGCTGATTATTCACGACCTGTACTTTCCCGTCAAAGTCCTCTGAAAGCATAATCGCGCTCTGACAGGAGCCGGATAATCCGCTGCTCATGGGAATATGAACAATCTCATCATACTCCTTTAATATTTCTTCCCACAAATTGAGAACAGATTCCGGAGAAGGCTGACTGGTAATCACATCAGCGCCGGCCTCCAGTCTTTGATAAAATTCATCCTGTGTCAAATCAATATCTTCAAGAAATGGCTCTTCATTGATCATAAAAGGCATGGGAAGGACAAAAATGCCAAGCTCCTTTCCCTGTGATTGTGTAATACCACTGTTACTGTCCGTTACAATTGCAACCTTGCTCATGAATAATTTTCCTTTCTTAGACCAATAAGACGACTCACAAAGCATATCGTCGTTTGGTATCTGTCAACATACAACATCTTGTGTTTTTAAAAGACAAGCATACAAGTATATCTTACTGTCAGATTGTTCTAAAGTCAATAAAATTTACCGCATTTTGGTTCAAAAATTGTCTCACGGAAAAGTATTTTGGGGAGGAAAGTTCATTGTCCTCCTGTAAGATATGATCCACAGTAACACTGATTTTTTTAAGAAGATTACTGTCCTGATAAATATCTGCTATCTTGAATTCCATAACACCGCTCTGTCTGATACCGAACAGATCGCCGGGACCACGCAGCTTCAAATCCTCTTCCGCTATATAAAATCCATCGTTGGACTGGTTCAAAATCTTTAATCTGTCCATAGATCTCTGGTTGTCATTTCCACTGATAAAAATGCAGTAGGACTGATTCTTTCCTCTTCCGATCCTTCCTCTGAGCTGGTGGAGCTGTGCAAGGCCAAACCGCTCTGCGTTTTCAACCATCATTACCGTTGCATTGGGAACATTGATGCCGACTTCGATTACCGTTGTTGAAACAAGCACATCAATATCACCGTCAGAAAATGCTTCCATGATTCTGTTTTTCTCGGCAGGCTTCATTTTGCCGTGAAGATATTCCACATGAATCCGGTCGGGAAGTTCACTTTTAAGCTTAGCGGAATAGTCAATCACATTTTCGATGTCGTCTGTCTCTTCACTCGCATCTACCATAGGACAAATCACGTAAACCTGATGACCGTTTGCCACTTCCTTTTCAATAAATTCATAGGCCTTTTTGCGATAGCCGGTATTTACCACACAGTTCTTTATAGGAAGTCTGTCAGCGGGCAGTTCATCCACTACGGACAGATGCAGATCTCCATAGAGAATAATGGCAAGTGTTCTGGGAATGGGTGTGGCACTCATAACAAGCACATGTGCATGTCCGCCTTTATCACTCAATGCCTCCCGCTGTTTTACGCCAAAGCGATGCTGTTCATCTGTGATCACAAGGGCAAGATTACGGTAGTTTACTTTTTCCTGAATCAGCGCGTGGGTTCCGATGACCACGTTGGCTTCTCCTGTTTCTATTTTTTCATAAAGCTTTTTTTTGCCTGAAGCTGAAACAGAGCCTGTGAGAAGAACCGGTTTAAAAGGCAAATGATAGTTCTCTGTCATTTTCATCATCTGCTCATAATGCTGCCTTGCCAGAATTTCCGTGGGCGCCATAAGTGCTCCCTGATAACCGTTGGAAACAGCCATCAGTAAAGAGAGAAAGGCCAAAATAGTCTTTCCGGATCCCACATCTCCCTGCACAAGCCGATTCATACTTTTTCCGCTTACAAGATCAGTCTTGATCTCCTCCCACACTCTTAGCTGGGCAGAAGTCAACTGATAAGGAAGCGCTTCCATGAGCCTTCCGGCATCTGCGGTCTCTATCATGGGATAAGAGGAAATCTGATCTTCATTCACTTCTTTCAGTTTTCTTAACTGAATTAAAAACAAAAAGAATTCGTCAAAGGAAAGACGTTTTCTGGCACGTAACATCTCTTCATAGCTTTTCGGAAAATGAATGCCCTGATAAGCTTCCCTGCGGGATACAAGCTGATACTCTCTAATGATTTCATCGGGAAGATATTCTTCCTCATTCACAGCATTTAGCGCCTGTTTCATGGCTTTTGCAACAGTATGGTTGGTAAGCCCAAAGGTAAGTCCGTATTTCGGCTGCAGAGAACCCATTATTTTTCGGTATTCTTCATAGGTATAGAGCTTTGGCTGATCCATATGAAGCATACCGCGTTCCTTCTTCAGTTTTCCCCGCATCAGATATACGCCGCCGCCTTTGATCACATTTTTCAAATAAGGTGCGTTAAAAAATGTGATGGAAACTTTTCCGGTATCATCTGCCGCCAGCCCTGTCCCGATGGAAAGCTGTCTTACCTTTTTCCACTGAAAACCGGAAAGAACAGTAAGTTCCAGCGTTACAGGTAAATCCTGGGGAGCTTCTGCCGCCTTTACAGGCGGACCAAATTCCTCATAATCTCTGGGGAAATGATCAAGAAGATCACGAACTGTATAAATGGATATTTTTTCAAACAGTTTTGCGGTCTTATCCCCGATACCTTTGATGCTCGTAATTTGATCAGAATAATTCATATTGCCCTCATTAACAAAAAGGACGGTTCTCGCCGTCCTTTTCTTTTTCATTCATTTCTGGTGACGCAGATTTTATTCTGCCGATACAATATAATAATAAATAGGCTGTCCGCCAAACTGTAATTCAACATCACATGACGGGTATGTTTCTTCCACTTTTTTCTTTAATTCCTCAGCATCTGCTTCTTCCACGTCTGAGCCATAATAGATACTGATTAATTCGAGAGAATCATCCATCATATTCCGAATCATCTCAAATGTGACATCGGCAACATCGGCACCGACGGAAAGAATTCCTTTGTCACCGATTCCCATGTAGTCGCCCTGTCTGATCTCCTTATCTTCGATCACAGTATCTCTTACCGCATACGTAACCTGTCCTGTTCTGACATTGGAGATTTCTCCGTTCATGGTCTCCTCGTTATCTTCCGCGGAAAGATCGGGAACATAATTGATAACTGCTGTAATTCCCTGGGGCACTGTTTTCGTTGGAATGACTATGATATTCTTATCATCCACCATTGCTTTAGCCTGATTTGCAGCAAGAATAATGTTTTTATTATTCGGAAGCACAAAAATGGTGTCCGCATTTACTTTGTCGATGGCATTCAGCATATCCTCCGTACTGGGATTCATTGTCTGTCCACCTTCAATAATATAATCAACGCCCAGTCCTTTAAAGATCTCATTGATACCCTCACCTACAGATACTGCGATAAATCCGGTATCCTTATGCGGCATTTCTGCTTCTGCATCCTGCTCCTTTGCGGTTTCTTCCATCTTAAACAGTTTTTCCTGATGTTCCAAACGCATATTGTCAATCTTCATATTAGAAAGGGCACCATATTTCAGTGCTTTCTGGATTGCAAGACCGGGATCATTGGTATGCACATGTACTTTGACAACATCATCATCTGCAACAACGACAATAGAATCACCGATTGATTCCAGATATTCTTTGAAATCAATTTCCTGTTTGATATTGAAATTCCTGGTTAACATGATAATGAATTCCGTGCAATATCCAAACTTGATATCCGCCTCTGCCTGGGCATCCATGCTCATCTGTGTAGGCTTCACATGGGTTACTTCAGGAATTGACAGATCAATTTCTTTGCCGAGGAACGCATCGTAGGCACCTTTCAGCACCTGCATAAGTCCCTGACCACCGGAATCCACAACACCGGCCTGCTTCAATACGGGAAGCATTTCAGGTGTTTTTAAAAGGACTTCATCCGCATATTTGATCACTTCGTCAAAAAAATAGGATAAATCCTCACATCCATCGTTTGTAAGTTCTCTGGCTTTTTCTGCAGCTCCCTTTGCAACAGTAAGAATTGTTCCCTCTTTCGGCTTCATTACAGCTTTATATGCTGTTTCTACCGCTTTATCAAAGGCATCTGCAAGAACAGGGATGGTAAGCTCGTCCTTTTCTCTGATGACTTTCGTGAAACCTCTGAAGAGCTGAGACAGGATAACACCGGAATTTCCTCTTGCACCCCGAAGAGATCCGGAAGAAATAGCCTTACATAAAGAAAGCATGTCGGGATCATCCATACCGGAAACTTCCTTTGCTGCAGACATAATGGTAAGTGTCATATTCGTTCCGGTATCACCATCCGGCACGGGAAAAACGTTCAGATCATTGATCCATTCCTTTTTGGATTCCAAATTTTTTGCACCAGCTAAGAACATCTTTGAAAGTAACTTAGCGTCGATTGTATTAACCACAAATATATCCTCCTATTAGTCAATCACTCTAACACCTTCAACAAAGATGTTTATTTTTTCGATTTCGATACCGGTAAATTCCTCTACCTTATATTTGACGTTGCTGATCAGGTTGTCGGTCACTGCCAGTATACTTACACCGTATGCAACGATAACATGAAAATTAAGTGTAAGCTTATTATTTTTAATGGATACATTAATACCTCTGGTGATGCTATCCATCTTTAACAACTTAACCAGTCCGTCTTTTACATTAATGCCAGCCATACCGACAATACCAAAGCATTCCATAGCTACGCTGCCGGCATACTGGGCAATTACTTCATTATCAATAGAAATGTTTCCCATATGGGTATTCATCGAAGAAGATTTCATAGACTGCCTCCTTAAATTTTTACATATATTCTGATTATACCCTTAATCTGTCAAAAAGGGAACCACAAATTTTATGAAAAGTTTTGCTGTCAAGCATTTTTGAAAATGTCCTAAAATAATTGAAACATTAGCCCCGGCC